>CAMBZS010000085.1 GCA_945872335.1 Bordetella parapertussis | reverse complement strand
ACTTCATCGACAGCACCGTCGTGATCGCCGCCGTCAACGTCGTCTTGCCGTGATCCACGTGCCCGATCGTACCCACGTTCACGTGGGGCTTCGTACGCTCAAACTTGCCTTTTGCCATCTCTACGCTCCGAATATCGTGTGTGTGTAGTGCCGGCGGGCGCGAGGTCCGGCCTTGCCCGCCTGCTGCTTACTTGCCGCGTGCCGAAATCACCGCCTCGGCAACGTTCTTGGGTGCTTCCGAGTAATGCTTGAATTCCATGGTGTACGTGGCGCGTCCCTGGGTGAGCGAGCGCAACGTCGTGGAGTAGCCGAACATTTCAGCTAGCGGCACCTCGGCGCGAATCGCCTTGCCGCCGCCCACCATGTCTTCCATGCCCTGCACCATGCCGCGCCGTGAAGACAGGTCACCCATCACCGTGCCGGCATAGTCTTCAGGCGTTTCCACCTCCACCGACATCATGGGCTCGAGCAGCACCGGGCTTGCGCGACGCATGCCTTCCTTGAACGCCATGGAAGCGGCCTGCTTGAAGGCATTTTCGTTGGAGTCAACGTCGTGGTAGGAGCCAAAATGAAGCGTGGCCTTCACGTTGACAACCGGATAGCCCGCCAGCACACCCGCCGGCAGCGTTTCCTCGATCCCCTTCTGGACCGCCGGAATGAATTCGCGCGGAACCACCCCGCCCTTGATCGCGTCGACAAACTCAAAGTTGGGGCCACCCGGCTCGAGCGGCTCGACCTTGAGCACCACATGCCCGTACTGACCGCGGCCACCCGACTGCTTGATGAATTTGCCTTCAACCTCGTCGACGATCTTGCGGATGGTCTCGCGATAGGCCACCTGCGGTTTGCCGACTGACGCTTCCACGCCAAACTCGCGCTTCATGCGGTCGACCAGAATCTCGAGGTGGAGTTCCCCCATCCCGGAGATGATCGTCTGACCCGACTCTTCGTCGGTTCGGACACGGAACGAGGGGTCTTCCTGGGCGAGGCGCCCCAGTGCGATGCCCATCTTTTCCTGGTCGGCTTTTGTCTTGGGTTCGACCGCCTGGGAAATGACAGGCTCGGGAAACTCCATGCGCTCGAGCATGATGTGCGCATCGGGGTCGCAGAGCGTCTCACCCGTGGTGACGTCTTTCAGACCGACGCAAGCAGCGATATCACCCGCCCGCACTTCCTTGATTTCTTCGCGCTGATTGGCGTGCATCTGGAGCAGGCGGCCAATACGCTCCTTCTTGCCCTTCACCGCGTTCAGAATGGTGTCGCCCGAATTGAGCACACCGGAGTACACGCGGATGAACGTGAGCTGGCCCACGAAGGGGTCGGTCATGAGCTTGAACGCTAGCGCCGCAAATTTTTCGCCATCGTCAGCCTTGCGGAGCAGATCCTTCTCGTCTTCATCGGTGCCCTTGACCGGCGGAATGTCCACCGGCGAGGGCAGGAAGTCGATCACGGCATCGAGCATGGCCTGCACGCCCTTGTTCTTGAAGGCGGTGCCGCACAGCATGGGAACGATTTCGCCGGCGATGGTGCGCTGGCGGATGCCGTACTTGATGTCTTCGATCGACAGCTCACCGCCTTCGAGGTAGCGGTTCATCAGATCTTCGTTGGCCTCGGCCGCGGCCTCGATCATTTTTTCGCGCCACTCTTCGCAGACGTCGGCAAGCTCGGCCGGAACGTCTTCGAGCTGGAATTTCATGCCCTGCGAGGCGTCATCCCAGTAGATGGCCTTCATGCGAACCAGGTCGACCACGCCCTTGAAGTTTTCCTCGGCGCCGATGGGAACCTGGATGGGAATGGGGTTGGCGCGCAGACGGGCGCGCATCTGGTCATGTACCTTGAAGAAGTTGGCGCCTACGCGGTCCATCTTGTTCACGAACGCGAGACGGGGCACGCCGTATTTGTTGGCCTGACGCCAGACAGTTTCGGACTGGGGCTGCACACCGCCCACCGCGCAATACACCATGCAGGCGCCGTCGAGCACTCGCATTGAACGCTCAACCTCGATGGTGAAGTCAACGTGCCCGGGCGTGTCGATGATGTTGATGCGATGCTCAGGATAGGACATGTCCATGCCCTTCCAGAAGCACGTGGTGGCGGCCGACGTGATCGTGATGCCGCGCTCCTGCTCCTGCTCCATCCAGTCCATCGTGGCCGCCCCGTCGTGAACTTCACCGATCTTGTGGTTGACGCCGGTGTAGTAGAGGATGCGTTCAGTGGTCGTGGTCTTTCCGGCGTCGATGTGGGCGGAAATACCGATGTTGCGATACCGATCAATCGGGGTCTTGCGGGCCATGATGGAGACTCTTGTCGAGGGGTTGATGCGGGCGCTGGGCTGTGCGGGAAGCGCAGACGCGGAGCAAACTGTTCAGGATTGCGCCGCGCGATGACGATCGTGTGACAACCGCAGCGCCTCGGAGCTCAGAAGCGGAAGTGCGCGAAGGCCTTGTTGGCCTCAGCCATCCGATGCACCTCGTCGCGGCGCTTGACGGCGCCGCCGCGGTTCTCGGATGCTTCCATCAGCTCGTTGGCCAGGCGTTGGCCCATCGATTTTTCGCCCCGTTTCTTGGCCGCCTCGCGCAGCCACCGCATGGCAAGCGCCGTACGGCGTACCGGGCGAA
This sequence comes from Bordetella parapertussis, assembly GCA_945872335.1. Taxonomy (GTDB): domain Bacteria; phylum Pseudomonadota; class Gammaproteobacteria; order Burkholderiales; family Burkholderiaceae_E; genus SYIM01. The sequence continues at coordinate 12,611 of CAMBZS010000085.1, read as the reverse complement.
CCTCAACCGGCACCTGGTAGTTGGCACCGCCAACCCGACGGCTTTTCACCTCGACCATGGGGCGCACGTTGTGGAGAGCCTGACCGAAGACCTCGATCGGGTCTTTGCCCGAACGGCTCTTGATCTGCTCGAGCGCGCCATAGAGCATGCGCTCGGCGACCGCTTTTTTGCCGTCCAGCATGAGAACGTTGACGAATTTCGAGACTTCCACGCTCGAGTAGAGCGGATCGGGAAGGATCTCGCGGCGGGGAACTTCGCGACGACGGGGCATATCACACCTCTCTATTCAGCTGGCAGGCGGGACGAAACCCGCCTTGCCTGGCGGTGCAACCGAACCGGCGGGCTGCCGACGGGCACTGCCGCTTACTGGAGCCAGACCCAGAGTGGACCTGACCCCATGAAATGAATCGGCGGCGAACAGCTGCCAATTCTCCTGAACCTTGAAACCTGCCGGCAACCGCAGGGCGGGCCGGGGCGCGCGCCACCTGAGCGGCGCGACGGAGCGCTCAACCCTTCTTGGGACGCTTTGCACCGTATTTCGAGCGCGATTGCTTACGGTCTTTCACGCCCTGCAGGTCGAGCGAACCCCGGACGATGTGATACCGCACGCCAGGCAGATCCTTTACGCGGCCGCCGCGGATCAGCACCACCGAGTGCTCCTGCAGATTGTGGCCTTCACCGCCAATGTAGGAGATGATTTCAAACCCATTGGTGAGGCGAACTTTGGCAACCTTGCGCAGTGCCGAGTTGGGCTTCTTCGGGGTCGTGGTGTAGACGCGCGTGCAAACGCCACGGCGCTGAGGACAGTTGGCAAGCGCCGGGCTCTTGCTTTTGACCGCCGCGGATTCGCGACCCTGGCGCACCAGCTGGTTAATGGTTGGCATGAAAGATCCTTGACTAAACCTTTTAACTCAATCTTCAGATTAACGACGCCTTGCGAGGCCTAGCCCTGCGCTGCATCGAAAACCTTTTCTCAGGCGAAAAGCCTTCAAGTGTAGGACGAAACGAGCTCTCTGACAAGCTGACGGCCGATTCGGTTGACGGATTTACTCCGTCTCCCGATGTGGCGGCGCAAAGACCACCGACGGATGCCCGAGGCAAGCGCGCGGCGGACGGACCGCTTCGCGGCGCGCCCGTCTGCCACACGGCCTATCTCAGGCGGTCGCGTCGCCCGCCGCCTCAGCCTCCGACCCGGCATCCGACGGCACCGGTTCGAACAGCGCCTCAGCGGCTGCAAGTGCAGCCTGCTCCTGCGCCTCGGCCGCCTCCTTGGCCTTGCGGGCCCGATGGAAGGCGAGGCCCGTGCCGGCAGGAATCAGACGGCCGACGATCACGTTTTCCTTCAGACCGCGCAGGTCGTCGCGCTTGCCCATGATGGCCGCCTCGGTGAGTACCCGGGTGGTTTCCTGGAACGAGGCCGCCGAGATGAACGAATCGGTCGAGAGCGACGCCTTGGTGATGCCAAGCAACAGATTGAGGTGCGACGCCGGGCGCTTGCCGGCTTCAACCGCCTTGTCGTTTTCGTCGAGCATCTCGGAGCGCTCAACCTGCTCGCCCGTGATGAACGGCGCGTCGCCCGGATCGGTGATCTGCACCCGACGCAGCATCTGCCGCACGATCACCTCGATGTGCTTGTCGTTGATCTTCACGCCCTGCAGACGATAGACATCCTGGACTTCGTCCACGATGTAGCGCGCAAGCGCCTCGATGCCAAGCAGCCGCAGGATGTCGTGCGGATCGGCCGGACCATCGACGATCATCTCGCCCTTGTTCACCACCTGACCGTCGTGCACAAGCACGTTCTTGTCCTTGGGGATCAGGAACTCGTGCGCGTTGCCGTCGAGGTCGGTGATCACCAGGCGTTGCTTGCCCTTGGTGTCCTTGCCGAACGATACCGTGCCGGTGACTTCTGCCAGCATGCCCGCATCCTTGGGCGCACGCGCCTCGAACAGCTCGGCCACGCGCGGCAGACCGCCGGTGATGTCACGGGTCTTCTGCGACTCGAGCGGGATACGGGCGAGGAACTCGCCCACGCCCACCTGCTGACCGTCACGCACCGAAATCAGCGCCCCCACTGGGAAGCCGATGGTCACCGCGTGGTCGGTACCGGCGATACGCACCTCTTCGCCCGCTTCGTTGATGAGCTTCACCTGCGGGCGCACGGTCTTCACCGTGCTGCCACGCCGCTTGGCATCGATCACCACCAGCGTGGACAGACCCGTGACCTCGTCGATCTGCTTGGCAACGGTGACGCCTTCCTCGACATTTTCGAACTTCACCGTGCCCGCGTACTCGCTGATGATGGGGCGGGTGAGGGGGTCCCAGGTGGCAATCTGCGCGCCGGCCTTGACGGCCCGACCGTCGAGCACCATGAGCGTGGCGCCGTAAGGAACCTTGTGGCGTTCGCGCTCACGGCCGTTATCGTCTGTGATCGTAACCTCGCCAGAGCGTGAAATCACGATCTGCTCGCCCTTGGCGTTGGTCACATAGCGCATGGTCATGGCAAAGCGGACAGTGCCGTTGGAGCGCGCTTCCACGTTGCTCACCACGGCCGCGCGAGAGGCCGCGCCACCGATGTGGAAGGTGCGCATCGTGAGCTGTGTGCCCGGCTCGCCGATCGACTGCGCAGCAATCACCCCGACCGCTTCGCCCGAGTTCACCTTCACGCCGCGGCCCAGATCGCGTCCGTAGCACTTGGCGCAGAGGCCGTAGCGGGTTTCGCACGTAAGCGGTGTGCGCACGCGCACCTCGTCGATGCCTAGCCGATCGATCTCCTCGACCGAGGTCTCATCGAGCAGCGTGCCGTTCTCGTAGAGCGTTTCCTGGGTCTCGGGATTGACCACATCGCTTGCGGCCACGCGCCCGAGAATCCGGTCACGGAGCGCCTCGATCACTTCACCACCCTCGATCAGGGCTTTCATCCATACGCCGTTGGCGGTGCCGCAATCGTCTTCGGTGACCACCAGGTCTTGCGTGACATCAACCAGACGGCGGGTGAGGTAGCCCGAGTTGGCGGTCTTCAACGCCGTATCGGCCAGACCCTTCCGCGCACCGTGCGTGGAGATGAAGTACTGCAGAACGTTGAGCCCCTCGCGGAAGTTTGCCGTGATGGGGGTTTCGATGATCGAGCCATCAGGCTTGGCCATCAGGCCGCGCATACCGGCGAGCTGACGGATTTGCGCAGCCGATCCACGCGCGCCGGAGTCGGCCATCATGTAGATAGCATTGAACGACTCCTGCGGCACGGTCTTGCCCTGACGGTTCACCACCGGCTCGGTTGCGAGCTGCTCCATCATGGCCTTGCCCACGAGATCGCCGGCACGGCCCCAGATATCAACTACCTTGTTGTAGCGCTCGCCCTGGGTGACCAGACCCGAGGTGTACTGCTGTTCGATCTCTTTCACCTCGGCTTCGGCCGCTTCCAGGATGCCCTGCTTCTGTGGCGGCACCAGCATGTCGTCGATCGCAATGGAGATGCCGGCACGGGTGGCGAGCCGGAACCCGTTCTGCATCAGCTGGTCAGCGAAGATGACGGTATCGCGAAGACCGCAGCGGCGGAACGAGGCATTGATGAGGCGCGAGATCTCTTTTTTCTTCAGCGCCTTGTTCATCAAGTCGAAAGACAGGCCTTTGGGCAGAATTTCCGATAGCAGCGCCCGACCCACCGTGGTCTCGACGCGGCGCAAAACCGGCGTGAGGTTTCCTTCGGCGTCTTTCTGGTGCTCGAACAGGCGCACGGTGATGCGCGTGCCGAGCTCGACCCGACCGTTGTCATAGGCGCGATGCACCTCACCCACATCTGACAGGACCATGCCTTCGCCGCGCGCATTGACCTTCTCGCGCGTGGTGTAGTAGAGCCCAAGCACGATGTCCTGCGACGGCACGATCGACGGTTCGCCGTTGGAGGGGAAGAGCACGTTGTTGGAAGCCAGCATGAGCGTACGCGCTTCGAGCTGCGCCTCGATCGAAAGCGGCACGTGAACGGCCATCTGGTCGCCGTCGAAGTCGGCGTTAAAGGCCGCGCAGACCAGCGGGTGCAGCTGAATGGCCTTGCCCTCGATCAGCACCGGCTCGAACGCCTGGATGCCGAGGCGGTGGAGCGTGGGGGCGCGGTTGAGCAGCACCGGATGCTCGCGAATGACTTCTTCGAGGATGTCCCAGACGATGGGCTCCTGATTCTCGACGAATTTCTTCGCCTGCTTGATGGTGGTGGCCACACCCATCAGTTCGAGCTTGTGGAAGATGAAGGGCTTGAAGAGCTCGAGCGCCATCAGCTTGGGTAAACCGCACTGATGGAGTTTGAGCTGCGGACCCACCACGATCACTGAGCGGCCCGAGTAATCGACGCGCTTGCCAAGCAGGTTCTGACGGAAGCGACCGCCCTTGCCCTTGATCATGTCGGCAAGTGACTTGAGCGCCCGTTTGTTCGCGCCCGTCATGGCCTTGCCGCGACGACCGTTGTCGAGCAACGAATCTACCGCTTCCTGGAGCATGCGCTTTTCGTTGCGTACGATGATCTCGGGCGCTTTCAGCTCGAGCAGGCGCTTCAGGCGGTTGTTGCGGTTGATGACCCGACGATAGAGGTCATTGAGGTCGGAGGTGGCAAACCGGCCGCCATCTAGCGGCACCAGCGGACGCAGCTCCGGCGGGAGCACCGGCAGCACGTCCATCACCATCCACTCGGGCTTGATGCCGGACCGCTGGAAGCCTTCAAGCACCTTCAGGCGCTTAGCGATCTTCTTGATCTTGGCTTCCGAGCCGGTGGCTTCGAGGTCGCGACGCAGGGTTTCGATTTCGCGATCGATGTCGATGGTACGCAGCAGCTCGCGCACACCCTCGGCGCCCATGAGTGCGCGGAAGTCATCGCCATATTCGGTGCACTTGGCGATGTAGTCGTCCTCGGTCATGATCTGGCAGCGCTTAAGCGGGGTGAGTCCCGGCTCGATCACGACAAAGGCTTCGAAATAGAGCACGCGCTCGATATCGCGCAGCGTCATGTCGAGCACCATGCCCAGACGCGACGGCAGTGACTTCAGGAACCAGATATGCGCGGTGGGCGAGGCAAGCTCGATGTGCCCCATGCGCTCACGACGCACCTTGGCGAGCGTGACCTCGACGCCGCACTTCTCGCAGATGACGCCACGGTGCTTCAGGCGCTTGTATTTGCCGCACAGGCACTCGTAGTCCTTGATCGGCCCGAAGATCTTGGCGCAGAACAGGCCATCGCGCTCGGGCTTGAAGGTGCGGTAGTTGATGGTTTCGGGTTTTTTCACCTCGCCGAACGACCAGGAGCGGATCTTGTCTGGCGAGGCCAGACCGATCTTGATCGCGTCAAAGTGCTCTTCTTCCTGAACCTGTTTGAACAGATCGAGCAGTGCTTTCATCGCAGCTTTCCTCCGTGGCTCAGTTGCGCTCGAGATCGATGTCGATGCCGAGCGATCGGATTTCTTTCACCAGCACGTTGAACGATTCCGGCATGCCGGCGTCGATCGCGTGCTCGCCCTTGACCAGGTTCTCGTAGACCTTGGTACGCCCATTCACGTCGTCGGATTTCACGGTGAGCATTTCCTGCAACATGTAGGAGGCGCCGTAGGCTTCGAGCGCCCACACTTCCATCTCGCCGAAACGCTGTCCTCCAAACTGCGCCTTGCCGCCCAGCGGCTGCTGGGTGACGAGCGAGTAGGGGCCGGTGGAGCGCGCATGCATCTTGTCATCGACCAGGTGATGAAGCTTCAGCATGTGCATGTAGCCCACGGTGACTGCGCGGTCGAAAGCATCGCCCGTACGGCCATCGTGCAGCCGCACCTGCGTCTTGCTGGGGGTGAAGCCCACCAGCTGGGTGCGCGCGTCGTTGTCCGGATAGGCAATGTCGAGCATCTGATGGATTTCAGGCTCGGAGGCGCCGTCGAACACCGGCGTCGCAAACGGCAGACCGTGCCGCAGATTCGAACAGAGCTCGACCACCTCGGGATCGGTGAGCGCCTCGAGATCGGCTTTCTGGCCGCTGGTGTTGTAGATGCGGTCGAGGAACTGCCGCAGCTCGACAGCACGCGCCTCGCGCTGCAGCATTTCGCCGATCCGGATGCCCACGCCCTTGGCTGCCCAGCCCAGGTGCGTCTCCAGGATCTGGCCCACGTTCATCCGCGAAGGTACGCCCAGCGGATTGAGCACGATGTCGACCGACGTGCCATCGGCCATGTAGGGCATGTCTTCGACCGGCACGATGCGCGAGACCACGCCCTTGTTGCCGTGACGACCCGCCATCTTGTCGCCTGGCTGCAGCCGGCGTTTGACGGCGAGGTACACCTTGACCATCTTGAGGACGCCCGGGGGGAGTTCGTCGCCTTGGGTCAGCTTCTTGCGCTTTTCCTCGAAGGCGAGGTCGAACTGATGACGCTTCTGTTCGATGGACTCACGCAGCGCCTCGAGCTGGCTCGCTGCGGTTTCATCGGCCAGGCGCACCTCGAACCAGTGATAGCGGTCAAGGTCGGCCAGATACTCGGAAGTCACCAGCGCGCCCTTGGCGAGCTTCTTCGGGCCGCCGTTGACGGCTTTGCCGACCAGCAGGCGCTCGATCCGCTCGAAGGCATCGTTTTCCACAATGCGCAGCTGATCGTTCAGGTCGAGGCGATAGCGCTTAAGTTCATCGTCGATGATCGACTGCGCGCGCTTGTCACGCTGAATGCCCTCGCGAGTGAACACCTGCACATCGATCACCGTGCCGCTCATGCCCGAGGGCACGCGCAGCGATGTGTCCTTCACATCGGAGGCCTTCTCGCCGAAGATGGCGCGCAGCAGCTTTTCTTCAGGGGTGAGCTGGGTTTCGCCCTTGGGCGTGACCTTGCCCACCAGCACATCGCCCGCCAGCACCTCGGCACCGATGAAGACGATACCCGAGTCGTCGAGCCGTGCAAGCTGGCCTTCGGACAGGTTGGAGATGTCGCGGGTGATTTCCTCGGGACCGAGCTTGGTGTCGCGGGCAAGCACCGACAGCTCCTCGATATGGATCGAGGTGTAGCGGTCGTCGGCAACCACGCGCTCGGAGATGAGGATGGAATCTTCGAAGTTATAGCCGTTCCAGGGCATGAACGCGACCAGCATGTTCTGGCCGAGCGCAAGTTCGCCCAGATCGGTGGAAGCGCCATCGGCCACCACATCGCCACGCGCGATCACGTCGCCCTTCTTCACGATGGGGCGCTGGTTGATGTTGGTGTTCTGGTTGCTGCGGGTGTATTTGATGAGGTTGTAGATATCGACGCCCACCTCACCTGCCACGGTTTCATCGTCGTTCACACGAACCACGATCCTGTTGGCATCGACATAGTCGACCAGGCCGCCCCGACGCGCGGTCACCACGGTGCCGGAATCGACCGCACAGGTGCGCTCGATGCCCGTGCCCACCAGCGGCTTCTCGGGGCGCAGACACGGCACCGCCTGGCGCTGCATGTTCGAACCCATCAGCGCACGGTTGGCATCGTCGTGCTCGAGGAACGGGATGAGCGAGGCCGCCACCGACACGATCTGGGTGGGCGCCACGTCCATGTACTGAACGTTGACCGGCGAAGTGAGCTCCGACTCGCCCGCTTTTCGTACCGACACCAGATCGCCAGTGAGACGCCCCTCACCGTCCATCGCAGCGTTGGCCTGGGCGATGACGTAGCGGCCTTCCTCGATCGCCGACAGGTAATGGATTTCGTCGGTGACGCGGCTGTCCGATGCCTTCCGGTAGGGCGTTTCGAGGAAGCCGTATTCGTTGAGGCGCGCGTAAAGCGCGAGTGAATTGATAAGGCCGATGTTCGGGCCTTCGGGGGTTTCGATCGGGCACACCCGGCCGTAGTGCGTGGGGTGCACGTCGCGCACCTCGAAGCCTGCACGCTCGCGAGTGAGACCGCCCGGACCCAGCGCTGACACCCGCCGCTTGTGGGTGATTTCGGACAGCGGGTTGGTCTGATCCATGAACTGCGAGAGCTGGCTGGAGCCAAAGAACTCGCGGATGGCCGCGCTGATCGGCTTGCTGTTGATCAGATCGTGCGGCATCAGGTTTTCGGTTTCGGCCTGGCCCAGGCGTTCCTTGACCGCGCGCTCGACACGAACCAGCCCTGCACGGAACTGGTTCTCGGCAAGCTCGCCCACGCAGCGCACGCGCCGGTTACCCAAGTGATCGATATCGTCGATCTCGCCCTTGCCGTTACGCAGATCCACCAGAATCTTGATCACCGCGAGAATATCGTCATCGGTGAGCGTCATGGGACCGATGGACTCGTCGCGGCCCACGCGACGGTTGAATTTCATGCGGCCAACCTTGGACAGGTCGTAGGCATCGGCACTGTAAAACAGGCGGTTGAAGAGCGCCTCGACTGCCTCTTCAGTGGGCGGCTCGCCAGGGCGCATCATGCGGTAGATGGCGATTCTCGCAGCCGTCTGGTCGGCGGTTTCATCAACCCGCAGGGTCTGCGAAATGTAGGGACCCTGATCGAGGTCATTGGTAAAGAGTGTGCGGAACTCGCGGACGTTGGCCGCGCGCAGCTTCTTCAGCAGGTCTTCGGTGATCTCGTCGTTGGCACGCGCCACGATTTCGCCGGTATCAGGATCGACCGCACTCTGCGACAGCGTGCGGCCGATGAGGTAGTCGTCGGGCACCGAGACATGCTTAAGGCCCGCGGTTTCGATCTCGCGGATGTGGCGGGCGTTGATGCGCTTGTCTTTGGCAACGATCACCCGGCCATCGCGATCGGCAATATCAAAACGGGCGATGTCACCGCGCAGGCGGTCGGGCACGAGCTCGAGCTGCGCGCCGTCATTCATGAGGCGGAACGAGTCGAAGACGAAGAAGTGCGCGAGGATCTGCTCGGGATTGAGGCCGATTGCCTTCAGCAGAATGGTGACCGGCATCTTGCGGCGCCGATCCACGCGGAAATAGAGGATGTCCTTGGGATCGAACTCGAAGTCGAGCCACGAACCGCGATAGGGGATGATGCGCGCGGAAAAAAGCAGCTTGCCCGAGCTGTGGGTCTTGCCGCGGTCATGCTCGAAAAACACGCCAGGCGATCGGTGGAGCTGCGACACGATGACCCGCTCGGTGCCATTGATGATGAACGAGCCGGTGTCGGTCATGAGCGGCACTTCGCCCATATAAACCTCCTGCTCCTTCACTTCTTTCACCGTGGGCTTGGCCGCCTCGCGGTCCATGATGACCAACCGGACGCGAGCGCGCAGCGGCGCACAGAACGTGAGGCCGCGCTGCTGGCACTCCTTCACGTCGAAGGCCGAGTTGCCCAGCGAATAGTGGACGAACTCGAGCCGCGCCATCTGGTTGTGCGAGACGATCGGGAAAATCGATGAGAACGCGGCCTGCAGGCCCTCGTCCTGCCGCTCGCCGGTTGACACGGCGGACTGCAGAAACCGGTCATACGACTCGATCTGCGTCGTGAGCAGGTACGGCACATCGAGCACGACTCGCCGCTTGGCGAAACTCTTGCGGATGCGCTTTTTTTCGGTGAACGAATAGGCGGAAGCGTAGGCCATGGGCTCTCCCGGGGCGGGTCAGCGGGGACAACGGAGAACGAGACGAAAACACCCAGCCACCGAACCGCGCATGGCGCGGCCGGTGTCCGGGCGATTCGCTTGCTGCAAGAAAGGAACCAGCGGGTCGTTACTTGAGTTCGACTTTGGCGCCGGCGTCTTCGAGTTGCTTCTTGAGCGCCTCGGCGTCGGCCTTGCTGATGCCTTCCTTGACGGGTTTCGGCGCGCCGTCAACCAGATCCTTGGCTTCTTTGAGGCCCAGGCCGGTGGCTGCGCGGACAACCTTGATCACCTCGACCTTCTTCTCGCCAGCGGCGTTCAGAACGACGGTGAATTCGGTTTTCTCTTCAGCGGCCGGGGCGGCAGCGGCGGCAGCCGGGGCAGCCACGGCAACCGCGGCAGCGGCGGCCGAGACGCCGAACTTCTCTTCCATCATCTTGATGAGATCGGCCAGATCGAGCACGGACATGCCGCCGATCGCGTCGAGGATTTCGTTCTTGCTGAGTGCCATGTTGTAACTCCGAAAAATGCTTGAAGGTTTGCAGAATCTGAATGCGTTAGGTGATTCGACTGACGCTTAGGCGGCTGCCTTCTCACGCTCGTCGCGCAGCGCTGCGAGCGTGCGCACGAACTTGCCGGGCACCTCGTTGAGCGTACGGACGAACGTGGCAACCGGCGCCTGCATCGTGCCCAGCAACGTTGCCAGCAGCGCCTCGCGGCTGGGCATGGTGGCGAGCGCCTTGACCCCCCGTGCATCAAGCACGGAATTGGGCAGGGCTCCCGCCTTCAGCACCAGCTTGTCGTTGGCTTTGGCGAAGTCGTTGAGAACGCGGGCGGCCGACACGGGATCGGTCGACATGCAATAGATGAGCGGACCAGCCAGCTGGTCGGTCAGCCCCTCGAATGGCGTGCCGGCGATCGCGCGCCTTGCCAGCGTGTTTTTGAGCACACGCAGGTAAACGCCCGACTCGCGCGCCTGACGGCGCAGCGTTGTCATTGCACCAACATTCAGACCACGGTATTCGGCCACCACGATCGCGGAAGCCTTCGCCACTTCGGCGGCGACTTCCGTGACAACGACGGCCTTGTCTTCTCGATTGAGACCCACGGTCTTCCCCTGGTTAAACGAAAGCGTCCTCGGGACGGTTATTGGTCACGCCTTTGCGCGACCGGACACCCGCCCCGCGAGCGCCCTCAGTTGCTACACGGCGACCGACCGGGGAACCCGCTGCAAACCCGCTTGAAACGGCTGGTCTGTTCACGTTGATCCTCGCTTCGGGGGCGCCATCTGCGCAGGGACCTTTCGGAATTAAAGGCTTGCGGCAGACTGCCCGCTCACCCCCCTACGGTCTTTGATAACCCGCCGGTCCTGCACACCACCCAGCCGGCAACCCGGGAAGACGATGCACCTGGACCCGCGGCCCAAAGTTCATTAATGACCTCGTCGGGAACCAGAGCAGCGAGCAGCAAGCTTTAGCCACTGCGCCGGAACCCGCTTTTCCTTAACTGGCGGCGGCCGAGAAAGCGGCCGGATCGACGCGAACGCCCACGCCCATCGTGCTCGACACGGCCACCTTGCGCAGGTAGATGCCCTTCGAGCTTTGGGGGCGCGCCCGATTGAGCGCGTCGATCAGTGCCTTGATGTTGGTTTCGAGCTGCTCGGTGCCAAAGGACGCGCGACCGATCGTGGCATGCACAATGCCCGCCTTGTCGGTACGGTACTGCACCTGACCGGCCTTGGCGTTGCGCACAGCGCCCGCCACATCGGGGGTGACAGTGCCTACCCGCGGGTTGGGCATGAGGCCGCGCGGACCCAGGATCTGGCCGAGACCGCCCACCACGCGCATGGCGTCGGGCGACGCAATCGCGATATCAAAATTGATGTTGCCCGCCTTCACCTGCTCGGCAAGGTCTTCCATGCCGACGATATCGGCGCCTGCGGCGCGCGCTTCATCGGCTTTGGCGCCCTGGGTGAAAACGGCCACGCGAACCGATTTACCGGTGCCAGCGGGCAGGACCACCGAGCCGCGAACCACCTGATCGGACTTCTTCGCGTCAACGCCCAGCTGCACGGCGACGTCGATGGACTCATCGAACTTGGCGGTGGCGCATTCCTTGACAAGCGACAACGCGGCGTTCAAGGCGTAGGCCTTCTGCGGTTCGACCTTGGCGCGGATGGCCTTGGCGCGTTTGCTGAGTCGGGCCATGATCAGAGCCCCTCCACGGTAATACCGATGCTGCGGGCCGATCCAGCGATCGTGCGCACGGCAGCGTCGAGGTTGGCGGCGGTAAGGTCAGGCATTTTGGCCTTGGCGATTTCCTCAGCCTGCTGGCGCGTAATGGAACCCACCTTGTCGGTGTGCGGCCGGGGCGACCCCTTGTCGATCTTGGCCGCCTTCTTGATGAGAATCGTGGCCGGCGGAGTCTTCATCACAAAGGTGAAGCTCTTGTCGGCGTAGGCGGTGATCACCACAGGAATGGGCAGACCGGGTTCCACGCCCTGAGTCTGGGCGTTGAAAGCCTTGCAGAATTCCATGATGTTCAGGCCGCGCTGACCCAGCGCCGGACCAATTGGGGGTGCAGGATTGGCTTTGCCTGCAGGGACCTGCAGTTTCACAAAGCCGACGATCTTCTTCGCCATCTGGCGTCTCCAGGTTTGAGTTCAAACGCGCGTTCGGATGACCGTTTGGTAACGGGTCGGCTTACTTGCGCTCCTCGGACCCCCGCAGCGACTGCACTGCCGGGGCTATGCGCCTTGCGGCGCCATTCGCTAAACGTTTCGATCGATGCGGATCAGACCTTTTCAACCTGACCGAACTCGAGCTCCACCGGCGTGGCGCGGCCAAAAATGGTCACCGACACGCGCAGACGGCTCTTGTCGTAGTTGACTTCCTCGACATTGCCGTTGAAGTCGGTGAACGGGCCTTCTTTCACACGAACCATTTCGCCCACTTCGAACAGTGTCTTGGGCCGGGGCTTTTCCACCCCTTCCTGCATCTGGGCCATGATTTTCTCGACCTCCTTGTCGGAGATCGGCGAAGGCCGGTTGCCCGCGCCACCCACAAAGCCCGTGACCTTGTTGGTGTGCT
>CAMBZS010000084.1 GCA_945872335.1 Bordetella parapertussis | reverse complement strand
CACGCCGGTTGCAAGAATGATGTGGCGCGGTCGAAGCACTCGCTCAGTTCCGTCGGCCCGCTGCACATGTGCTTCCCAGTGGTCGCCGAGGGCCCCGTCCGGTTGCTCCGAGCGGTTAAACCGTCTGGCGCGGGTCAGGCGAGTGCGCGTCCAGAAATGGATGTCCATGCACTCAACGTATGCCTCGAACCAATTGGCGATCCGGTCCTTCGGCAGATAGCGCTGCCAGGTGGATGGAAACGGCATGTAGGGCAGGTGATTGCTGTGAAACTGGTTGTGGAGCTTGAGCGCGCGATAACGTCTGCGCCAGTTGTCACCGATTCTTTCCATCGGGTCGACGACGAGATTGTCGATGCCTAGCTGGTTGAGCCGCGCTGCGACTGAAAGCCCTGCGTGGCCGCCCCCTACAATCAGCACCGTCGGTTCGCGATCCTCGAACCGCGAAGCGATGTTGCGACGCTCAAGCCAATTGGGGCCGTTCCATTCGCGCTGGTAAACGGGTTCCTCGCGCCGCTCCCGAAGCGTCTGCTCGTCGTGGTCCCGAATCGCCTCGAGCGCGGTGTGCAAGGTCCAGGCGGTGCGCGAGATATCGCCGTCAGGCAGCACTCGGAGGCGCAGCAGTGCGGCAGCCTCACCGGTTTCGGTGTCGAACTTCAGGATGGCTTCGACCGCGCGCACGCCCGCTCGCTCGACCACGCGTGGTGGGGAGCGGTTCTCATCAATCTGGAAGTCCCGCGCGCGCATGCTTGCGAGTCCGCGAGCGAGCGGGGCGGCGAGTGCCTGGCGGCCGCTGAGTGTGGTGAGCGACCAGGTGAGCGCCAACGCCTCACGCCAGTGGCTGTCTTCATCAAACAGGCATGCCACGCGGGCCGGGTCACCCAGCTGGGCGACGCTGTTCAGTTGGTCAACCCAAGCGGAGACCGCGGCTGACAGAGAGTGCGGAGGAGGCTGGCAAGCCATGATGAGAAACGGGTGCCGGTCAGGGGTTGCTCAGGACCTTGGCGATGGAATCCGCCACGTAGTCGATATTTCGCGAGTTGAGCGCAGCCAGACAGATGCGACCGGTGCTGATTGCGTAGATGCCATAGTGCTCACGCAGGACGTCAACCTGATCGCGGTTCAGACCCGAGTAGGAAAACATGCCGCGCTGACGGATCACGAAGCTGAAGTCTCGGTTGACGCCTCGGGCCTTGAGGCGATCGACGAGGCCACTTCGCATGGCACGAATGCGCTCTCGCATGGTGGCAAGCTCGCGCTCCCAGGTGGCCCGTAGCGCGGGAGTGGACAGCACCGCTGCCACCACCGCAGCCCCGTGTGTGGGTGGGCTCGAATAGTTGGTGCGGATAGTGCGCTTCACCTGACTCACGACGCGAGCGGTCTCGTCTCGATCGGCGGTGACGACGGAGAGCGCACCCACTCGTTCGCCGTAGAGGGAAAACGATTTTGAAAAAGAGCTGGAAACGAGAAAGTTGAGGCCCGAAGCGGCAAACAGGTTGAGCGCGAGCGCGTCCTCGGCAATGCCATCTCCAAAGCCCTGATAGGCCATGTCGAGAAACGCGACCAGACCGCGCGCCCGAACCGTGTCGACGACTTGTGACCACTGGTCGGCGCTGAGGTCGACGCCGGTGGGGTTGTGGCAACACGCATGCAGCACCACGATCGACCCGGCAGGCAGGGCCTCAAGTGATGCCCGCATCGCGTTGAAATCGACCCCATGACTGGCGGCGTCGTAGTACGCGTAGGCGTTGACCTTGAAACCCGCGGCTTCAAACAGCGCACGGTGATTCTCCCAGCTGGGATCGCTGATCCAGACTTCGGCGGTCGGCAACAGTCGACGCAGAAAATCGGCACCGATGCGCAGGCCGCCGGTTCCGCCCAATGCCTCGAACGTGGCGACACGGCCTGCGCCGGTGAGCGGTGAGGCCGGGCCAAAGAGCAGGCTCTGGACCGCCTGGTTGTAGGCAGCGAACCCCTCGATGGGCAGATAAGCCCGGGGGGGTTGTTTCTCCAGGCGCTGTCTTTCTGCCTCCCGCACTGCCTCAAGAAGGGGCACGCGTCCGTCGTCGTCGTAATAGACGCCTACCCCGAGGTTGACCTTGGCGGGGCGGGTGTCGGCATTGAACGATTCGGTGAGTCCAAGAATGGGATCGCGCGGGGCCATCTCGACTGCGGCGAACATGGAGGATGTCATGATGAGGTCTAAGTGATTGATTTAATTGAAGTGCAAAGAGTTGGCCTTAAAGAAACTGCACAAGAATTGTGCATTACTCTAGCTTTTTGGGGGGGCGCGCGCGATAATTACCGATTAGTCAGATAGTCGGGCGGAGCGTGTCTGCAGGTTTGGCTGACCGATTGCAGTCAGGCCATTGTTGCAGCGCAGAAATCGATGTTGCGATGCGTGGTATTGCATTGCGGCAAGGCGGCAGCCAGTTCGTGACTCGGGCAATCGGGACATCAGATGTACGCAGACTGCAGCGCGCGAACGAGCGGTTTGTAACATGAAAAAGCGAGGAGTTCAGGCAGCTCACCAGGGGCCGCCTCTTCGCAAGTCAGTCTATCACGGTAGAGGAACGGTTCTTTTCTGATGGTCGATCTCGCTCACGACAGTTCGAATCTGCTCACGTTTCCGGGTAGCCCGTTCCGGCTGGCCCGGCCGTTTGCGCCGGCTGGCGATCAGCCCGCTGCCATCGATGCGCTCGAGCAGGGGCTGCGGGACGGTCTCAGTTTTCAGACCCTTTTGGGGGTAACCGGTTCGGGTAAGACCTTCACCATGGCCAATGTCATTGCCCGGTTGGGGCGGCCTGCACTTGTCCTCGCTCCGAATAAAACGCTAGCTGCGCAGCTCTATGCCGAAATGCGCGAGTTTTTCCCCGAAAACGCAATCGAATATTTCGTCTCGTATTACGACTATTACCAACCCGAGGCCTACGTTCCCCAGCGTGATCTGTTCATCGAGAAAGATTCCTCGATCAACGACCATATCGAGCAGATGCGGCTGTCAGCAACCAAGTCGCTGCTTGAACGGCGCGACACCATCATCGTGGCAACGGTCTCTTGCATTTACGGCATCGGCAATCCTGCCGACTACCATGACATGCGGCTCATGCTGCGGGTCCGCGATCGCATTGGACAGCGCGAACTGCTGCAGCGGCTGGTGTCCATGCAGTATCGACGCAATGAAGCCGAGTTTGCGCGAGGCACCTTTCGTGTCCGTGGCGACACGATCGACATTTTTCCGGCTGAACACGCCGAGCTCGCGCTGCGCATCGAACTTTTTGACGATGAGATCGAGTCTCTGCAGCTCTTTGACCCGCTCACCGGCCGCGTGCGCCAGAAGATTCCGCGTTTCGTGGTGTATGCGTCGTCGCATTACGTGACCCCCCGGGCTACCATTCTGCGCGCGCTCGACACCATCAAGGCCGAGCTCGCCGAGCGGCTTGAGTTTTTCTTGTCTCAGGGCAAGCTCCTGGAAGCACAGCGGCTGGAGCAGCGCACGCGCTTCGATCTCGAAATGCTGCAGGAGCTTGGTTTCTGCAAGGGCATCGAGAACTACTCCCGCCATTTGTCCGGGGCGCGGCCTGGCGATCCGCCGCCCACGCTGGTCGATTACCTGCCCGCCGACGCGCTCATGATCATTGATGAAAGCCACGTCACGATCGGCCAGTTGGGCGGCATGTACCGAGGCGACCGTTCTCGCAAGGAAACCCTGGTGCAGTACGGCTTCCGTCTGCCCTCGGCGCTCGACAACCGGCCGCTTCGCTTCGATGAATTCGAACACAAGATGCGGCAGTGCGTTTTCGTCTCGGCCACGCCCGCCGATTACGAGCACCGCACGGCGGGCCAGGTGGTTGAGCAGGTGGTGCGGCCCACCGGTCTGATCGACCCTGCAATCGAGGTTCGGCCGGCGCGTGCCCAGGTCGAGGACCTGTTGTCGGAAATTCGGTCTCGGGTAGCGCTTGGCGACCGGGTTCTGGTCACGACCCTCACCAAGCGCATGGCCGAAGACCTCACTGATTTTCTCGGTGAGCAGGGCGTACGCGTCCGGTATCTGCACTCTGACATTGACACTGTGGAGCGGGTCGAGATCATCCGCGACCTTCGCCTGGGTAGTTTCGATGTGCTGGTGGGCATCAATCTGCTGAGGGAAGGCCTGGACATTCCGGAAGTGTCGCTGGTTGCCATTCTCGACGCCGACAAGGAAGGGTTCTTGCGTTCGGAACGCAGCCTGATTCAAACGATAGGGCGCGCGGCGCGTAACCTGCGCGGAACCGCCATCCTCTATGGCGATACCGTCACCGACTCCATGAGGCGCGCCATCTCCGAGACCGACCGGCGACGCCAGAAGCAAGTCGAGTTCAACACAGCACACGGCATCGCGCCGCGTGGCATCAGCAAACAGGTTCGCGAGCTGATTGATGGTGTGTATGACGCTGACAGCGCGCGGGTGGCGCGCGCGGCACAGGACATCGCTAACAACGAGCCGCTGGCGCTGGGCGAGAAGGCGCTGGCCCGAGAGATTCGGGCGCTTGAAAAACGAATGCTTGAGCACGCACGCAACCTTGAGTTCGAGAAAGCCGCCGAAGCTCGAGATCGGCTGTCGCGCCTCAAACAGCGCGTGCTCGGCGCTGATGGCACCCACAACATTGTTCCTTTTGTCGCCGGGCGGGCGGCTTGACCAATTGATTCCTCCCTTCCTCTAAACCAAAAAGGTATTGAAATGGCTAAAAGAGAACCCACATCCCTTGCCATGAGTACACGAGTCTTGTTCGTATGCATGGGAAATATCTGCCGCTCACCCATGGCGGAAAGCGTGTTTCGCCACACCGTTCGGGTCGCTGGCCTGGATGATGTGGTTCGGGTCGCATCGGCCGGCACGCACGCGTTTCATGAAGGCGAAGCCACCGACAAGCGCGCGCAGGCGTCTCTGCAGAAGCGCGGCTACAACGCTGCCGACATCCGCGCCCGTAAGGTGACCGAGCGTGATTTCGAGGAGTTCGACCTGATCCTTGCCATGGATTGGGACAACCTCTCCCTGCTTCAGCAGACAGCGCCCAAGCGCTTCCATCACAAGCTTCAGTTGCTTATGCGGTTTGCTACCGAGCACGAGACCGCAACGGTGCCCGACCCTTATCATGGTTCGGCGCAAAACTTCGAACAGGTGCTTGACTACATCGAAGACGCCTGCAGCGGGTTGCTCGAGGTGGCCAAGCGTCGGGCGACGCAGGTCGCAGCGGCCTGATTCTCTGACCTTTGTCATTCAGCCACCTCTTCGGCAAACTTTGTTTGCCGAGGCGGTGGCTTCGTTTTGAGCGCCCTGTCGTTCTGACATGAATTCGCGGGCGCCACTCATCCGTAAGCCCTCGGGTCCCCGCCGGCTCGGTCGCAGAGCCTTCATCGCGTTCGCGGCCCTGGCTGGTGGTGGCCTGGCGGTGGCAGCCGGTACCGGGGCATGGCGGGCCTGGCAGCTTGGCCGGTATCGTGCCCCGGCGGGTGAGGCCGAGTCGTCGTTCAACGCCTGGGTCACAATTGATCGCGCTGGGCGTGTGGCGGTGTCGGTGCCGCACCAGGAAATGGGTCAGGGCGTCTTTTCCCTGGTTGCGCTGCTGGTCGCCGAAGAACTCGATTGCGATCCGTCCGCCATTACAGCAAGGCCGGCGCCGCTTGGGCTGTCCTATTCCAATCCGCTTCCCGTTTTCGATTCGCTTTCGATCAAGCGGGGCGAGGATGCGCTCGGGTCGGTTGCGCACCGGACCCTGGAGGCGGTGCTGCGGCTGGCGGGCGATCAGATGACCGGCGGTTCTACCTCGGCCCGAAACTGCTGGCTCGCCGCCCGTCGCGCTGGGGCAGGGGCCAGGTCCGCGCTGCTTGCGGCCGCGGCACGACGCTGGAATGTTCCGGCTGAACGGCTCCGCACGCTGTCATCAAAAGTTGTCGATCCGGTTACGGGGCAATCATTCGGTTTTGGCGAGTTGGCAGCGGATGCGGCGCAAGAGGAACCCCGCCGTGTCGAACCTAAGCCGCGGGAGCAGTACCGGCTGATTGGCCGGGGAATCCGGCGAGTCGACTCGCGCGCGAAAACGGACGGCAGCGCACGCTTTGCCGCAGACATTCGGCTTCCGGGGCTGCGCTACGCCTCCGTCCGGCATGCGCCCATCCTGGGCAAGACCCTGGCCTCCGCGGGGTGGGCGGCGGGTGCGCCTCCGGCGGGTGCTGATCTGGTGAGGGGCGACCAGTGGTTCGCGGTGGTGGCCACCTCCTGGTGGCTTGCTGATCGCTACGCCGACGGCGTGGAGGCTCGGTGGACTGATTCCTCGGCAACGCCGGTCAATTCAGGGAGCTATCTGCAGACACTCCGTACTGCAGCGGAGCGTAAGGAAGGGCCCGAAGTGGCCGTGCGCAGCGACCCACCCGATCGCCCGGTTCCGGTCCGAAAAACCCTGACGGCTGATTATGACGCCGCGTTCGTCGCGCATCAGACGATGGAGCCCATGAACTGCACGATCCGGCTCGATCAGGATCGGTGCGAGGTCTGGATCGGCACTCAGGTACCCGATCTGGTTCGGCGTACGGTCGCTCGCGTCGCCGGCCTGTCGGCAGGTCAGGTGCTGGTTCATCCGTGTCTGATCGGATGCGGGTTGGGGCGGCGACTCGAGACCGATCTGGCTACGCAGGCGGTTCGCATTGCGCTGGCGCTGGGGCGCGGCGTGCCCTTGCAGGTGCAGTGGCGGCGTGACGAGGACACGCGCCGCGATATGTACCGGCCCGCTGCTGCCGCAAGGTTCGAGGTGGGGCTCGGTGGTCGAGGCGAGATCGTACGGCTGGAGTGCTCGCTATCCGGCCCGTCGGTGGCCGCGCAATACATGCGGCGGCAGTTTGGCTGGCCGCTCGGCTGGATGCCTGACCGCAGCTGCCATGACGGGGTGTCTGACGTCATCTATGACCTTGATGAATTGCGGGTTCGTCATGCGCGAATCGACAGCCCGCTACCGATCGGTTTCTGGCGCGGCGTGGGTTATGGCGTCAACAGTTTTTTTGTTGAGAGCTTTATCGATGAGTGTGCCCACGCAGCGGGAGACGATCCCTTCCAATATCGACGCAGGCTCCTGCAGAAGCAGCCGCGTGCGCTGCGGGTGCTGGAGGAGGTTGGCAGGCTAAGCGGCTGGGGCCGTCCCGTTCAAACCCGGCGCGGTGCGCGGGGAGGTCGTGGCGTTGCCATTGTGCAAAGCTTCGGCTCAATCGTTGCACAGGCGGTCGAGGCTGAGGTCGACGGAACCGATATACGGGTGCTTCGCGTTGTTGCCGTGGTCGATTGCGGACTGGCCATCGACCGGGGTGGAGTGCGTGCGCAGATCGCTAGCGCGATTGTCGGTGGGTTGTCTGCTGCGCTCCATGGACAGATTGACGCGGTGGGTGGGGCAGTTCGCCAGAGTAATTTCAATGACGCACGAGTGCTGTCCCTGCGCGAAACACCCCGTATTCAGGTTGAAATGATCGACGGCTCGCCCGAGATCGGTGGGGTAGGGGAGGTCGGACTGCCTCCCGTCGCTCCGGCGCTCGCTAATGCCCTGTTTGCAGCCACTGGCAAGCGCCTTCGGCGGCTTCCACTGCGAATTTCCTAGGTTTTACGGCTTTCCTGATCCCCATTTCCGGTGATGCGACTGATTTGCTGGGGATTTGTGACCGGCCAGTCAATTTGAGCACTGGGTATTCACAAAACGTTTTGTCTGGCCTAGAATGTGGCTTGCGGGACGTTTGTCCAAGACAAAAGGCCCGCATAAGGTGACGGATATCTCGACTAAATCGCTCGGATTAGGATAAAGTTGAGTTGTCTGGTCGGGATTAAACACTCCTCCACGAATCGGAATCCAGCCATGCGACTGACCACTAAGGGGCGGTTTGCGGTAACCGCCATGATCGATCTGGCCATGCGGCAGCATCAGGGCCCGGTGACGCTTGCCGGTATCAGCCAACGGCAGAAGATTTCCCTGTCGTATCTCGAGCAGTTATTTGGGAAGCTTCGACGCCACGAGCTGGTGGAGAGCACCCGCGGTCCTGGCGGCGGATACTCGCTCGCCCGTTCCATGAAAGACGTTACCGTGGCCGACATCATCTTTGCGGTTGACGAGCCTCTTGATGCCACCCAGTGCGCCGGTCGCGAGAACTGCCAGGACGATGGCCCCTGCATGACGCATGAGCTCTGGTCCAACCTCACCACGCGAATGATCGACTACCTCAGCTCGGTGAAGCTTTCCGAACTGGTCGAGCAGCAGCGAGGTAAGGAGGGGCGTACTCGTCCGCGCGAAATTTCAGTGCTGAAAGAGCATCGTGCAGCGCTCGAATTCCCCACCTCCACGCTTCAGCCGATCCGCTTCGACAACGGCCGTCTGACCACTTTCTGAGGCTTCTGCCCGCCATGCAACTTCCGATCTACCTCGACTACGCCGCCACCACCCCGGTTGATCCGCGGGTGGTGGACAAAATGGTGCCGTTTCTTTACCAGAACTACGGCAACCCAGCCTCCCGCAGCCATGAGTACGGCTGGGAGGCGGAGCGGGCGGTCGAGGAAGCGCGGGAGCAGGTTGCTGCGCTGGTGGGATGCGATGCCAAGGAAATTGTCTGGACGTCCGGCGCCACCGAGTCGATCAATCTGGCTGTGAAGGGAGCGGCGCAGTTCAACCGCGAGCGGGGCCGTCATCTCATTACAACCAAAACCGAGCACAAGGCCACGCTCGACACCATGCGAGAGCTGGAGCGGCACGGTTTTGAGGTCACTTACCTTGATGTAAAGCCGGACGGCCTCATCGACCTTGACATGCTGAAGGCGGCTATCCGCCCCGACACCATTGTCATATCGATCATGTTCGTGAATAACGAAATCGGCGTGATTCAGGATGTGGCGGCCCTCGGCGAGTTGTGCCGGGAGCGCGGCATTGTGTTCCATGTGGATTCAGCCCAGGCCACGGGCAAGCTCCCCATCGACCTCTCCACGCTGAAGGTCGATCTCATGTCGTTCTCGGCGCACAAAACCTACGGGCCCAAGGGCATGGGTGCGCTGTATGTTCGCCGCAAGCCTCGCGTGCGGATTGAGGCGCAGATTCATGGTGGTGGCCACGAGCGCGGGTTCCGGTCCGGCACCTTGCCCACGCATCAGATTGTCGGCATGGGCGAGGCATTTCGTCTTGCTCGGCAGGAGATGGGCACCGAAAACGAGCGTATCCGTGTGCTTCGCGATCGCCTGCTCTCAGGCATCCAGCAGATGGAAGAGGTCTATGTGAACGGTGATCTCGAGCGTCGTGTGCCCCATAACCTCAACATCAGCTTCAATTACGTCGAGGGCGAGTCGCTGATCATGGCGATCAAGGACATCGCGGTCTCGAGCGGTTCGGCATGCACCTCTGCGAGCCTTGAGCCGTCTTATGTTCTGCGTGCGCTCGGGCGCAGCGATGAACTGGCGCATTCGTCCATTCGGTTCTCCATCGGGCGATTCACGACCGAAGAACAAATTGATCATGCAGTCAAGCTCATCCAGAACAAGGTGGGCAAGCTGCGCGACATGTCGCCGCTCTGGGAAATGGTGAAAGACGGCGTTGATCTCAATACCGTACAGTGGGCGGCGCACTAATCAGGCGGTTCAGGAATCAGCAGGTTGCGGGGCCGATTGGCCCTATGTTTCAGGCAGGGAGATGGCGATGGCCTATAGCGAAAAAGTAATCGATCATTATGAAAATCCGCGCAACGTCGGGTCGCTCGACAAGAACGATCCGAGCGTCGGTACCGGCATGGTGGGAGCACCCGCCTGCGGTGACGTGATGAAGCTTCAGATCCGGGTCAATGATCAGGGCGTGATCGAAGATGCGCGCTTCAAGACCTATGGCTGTGGTTCGGCGATCGCGTCGTCTTCATTGGTCACCGAGTGGGTGAAGGGCAAGACGCTTGATCAGGCGGTGGAAATTCGCAATACGCAAATTGCCGACGAGTTGGCGCTGCCCCCAGTCAAGATCCACTGCTCGATCCTCGCTGAAGACGCCATCAAGGCAGCGGTTGAAGACTACCGTCGCAAGCACGGAACCGACGCGCAGCAGGCCGCCTGAGGAGATCGGGTCATGGCGGTCACGCTTACCGAATCGGCTGCGCAGCACATCAGCCGCTTTATCAGTCGCCGGGGGCGCGGTATTGGGCTTCGTCTGGGCGTTCGCACCACAGGCTGTTCTGGCCTTGCCTACAAGCTTGAATACGCCGACGAGGGGCAGCCCGAAGACCTTTACTTCGAGAGCCATGGGGTTACCGTGATCGTTGATCCCAAAAGCCTGGCCTACCTCGACGGTACCGAGCTTGACTTCGTTCGTGAGGGCTTGAACGAGGGCTTTCGGTTCAACAACCCCAATGTAAAGGGCGAGTGCGGCTGCGGCGAGTCGTTCCAGGTTTGATCGCTCACTGCTGCGCCGCCTTTTCCCCTGATTTTCCATTCCGTCGGCGCGGGCGGCGCTGCTGCCGCACCAGGCTAGCTGATGCTGCTTCTCGACAAGAACTACTTCGACCTCTTCAACCTGCCTCGTGCGTTCGCGATTGACGAGCGGCTGCTGGAGCAGCAGTACCGCGATCTGGTGGCTGCGGTTCACCCCGACAGATTCGTCACCGATTCGCCCGAGCAGCGGAGGTTGGCCATGCAGGCAGCCACGCTTGCCAACGAAGCCTGGCGTTGCCTGCGTGATCCTTGCAGCCGTGCGGCCTATCTTTGCCGACTAGAGGGTATTTCGGTTGACAGCGCAGCCCGGGCGGGCGCATCGGCTGAATTTCTGACTGAGCAGATGGAATGGCGTGAGGCGCTCGATGAGGCGAGGCTGGGTGCCCGCCGGTCCGATCTGCAGGCGCTGCAGGTCGACGTTGCCGAGGCCCGGCAGCAGGTGCTGGCCGCTGTGACCGAACTCATCGATACCCGCGCCGACTTCGAGGCTGCGGCGGGCCTGGTGGGCCAACTCATGTATATCGATCGGTTTTCCGAGCAGGTCGACGAAGCGCTCGACGACCTTTCCTGATTCCTACTTCCTTGTTGGCGGCCGAATGGCTCTTCTCCAGATCTCGGAACCCGGTATGTCTCCCGAACCGCACCAGCGGCGGCTCGCGGTGGGCATTGACCTTGGCACAACGAATTCGCTGGTGGCGGCTGTGCGCTCCAGTATTCCCGAGGTGCTCGAAGATGAGCATCGCCATGCCCTTCTGCCTTCGGTGGTGAGTTACTGTGACGACGGACGTGTCGCGGTCGGCGCCGAGGCGGCGGCGCGCGCCATTTCTGACCCCGACAACACCATCGTATCGGTGAAACGTTTCATGGGGCGTGGGCTCGAGGATGCTCGTCGGTACCGTACCGCGTATCGTTTCATCGACGCGCCCGGAATGGTCAAAATTCAGACGCGAGGGGGCGACAAGAGTCCGGTTGAGGTATCGGCAGAGATCCTCAAGGTTCTGCGCCGCCGCGCAGAAATGACGCTGGGTGGCGAGCTGTACGGATCGGTCATCACAGTGCCCGCGTATTTCGACGACGCGCAGCGTCAGGCCACCAAGGACGCTGCGCGGCTCGCAGGTCTGGAGGTGCTTCGGCTCCTGAACGAGCCCACTGCAGCGGCGATCGCCTATGGGCTCGACAACGGCGTCGAAGGTCGTGTGGTCGTGTACGACCTGGGCGGAGGCACCTTCGACGTGTCGGTGCTGCACCTCAGCCGCGGCGTTTTCGAGGTTGTGGCAACTGGCGGTGACTCTGCGCTGGGCGGCGATGACTTCGATCGTCGCATTGTCGAGTGGGCACTGCGGGAAACCGGCCTCGTGTCGGACAAGGAGCCTGATCCCATTGGCAGTGCGCTGGCCGCCGGTGTCCTGTCCTCGGCCGATCTGCGTGCAATGACCGTTGAGGCGCGGCGCGCGAAGGAAGTGCTTTCCGAGGCGACGCTCACCACGTTCGCGTGTCCGCTGTCTGACGCATCGGCGGTGCGGCTGCCGCTCGCGCGCGAGCGGCTTGACGCGATCACGGCTGATCTCGTCTCGCGCACCATCACCGTGGTGAGGCGCACGCTTCGCGACGCCCGGGTCGATGCTGCTGACGCAGGGGCGGTGGTGCTGGTGGGGGGCGCCACGCGCACGCCGGCGGTGCGAGCAGCGGTCGCCAGTTTTTTTGGCCGCGCACCGCTCTCGGATATTGATCCCGATCGCGTGGTTGCCATTGGCGCTGCCATGCAGGCGAATCTGCTGGCCGGAAACCGCGGTGAGGGCGATGACTGGCTGCTGCTTGACGTCATTCCGCTTTCGCTTGGTCTCGAAACGATGGGCGGGCTGGTTGAAAAGATTGTTCCGAGAAACTCCACCATCCCGGTAGCGCGGGCGCAGGAGTTCACAACGTTTCGTGATGGCCAGACGGCGCTTGCTGTCCACGTGGTTCAGGGCGAGCGCGAGCTGGTGTCCGATTGCCGATCGCTCGCACGGTTTGAATTGCGCGGGATTCCCCCCATGAGCGCGGGGGCGGCCCGAATTCGGGTGAGCTTTCAGGTGGACGCCGACGGCTTGTTGTCAGTCACTGCGTGCGAGCAGGCGAGTGGCGTGAAGGCTGCCGTAACCGTTCGGCCGTCGTATGGCTTGAGCGATGATGAAATCGCCAACATGCTCCAACAGTCGTTCCTGTCAGCGGGAGCTGATCGTGACGCGCGGGCGCTTCGCGAGCACCAGGTGGAGGCCGATCGCCTTTTCGAGGCTACGCGTGCGGCGCTTGGCGCTGACGGCGAACTGCTCTCTGAGGCCGAGCGCTCGGTCGTGGAATCGCTCCTCGCGCGTGTCACTGAGGCGAGAGGCGGAACCGATGCAGACGCAGTCCGGCAGGCGGTTGATGCGCTTGCCCGCGGTACCGAGCACTTCGCCGCCCGGCGAATGGATCGCGCAATATCGCGGGCGCTCTCCGGCCGGCGAATCGATCAGATTGACTGACCCAGAAAGGGGTGCGATGCCTGTCATTTCAATTCTTCCCCACGCGGCATTGTGCCCGGACGGTGCGCGTTTCGAAGCGCCTCAGGGCTCAATACTTTGTAGGGCGCTGCTGGACCACGGCATTCGGATCGAACATGCCTGTGACATGTCGTGCGCCTGCACGACATGCCATGTCATTGTGCGTGAGGGGCTGTCGTCGCTTGTGCCCGCGACCGACGATGAAGACGACATGCTGGACAAAGCCTGGGGGCTGACCTCGCAGTCCCGACTCTCTTGTCAGATCAAATTGGCGCAGGTCGACCTCACCATTGAAATCCCCAAATACACAATCAACCATGCGCGCGAAGATCACTGATCCGAAGGCGAGGGCCCGATGAAGTGGACAGACGTTCAGGAGATAGCGATTGAACTGGCGGAGCGCTATCCGGAGATCGACCCCAAGGTGATCCGTTTCACCGATCTTCGACAGAAGGTGTTAGGTCTGCCTGGGTTCGATGATGCGCCTGAGCGCTCGGGTGAGCGCGTGCTCGAGGCAATCCAGCAGGCCTGGATCGACGAAGCCGATTGAGCTCGGCAGCGGGGCTGCCTGAATCGGCTCTGTCCCTGGGGCGGGGACGGGTTCAGGCATTAGACCTGCGTGCAGGCTGCGCATCAGACGCACGCGCCTCTGAGGGCGGGCGCCCGCGGGGTCAGTTGGGTGCTCCGGCTTCGTGCGGCGCCTGCCGCGCATGGCGCACCAATGCTGCAGCTGCCACGGTACAGCCGATTCCAGCGAGAAACAGAAGACTGGCTGAGACCTCTGGGCCCCACCTCTCTAGAACGTGTCCGAAGATGAGCGGCGACAACGCCGAGACAAAGAGCGAAGGCGCGGCAAGCCGCCCGAGCAGTTCGCCATAGCCGCGTGAACCGATCAGCGTAAGCGGCAGCGCACCGCGGAGAATGGTGAGCAGGCCGTTGCTGCAGCCATAAAGGGCTACGAATGCAATCGCAGCCATTGTCTGAGGCAGGGGCAGGGCAAGCGGCACCAGCGACAACGGCAGCATGGCAAACACCGGGATCGCCAGTGCGACCGGTGACAGCCAGCGTTGTGCAAACAGTTCGGCCGACCGGGATAGCACCTGTGCCGGGCCCATGAGCGAGGCGATGGTGACAGCAAGTCCGGCCCCCAGACCGAGCCCCTGCAGCAACTCAGGCAGATGCACGGCGAGCGACGACCAGATGAATGCATGGCACGCGAAGGCCGTAGCAAGCAGTGTGACCGCGATTCGAGCCCATCGTGTACGCGCGTCGGCATGGGCCAAGGGCGGCGTGTCGGACGTTGCGAGCGCAGGCGCCGATGTTGGCGCCTCGCTCCGAGCGTGCGGTGCGTCGCGGCTCGGCAGGCTGCCGGCAAACCAGAAATGCAGCGGCGCGCAGATCAGCAGATTGAGCGCAGCGTAGACGCCAAGCGTGCCGCGCCAGCCAAGCGATTCCAGCAGCAGATGGCTGATCGGCCAGAATACGGTGGAGGCCAATCCGCCCATGAGGGTGAGCAATGAAATCGCGCGGCGCGCCCCCGGGCCTGCCAGTGCGGTGAGGGCAGCGAAGGCGCCGTCATACAGCATTGCTCGCATGCCAAGCCCGATCAGGCTCCAGGCAATCCAGATGGGCAGCAGACTTTCTGCGGTGGCATGCAACGCGAGCGCCCCAGCAGCCAGAAGCGATGCCACCGTGAGAAGGGACGCAGCACCGTAGCGATCGATCAGCGCGCCGATTCTTCTCGATAACAGACCGGAGAGGAGCAATGCCCAGGAATAGGCGCCGAGGACGCCCAGCAGCGGTAGATCCAGCGACTCGGCAATGGGGCGTGAAAGAATCGCCGGAACATAAAACGTCGTGCCCCAGCCGATGATCTGGGTCACACCCAGTGCGAGCACAGCGTGCCCGGTACGGGGCCGGGCAACGGGCTTCAACGGAGCAATGCCCGCGGTTCCCGACGCGGTTAGTCTTCGCGGCGAAGTGCTGGAAACAGCACCACGTCCCGGATGTTCGCGCTGTCGGTCAGCAGCATGACGAGACGGTCGATGCCGATGCCGCAGCCGCCTGTGGGAGGCATGCCGTACTCCAGTGCGCGGATGTAGTCGGCATCAAAGTGCATGGCCTCTTCGTCGCCCGCATGCTTGGCCTCAACCTGACTGTGAAATCGCGCGGCCTGGTCCTCGGGGTCGTTCAGTTCCGAGAACCCGTTGGCGAGTTCGCGTCCGGCGATGAAGAGCTCGAAGCGTTCGGTGACGGCCGGGGCCTGATCACTGACCCTCGCAAGCGGCGACACCTCAACGGGATAGTCGATGATGAAAGTGGGGTCGTGAAGTTTGGATTCGGCGACCTCTTCAAACAAGGCGAGTTGCAACGCGCCCACCCCGGCGCGGGCCAGCGCCGGGT
>CAMBZS010000083.1 GCA_945872335.1 Bordetella parapertussis | reverse complement strand
CGAAGGCTCGCCCCAACGCGCTCAGCTACGGCTCATTCGGCAACGGCAGCGCCGCCCATCTGGCTGGCGAATACTTCAAGACGCTCGCTGGCATCGAGATGGTGCACGTCCCGTACAAGGGAAGCGCGCCAGCACTCACCGACCTGATCGCGGGCCAGATCGACATGATGTTCGACGTGCTGGTGACCGCACTTCCCCACGTCAGGGGCGGGCGCCTGCGGCCGCTTGCCATCACCTCGGCCGAGCGCTCGGCCCTGCTGCCCGAGGTGCCCACCATGCAGCAGGCAGGCGTCGCAGGCTTTGACGCTGGCACCTGGTTCGGGCTCCTTGCGCCCGCAGGGACTGATCCTGCAGTGATTGCCCGGCTCTCGGACACCCTTGATCAGATTCTCGCGCAGAACGACATTCGCAATGCCATCGCGCAGGGCGGCGCAGTGGTTGCCTCGGGCACCCCGGCGCAATTCACGGCATTTTTTGCTTCGGAATTCGACAAGTGGGGAAAGATCGTGCGCCAGGCGGGGATCAGGTCCGACTGACCGCAGGCAGTTTTCCAAACCAGTCGAGTGTCTCGGCGCGAGAGACCACGTCGCCGTACTTCGCATTGATGTCGAAGAGCGCCGCCTGATGCGGTGCATCGTGCCGGTCGCCCACACACTCGCGCGGCACGATCACGCGGAATCCGTGCTGAATACCATCCACCGCGGCTGCCCTCACGCAACCACTGGTGGAGCATCCGAGCAGCACCAGGGAATCGACCCCCATGGTGTGCAGCGTCGAGGCAAGCGAGGTTCCGAAGAAGGGGCTGGGATACTGCTTGGCAATGACCAGATCCTCGGGTCGGGGGGCGATTTTCGGGTCAATCGCACCGAGCGGCTCGCCGCGCACAAAGAGCTTCAACGACGGCACTTTCCTGAAGAAGAGTCCGCCATCCGCACCCGAGGGATGGTATTCAACCACCGTGTAGATCACGGGCAGCTTGAGTTCACGCGCCTTTGCAATCAGCGGCACGGAAGCATCCACCGCATCGACCACGCCCTGGCCAAAGAACGGCGCGCCGGGCGTGGTGTAGGCAATCACAAAATCGATCACCAGCAGTGCCGGCCGCGAGCCAAAGCCCAGCCGGGTGTCGAATACGCCGCGATAGTTGTCTGAGAGCGAGTCAGCGGTCATGGTGTGATCCGGTTACAAGAGGGTAGACGAATCCGAGCTTAACTGAAGCGGTACTCGGAAGGGTCGAGCACGCGGGTGAAATTCCAGTAATCGAGCATTCGCCACGGCGAGGTGGCGAACACCCGGCCGCGGCGGTTTTTATACCAGCTGCCCACACCCGGATGCGCCCACACCATCTTTGCGTGCTGCGCATCGACGCGGCGGTTGAATTCATCATGTACGTCTTCACGGACCTCAAGCGCGCGTTGCCCCCGCTCGAGGAGCTCGCGAAGCGCGAGGAGCGTGTAGCGGGTCTGGCACTCGCTGTGAAAGATTGCGCTTCCGCCATGGGCGAGGTTGGTGTTGGGGCCATACATGAGGAAAAGGTTCGGGAACCCGGGCACCGTGATGCCAAGGTAGGCGCGCGGATCATCGTCGCCCCAACGCTCGCGCAACGTCACTCCGTGGCGGCCCGAGATTTTCATTGGCCAGGTGAGCCGATCGGCCTGGAATCCGGTGGCAAGCACCAGCACGTCGGCGGGGGTGCGCTCGCCTCCCCGTGTACGCACGCCATCGGACTCGATCGCCTCGATTGGATCGGTGATGAGTCGAACGGTCTCGCGCCGCAACATGCGGAACCAGCCATTGTCCCGCAGCATGCGCTTGCCATAGGGCGGATAGCTGGGCACGGTCTTCGCAAGGAGCCCTGGATCATCCCCCACCTCGGCACGGATGTGTTCGATCAGCCGCTCGCGCATTGCATGGTTTTCAGCGTTCAACGACAGGTTCGGGGTCGGCCAGCCCGGGTCAACCTGCAGCGACGGGTAGAGGCCATCGGCCGAAGCCCAGAACAGCTGGAACCGATACCAGCTGGCGTAATGAGGGAGGTTGGCAAGTGCCCATTTTTTCCCGGGCTCGACCTTGGCGTGATAAAGCGGGTTGTGCACGGCCCAGTGCGGGCTGCGCTGAAAGATCGACAGCTGCGCCACGCGGTCCACAATCGACGGACCCACCTGCATGCCACTCGCACCCGTGCCGATCATGGCAACCCGACGCCCCTCCAGCGCAACCGACCTATCCCACTGCGCGGTGTGCATCGCCGGGCCGGCAAAGCGGTCCAGACCCTCGATGTCGGGAACCCGGGGCCGGTTCAGCTGCCCGACCGCACACACCAGCGCATTGGCGGTGAAGTGTTGAAGCGTGCCGGTCGCATCGCGAACCACAATCTCCCAGCACCCCCGCGCATCGTTCCACGAGGCTTCAGTCACCTCGGTGTTGAACCGGATATGCGGCCGTACCGCATAGCGGTCGGCCACGCGCTCAAGGTACTGCCAGAGCTCGTCACGCGGCGAAAAATACCGGCTCCAGTCGTGGTTTGGTTCGAACGAATACTGGTAAAAATGATTGGGCGTATCGACACCACATCCCGGGTACTGATTCTCGAACCAGGTTCCGCCAACGGTCGGGTTCTTCTCGAAAATCGTGTAGCGAAGGCCAAGCCGCGCGAGCTTGATGCCCATGCCAAGGCCTGACTCGCCAGCGCCGATCACCGCCACATGAAAATCTTCGATCGCCTGCGGGGCGGGGCGGGCCCGCCAGTCGACCTCGAGAAGCGGCGTGCCCGCGAGGCCCATCTCATGGGCAATCAGCGGCAGATACTCATCGGGCACCGTCTGGCCCACGCAGGTGTTCACCATCTCGGCAAGCAGATCCGGGGCAGGCGGCGGCGCAGCCTGTGCTCGACCGCTTTCGATTGCCTCGAGAAGCTCAGCGCTTCGCTCATGAAGGCGCGCCCTGAGCGCAGGCGGCGCATCCTCCATCCAGCGCCACGGTCCACGGATGTGCGGCCGATAGCGCGCAAGCTCGGCACGATCGCCGGAGAGCTGCACATACGTCATGAGAAGGGGTGCCAGATCGGCGCCTTCGATCAGCGTGCGAAGCGACGGCGTGGTCATCTGAAGCCGGGTCCGGCGCGTTCAGCCGGCTCGAAGTACACGGTGAGAAATCCTGCGCCACGGCGCGATTCGCCCGCCGACACATGGCCCAGCAGCCCCGTGCCGGCAATTGCAAGGAGTCGTTCAAGATCATCAGGCACGATCCCGAAGCGGGTGGCGAGCGCTGAAAGCGGCCGGGCGATATCGGCCACCCGCAGGCCCGCCTCGTAGAGATTGAGGTCGAAGGCGCGAATCGGCTGCCCCGACTCACCCAACTCCAGCCACTGGGGCTGAAAGCCGGGATCGGTTGCAAGCGATCGCTCAAGCACTGCGTTGACGGCAGCACGCACCGGTTCAAGCGCCGGCGTTGCGAGCATTTGAGCACCCCGCGCCCGAACCTCTTCGACAGTCAACCCGGGACGACATCCGTAGCGGGTCTCGATCCAGGCATGAGGCTCATTAGGCTGCCACTTGAAACCAAGGAAGAGTTCGACCGCAGCGTCGCCGGGCAGCCAGTCGACCAGGCGGGCCCGATACTCTGCATACACCTTGAAGACCGGCGCATCACCGCTTGACCAGGGCAGGTTGACACCTTCGAATCCGAACAGCACCGTGCTCGCCGTGCCAAGCGACTGCGCAAACGCATCAAGCGCGGCTTGCGGCATGCCCACCGCGCGCGCAGCCGCAATCAGCACCGCCTCGGAGGTTGTGTCGGTTCGCACACCGAGCATGTAGCGTTGGGTAATCAGACGCCCTGGCTCGAGCTTGAACGAGCGTTCGTACTGCGCGGCAATCCCCTGCGCCTCGAGCGCCTGAAAGGGCTTGAGCGCCGCCTGGAGCAGGGAATCGGGTGCGCCCGGCTGATTCATGGGCTCAGGGTTTTTCCGGATCGCGGGTCGGAACCGCCTCTTCCGGAAACAACACGGCAACGATCGGGCCGTCGGCTCTCCAGCTGTGACAGCCGTCAATGAATCGGGGCTGCACAGCGATGCGCTCCGCGATGGTCTCGAACCCTTCAGCGGTGCGCAGCGACCAGTTGCCAAGCGACTGATAAGCGACCGTCGGCATCTGGTAGAGCATTTCACGTACGTGCGTGCAACCGAGCGTGCCGCCTGTGCGCTCATCGACCGCACGGCGCCAGCCTCGCGCGAGCCCCAGCCCGAGCAGGGTACGAAACCGCGCCTGCGCCTCCGGGCAGGTGGGATAGGGCGCGCCGGGAATCGAGACATGAATGTCGCGGACCGTCATCTCGCCATCAATGGTGAGACGAACCCACATTTCATGCACCACATCACCGGGCTCGCGCACCCCTCGCACCGGTTCCTCATAGCGATAAGCCTTGGTGTCGATGATGCGGCCTTCGATGTCGAACAGGCCATCGTCGCGCGCGAAACTGTCATAGACGATACGGCGCGTGTGAAGCGCGCGGCGGGGCGCCGCGGCAGGCATCGGAGCCACCGGTGCAGGCGGGGGAAACAGGTCGGCGCTGTAGTGCCGCGAGGCGGGGAGTTTCATGGCAGACGGGTACGAATGAAGAAACGCGGGCTCGATCGACGTAGACTGTAGCAGCCGCTTCATCAAACCCGAAGCCGCCGATCCGTTTACCCTGCCGCATCAATGCCCGCCTCCGCCCTTCCCCGTCTGACCCAGGCGTCTCTGCCGCTCATCCGTAGCGTGATGGCCACCAATGAACGGGGGCAACGCATCGCCGTCACCGTACCTGTCGAGCGGGCGCTCACCCTCTACCTCGATCGCGCTGAAGTGGTCACGCTCATGACGCTGGGCGCACATCCCGAATGGCTGGTGCTGGGATACCTCCTCAACCAGCGGATGGTCGAATCGGTGGCCGAGGTGGAGTCGGTCACGGTTGATTGGGAGACGGGTGCGGCGGCCGTCCGGACACACCGCGTCTCGCACCACAGCACCCCGCGCGATGCTTCCCGTGTGGTCACGACTGGCTGCGGACAGGGCAGCATGTTTTCCGATCTGATCGACACCCTCGCGCCCGTGCCCGATACGCCGGCCGGTGTGTCGCAGGAGACGCTCCTTGCAATCGCCGACACCATCCGGCGGCACGACACCCTCTACAAGCAGGCGGGCTCGGTACACGCCTGCGCGCTGTTCGACAATGACCGGCTCTGCCTGTTCGTCGAGGATGTTGGGCGACACAACGCGCTTGACAGCATCGCGGGCTGGCGCGCCCTGCAACAGCCTGCAACTGACCCAAGAGAGCGCTGCCCCGTGCTCTACACGACCGGACGCCTCACCAGCGAAATGATCATCAAGTCGGCGCAGATGCAGGTGCCGGTGGTGATATCGCGAAGCGGCACCACCGAAATGGCGATCGAGGTGGCGCAGAGGTACGGCGTTTGTGCCATCGGGCGCGCGCTCAATCAGCGATTCACCTGCTATACGCATCCTTGGCGGATCCGCTTTTCGAAGCTGCCCGAGCCGGCCCGCCACCCCATTCCGGAGGTCCCGCAATGACAGAACACGATCACCCGGCGCGCGTGCGTCGGGGGCAGGCACCCAACACGGACGCCGACACCCGGGTTGCCATCGTGGGAGCGGGCGCCTGCGGACTCACTGCGGCACTGGCGCTGTCACGCGCAGGCATCGACTGCGTGGTGATCGAGCGCGATGCCGTACCGGCCGGATCGACTGCACTCTCCTCGGGATTCGTGCCCGCGGCGGGCACGCTCGCGCAGGCCCGCCAGTCGATTGCCGATACGCCCGCGCTCCTCGCGCGTGACGTGGCCGGCAAGACCCACGGCACCGCCGACCCGGTGCTCGCGCAAGCCTACAGCGAGGCAGCCGGCCCGGCTGTCGACGCTCTGGAAACCGCGCACGGCATCACCTGGCAGGTGCTCGACAATTTCCTCTACCCCGGCCACTCGGTGCATCGCATGCACGCCGTGGCCGAGCGCACCGGCGCGGCCCTGATGGGCCGGCTTGCGGCTGCTGCGGAAGCAGCTGGCGTGATCGTGCTCACCGAAGCCCGGGTCACCGAACTGTGGGCCGATGGCGCAGACGCCCTGCAGGCGGTCGGCTATGTTCGCCCCGACGGCACAACCGAGCGCCTCGCCTGTCGCGCGGTGCTCCTCGCCTGTAACGGCTATGGCGGCAATTCGGCGCTCCTGGCGGAATTGCTGCCCGAGATGGCAAGCGCCACCTACGCAGGGCATGTCGGCAACGACGGCTCAGCCATTCTCTGGGGCCGGCAGCTGGGCGCGGGGCTCGCTGATCTGGGTGCCTATCAGGGCCACGGCTCCTGGGCCATTCCGCAGGGCGCGCTCATCTCCTGGGGGCTCATGATGGAAGGCGGCGTTCAGGTGAACCAGCTGGGCGAACGTTTCCATGACGAGACCCAGGGCTACTCGGAGGCGGCAGTGCATGTGATTGCCCAACCCGACGGCATTGCATGGAATGTGTTCGACGACGAAATCCTGCAGTTCGCACAGGACTTCCCCGATTTTCGCGAGGCGCAGGCGGCGGGCGCCGTGCGGCACGCGGCCGATGCCGGCGAACTCGCTGCCACGATCGGCTGCGCGCCCGATACGCTGGCACGCACGATGGGCGCGGTGCGCGAGGGTACCGATCCGGTCACCGGCCGAACCTTCCGCCGTGCACTCTCCGGCAGGCTTCATGCGGTCAAGGTCACCGGCGCGCTGTTTCACACCCAGGGCGGGCTGGCGGTGGACGCGCACTGCCGGGTGCTCGACACGCAAGGGCGTCCGTTTCCCAACCTGCTCGCGGCGGGCGGCGCGGCGCGCGGCGTATCGGGCAATGCCGTGTGGGGCTATCTGTCAGGCAACGGGTTGCTGAGCGCCATTGCTGGCGGCCATATCGCCGCGGCGAGCGCAGCCAGAATCGCTTGAGCCAGGACGCAGGTGCCGCTCAGCTGAGCGGTAGCGCCACATGCTGCCGGAAGGCGGGCCGCATCATCATTCTGCGGTAGTACGCATCAAGCGCAGGCAGCCTCGGGTGTTCGATGGGGAGCGCGAGCCATCGATGCACAAAGGGTGCAACCGCCATATCGGCCACCGTGAGCGCATCACCAGACAGATGAGTGCGCCGCGCCAGTTCGCGATCGAGAAGCCCGAAGCAGCGGGCGGTCTCGGCCTGCGAGCGCTCAATGGCTGCGGCATCGCGCCGCTCAGCGGGGGTTCGAATCAGCTGCCAGAAGATCGTGGTCATGGGCGCAGCCAGCGTGCTGGTTGACCAGTCCATCCAGCGCTCGGCGTCGGCGCGCCGCTGAGGATCGTGCGATAGCAAATCATGGCGACGCTCGCGCGCGGCCAGATAGCGGACGATGGTGTTGGACTCCCACAAGACGAAGTCGCCATCGCGCAGGGTGGGCACCCTCCGGTTCGGATTCATTTCGCCGTAGGCGTCGGTGTCGACCACACCATGGTGCAGGCCGGCATCAATACGCTGGTAGGCGAGATTGAGCTCGGCCAAGGCCCAGAGCACTTTCATCACATTGATGGAATTGGTGCGTCCCCAGAGGGTGAGCATCAGCGAGCCCCTTCGCTTAGCCGGCGGATGGCATCGGCACGTTTCTCGAGCCCCGGCAGAAGCTCGAGCCCGTGACCGGGTTTTGAAAAATCAACCGTGACCTCACCGTGGCTCACCGTGGGAAGCGCGGTGACCAGTTCGGTGTACCAGCCGGTGTAGAAGGCACGCACGCACTCCTGAATCAGCGTGTTTCTCGCATGGAGCGAGAAATGGCACGAGGCCGCCCAGACCACCGGACCCGTGCAATCATGCGGCGCCACCGGCACGTGATGCGACTCGGCAAGCGCCGCGATCTTTCGGGCCTCGGTAACGCCTCCGCACCAGGAGAGATCGAGCATGGCAACACCCGCCACGCCGGTTTCGAGGTACTCCCGAAACGCATGGGTGTAGGACAACGTTTCGCTTGCGCAGACCCAGGCCTTTGAATGACGACGGTATTCGCGCAGGTCGGCAAGGTTGTCGAGCCGAAACGGATCTTCGTGCCAGTAGGTGTTGAACGGCTCGAGCTCGCGCGCGAGCCGACAGGCCATGGGCAGGCTCCATAGCGAGTGAAACTCGACCATGATGTCCATGCGATCACCAACCGCCGCGCGGATCTTCCGGAAGGGCTCGAGTGCGGTGTCGAGTTCGCGGGGAGAAATGTCCCAGCCCCGGGTACGCTCGGCTGCAATATCGAACGGCCAGATCTTCATGCCGGTGATGCCGTCCTCGAGCAGCGACAGCGCAAGCTCATCGGCGCGATGCAGAAAACCCTCGAGGTCTTCGTAAGGCCCCGAGGTTTCGCCCACATGCCAGTTGGCCACCGCCTGGGCCCGCGCGTCACGAATATATTTGTAGCCGGCGCAGGTGTTGTACACCCGGACGGACTCGCGGGAGCGTCCGCCCAGTGCATCGGCGAGCGGCATGCCGACCGCTTTGCCAAACAGGTCCCAGAGCGCGATATCAACCGCCGAGTTGCCGCGGGTTTCAACCCCCGCGGAGCGCCAGCCAAGGTAGTTGGCCAGATCGCGGCCAATCGCCTCGATATGCAGGGGGTTGCGCCCGACCAGCTTGGGCGCGACGGTTTCATGCAGATAGGCCTCGACTGCGGCTGCGCCCATGAAGGTTTCGCCCAGACCAATCAGGCCTTCATCGGTGTGCAAGCGCACCCAGATCAGATTGGGGAACTCACTCAGCCTGATCGTTTCGAGACCGGTGATCTTCATGCGAACCGCCTCCTCGTCGCAACCCCGGGCGCGCATGCGCGCCCGGGACACGGGCTTACTTGCGGATCTGCGCGAGCGTGTCTTTCAGCTGGGTGATGGTTTCCTGACCAATCGTGCCCTGATGCTTGTCGTACACCGCCTGAACTTTTTCGAACATGCGCCGGTATTCGGCCTGCGAGACTTCATTGATCTGCATGCCGCGCGACTTGAGCGCCGTGAGCGACCTCTCGGAGAGCGCGCGCGAGACCTTTCTCTGCTCATCACGGCCCTCGATCGCGCAGGCCGAGAGCGCGCCGCGCTCATCGTTCGAGAGCTTGTCCCAGAGCGGCTTGGAATACAACACCATGAAGGGCGTGTAGGCGTGGCGGGTGACCGACAGGAATTTCTGCACCTCGTAGAACTTGGAAGTGTCGATGGTGACAAACGGGTTTTCCTGGCCGTCGATCGCGCGGGTTTCAAGTGCGGTAAACACCTCGCCAAAGGCCATGGGCACAGCGTTGGCGCCCAGTGTCCTGAAGGTGTCGAGGAAGATGTTGTTCTGCATGACGCGAACTTTCACGCCCTGCAGGTCTTCCCACTTGCCCACCGGCCGGCGCGAGTTGGTGAGATTGCGAAAACCGTTTTCCCACCAGGCAAGGTTCACCAGATTGGCCGCCGGCATCTTGTCGGAGATGAATTTGCCGAAGGCGCCATCGAGCACCTTGTCGGCTTCGGCCTCGTTCTGGAACAGGAAGGGCAGATCGAAGACGCCCAACTCGGGCACGATGCCCACCAGCGGCGACGAGGAGGTGATCACCATTTCCTGGGTACCGGAACGCAGGGCCTGGGTCGCTTGCAGGTCGCCCCCCAGGGCGCCGCCCCAGAACGCCTGCAGCTTCATCTTGCCACCCGATTTCTGCGTCACGCAGGCGGTCATCTTGGCCACGCCATTACCCACCGGGTGATCCTGGTTGACACCGTTTGAGACGCGGATGGTGCGCTCGGCAAACTGCGCCTGAGCAGGCAAGGCGAACGCTGCGCCTAGGGCAACCGTCAGGGCGGCAAGCGTCGGGCGAAGCAGGGCACGGTTGGAACGGGGAATCATTGTCTGTCTCCTGTTTTGAATGATGGGAACGAAAATCGGCAACCAGACTTTAACCCGTCGACGCGTCAGCGGCCACGCAGCCATTTCAGCGGCACGGTCACCAGTTCGGGGAAAGCCACCAGCAGCAGCAACACCGTAATCTGTGCGATCAGGAAAGGGGCAACCCCGCGGATCACCGCGCCCATCGGCATCCGGGCAACGCCCGCCACCACATTGAGCACAATGCCCACCGGAGGCGTGAGGAGCCCGATCGCGTTGTTCATGATGAAGAGCACGCCGAAGTAGACCGGGTCGATGCCGGCGGACTTCACCACCGGCATCAGCACCGGGGTCAGGATCAGCACCGTGGGGGCGAAGTCGAGGGCGGTACCCACCACCAGCACGAGCAGCATCATGGCGAGCAGCAGCAGCTTCGGATGGTCTCGGAAGGGCTCAAGCACCCCAGCCAGTTCCGCCGGGATATTGGCCTGCGTGATGAGCCACGCCGACACCAGGGCTGACGCCACCAGAAACATCACCACGGCGGTTGTCTTGGCGGCAATGAGCATCACCCGGTAGAGCTGCGAGAGCTTGAGTTCCCGATAGACGAAGAGCCCCACAAAGAGCGCGTAGACGGCTGCCAGCACCGCCGCTTCCGTGGGTGTCACCACGCCGAACTTGATACCCCCCAGGATGATGACGGGCATTGCGAGCGCCCAGATGCCATCGAGGGCCGCGCGCAGACGTTCGCCCCAGGAAGCCTTCGGGAACACGGCCACCTGTTCGCGCCGCACGACCCAGGCCCAGGCGATCACCAGCGAAAGCCCCATCAGGAGGCCAGGAAAGATACCGCCCAGAAAGAGCTGCGTGATCGAGACATTGGCCGCGACACCAAAAATGATGAAGCCGATGGAGGGTGGAATGACCGGTGCAATCACGCCTCCGGCAGCGATCAGCCCCGCCGAGCGTGGCAGGTTGTAGCCGGCCTCCCGCATCATGGGGATGAGGATAGAGGCGAGCGCTGCGGTATCGGCTGCGGCCGAGCCCGAGAGCGATGCCATCACCACCGCGGCAAAGATCGCCACATAGCCGAGTCCGCCGTGCACATGGCCAACCATGGTGACCGCCACCCGAACGATGCGCCGCGACAGCCCGCCCGCATTCATCAGCTCGCCCGCCAGCAGGAAGAAAGGAACGGCAAGGAGCTGAAAGTTGTCGGCGCCGATGATCAGGTTTTGCGCCACGATCTGGCTGTCGAATCGATCCAGATGCAGCATGAGGGCCAGCGCACAGACGATGAGCGCAAACGCAACCGGCATGCCGATTGCCATGGCACCCAGGAGCGACACGAGAAATACGGCGACGGTCATTCGAGATGCCTCTTGAGCGAGGCTTCACCACCCGAGTCGAGTTCGCCGGCGAATTCGGTCAGCTCGCGCTCGCCGAGCCGCCCGGTGAGCGCACGCCAAAGCCGTGCGAGCGTGAGAACCGCGATCCCGCCGCTGGTGAAAAAGCCGATGCCGTAAATCCAGAGCATCGAGATGCCGGTGATCGGGGCGATGTTGGAGGCATTGAGCGGCGCCTGCCGCCAGGTGCCCCAGAAAAACACCACGCAACACACCAGCACCAGCGCGTCTGACACGATCATGCAGAGCCTGCGACCGGAGGGCCCGAAGCGGACAACCAGTGTCTCCACGCCCATGTGCGCGTTTTCGCGCGCGACCACCACCGCTCCCACAAAGGTGAGCCAGACAAACAGAAACCGCGACAGCTCCTCGGACAGCGCGATCCCCGAGTCGAAGGCGTAGCGCAGCACGACATTGCCGAACACCATCGCCACCATGGCTGCGAGGCAGACCACGATGAACACTTCACACGCTCGAAACAGGGAATCAATCAGCCGGAGACGCACGCCCATCGCCCGAAACCGCGGAGCTGCGATGCTACACCGCCCATCAGGCGGCAGTCGACCGGGCCTCGCGGCGGGCGAGCCAGGCAGTGGCCGCCACAACGACGGCCCGGGTCGCGGCGCTGGCAGTCTCATCTCACCCATGATGCGAGCCCGACGCCAACGGTCGCTATCATCCGCAGCGAAATCAGTTCTTAATCGGACAAGAGACCCATGATGCAACAGTCGATCAGAATCGGCCCGGTCACCGTCTGGCCTGGCCAGTCAGCGGGAAAGTATCCCGACGGCAATCAGGTGATCGTTCGTGGCCGCGATTCGATTGCGGTGTTCGACACGCCGCTCGTCTCCCGAGCGCTTCCTGCGGAGTCCGGCTTTGCCAGCGCCGACCTCGTCATCCTGGGCCATGTGCACGAGGATCATATGGCGGGACTGGGCGCGCTCCGGCATGTACCGCTCCATGTGCACCACGGCGACCTCGAGGCCGCGCGCAGCTGGGACGGACTCGCGACCCACTATGGCTACTCTCGCGCGATACTCGACCCGCTGCATGACAAGATCGTGCGCGAGTTCCACTACACGCCACGGCCCGATGCCCTGGGTTATGACGACGGCGCAGTCTGGGATCTGGGGGGCGTGCAAGTGCGTGCCATACACATGCCTGGCCATACCTCGGGACACTGCGTGCTCCTGGTCGAGCCGCACGGGATCGCCTTCATCGGCGATATCGATCTCTCTGGTTTCGGGCCCTATTATGGCGACGCCACCTCCAGCCTTGAGGCCTTTCGCGTCACGCTGGCGCGCATCGCGCACCTGCCCGCTTCATGCTGGATCACCTCGCATCACAAGGGCGTGATCCGCGAGCGCGCCGAATTCCTGCAACTCCTCGGGTCGTTTGCCGATCGCCTGGAAGTCCGCGAGGCGCGGTTGCTGTCCTTGCTCGAAACCGGTCCTCAGACACTCGCGCAGCTTGCGCAGTCGCGTGTGGTGTATCGGCCAGACGCCTCGGAACTCTGGATCGATGCGGCCGAGGAGCGCAGCATCGGGCTGCACCTCGATGAGCTGATACAGTCCGGACGGGTTCGGCAGGACGGTAATCGCTTCTTCCTGAACCCGAGCGGCCACCTCGACAGCCAGCGGCCATCGCCCGGATGAGCGCGTTGCGCACCTGATGGTGACTGCGGCCGATCAACGCAACTGCAAATTCGGCACGCCTGATACGGAGCGACTCATGAAATGTTTACCGTTACATCCTGCAGGACTGGGAAATGCTCGGCACGCAAGCGGCAGCAGGGGCGCGGGGCGAAGCGCGAGCCAGCTTCGCGCCTGGCTCGCCGCGGGGCTCATGCTGTGCTCAGGCCTCACGCCTGCGCTCGCGCAAACACAGCCGGCAAACGCGGAGTACGACGTGGTGCTGCTCCAGGGTCGGGTCCTTGATCCCGAGTCTGGACTGGACGCCGTGCGCAATATCGGTATCAACGGCGGCCGGATCGCCATCGTGACCGAGGCGCCGCTGCGTGGTCGCAAGCAAATCGACGCAAGCGCAATGGTGGTGGGCCCTGGCTTCATCGACCTCCACTCTCATGCGATCAATGTGCCGTCAAACTGGATGCAGGCGTTTGACGGGGTCACCACCGCGCTCGAGCTCGAAGCAGGCTCGCTCCCGATCGCCAGGGCCTATGAGAACTCGGCCGCCGCACGGCTGCCGCTTCATTATGGCTTCAGCGTGTCGTGGGCCATGGCCCGGCTTCAGGTGGCCGATGGGATACAGGCCACCGCAAACTACGAAGAAGCCACCCGCCAGTTCGGCAGACCCAACTGGTCGCAGCTACTGAAGCCGGAGCAGTCCGCCCAGGTGGTTGAACTCATGGAGCGCGGGCTGCGTGAAGGCGGACTGGGTATCGGTCTGGTCCCCGGCTATGCGCCCAGTTCCAACCGCGAGGAGTATCTCGCGGCGGGATCGCTGGCGGCAAGGTTCGGCGTCCCCACGTTCACCCATCTGCGCTACAAGAACGATTTCGAGCCGCAGGGCGTGATGGAGGCGGTGCTCGAGTTGCTGGGCGTGGCTGCGGCCACCGGCGCGCACATGCATCTTTGTCATGTCAACAGCACGGCGTTGCGCAAAGTGGGGCTCGCCCTGTCGGCGCTCGACAACGCCCAGAAAAGCCGCATCAGGGTCACCACCGAAGCCTATCCCTGGGGTGCGGGATCCACCGTCATCGGCGCGCCCTTCCTGCGCCCAGAGTCGCTTGATCAACTGGGAGTCGCCTCCTCGGCAATCACCTACCTGAAAACCGGCGAGCGACCCGCCACCCCGGAGCGGCTGGCCCAGATCCAGCGCGACGATCCGGGCGGTCTGGCGGTGGTGCACTACCTCGACGAGTCCAAACCCGAGGAAATGAAGTTCATTGATGAGGCGGTGCTGTTTCGCGACGTGATGATCGCAAGCGACGCGCAGCCCTTCACCGTCGGCGGCCGACACATCACCACTGAAACCTGGCCCATCGACCCCAGCGCGTATTCGCACCCGCGCTCGGTTGCCACGTTCATGCGGGTGCTTGAACTGTATGTAAAGGGACAACAGTCGATGCCGCTGATCGACCTATTCAGGCGTGGCTCGCTGCTTCCGGCCAATCTGGTGGCCACCGCGGCCGCCGAGGCTCGCCTGAAAGGGCGTATTCAGCCGGGTATGGACGCCGACATCGTAGTGATCGACCTGGCGCAAGCCGCCGCGCGCGCGAGCTATCTGGACCCCCGCCAACCCTCCACGGGCGTGCGGCACCTGCTGGTCGCCGGGCAATTCGTGATTGAAAACGGCAACCTCAACCGAGAGGCAAGGCCGGGTCGCCCGATCCGGGCGCCGATTCGCTGACCGCCCGCCCCGTCATCGGGTTGGTGGCGCCCAGGTGCGACGCAGCCCGTGGCGTCGGCTTCCCCGGCCGGGTCGCGTTCAAAAAAAAAGCCTGTGGCGACTGATCGCCACAGGCCGAACCACCATTGTGGAGGTGGAGGAGACAGCGGTACGGGCGGGGCGCCTCAGCGAACGTCGTCTGACGTCATGCGCTGGGCGGCCGCCTGAATTTCTGCGCGCACGCGAGGATCCTGAAGCGCGATCGCTTCGACCCGGGCAAGCGCCCAGGCTTCGTAAGCACTCGCGAGGCGCGACCAGCCCTGCCAGCCACGAACGGCTGCAACCGTACGGGCGGTGATGTCGGCGGCTGCGTCGTAGGAGCGGCCAAGCCGGTCGAGTCCGGGGTGAGTCAGGGAATATTGCACGGCCATGATGGAGATCCTTTTAGGTTCGAGGCAGGAGGAGAATTTTTTTGTGTTGAACGGATTATGGGGCTGGTTAAAACATATTTCCAATTGATGTTTATGATGTTTACCATCACATTGAAAAATACTTGTATGGCCAACTTCAGAACGCTGGACCTGAACCTGCTTCGCCTCTTCGATGAACTGATGGCCGAACGCAATCTCACCCGCGCAGCCGACAACCTTTCAATGACCCAGCCAGCGGCAAGCAACGCGTTGAAGCGCCTGCGCGACGCGCTGGGTGACCCCCTGGTGAACCGCTCGGGCTATGGCGTGGAGCCCACCCCGTATGCGACCGCGCTCTGGCCCGCCATCCGCGCGGCGCTCGATCAGTTGCGCACCGCGGTGGCGCCCGATGCCTTCGACCCCGCCACCGCGCAGACCAGCTTCCTGCTCACCATGGCGGACTCCACCGCCACCATGCTGATTCCACCGCTATTGAAAGTGATC
>CAMBZS010000082.1 GCA_945872335.1 Bordetella parapertussis | reverse complement strand
TCGGTCGGCGAAAGTCGGGTGAACTGAGAGCGGTGGGGGCCGAGCGGGGCTGGTTCGACCTGCAGTCCGCGAATCGGGCGTGAAGTACATCAAACATTCTTTGATATCGCACCCAATAAGAAAGTACGGTTTAATATGATAGGCCCAATTTAAAGAATCCTTTCATAATGCGCGCCACTGGAAGCTATGCGGTCACGACCACGCTGGGGGAGTCAGTCCGTGCCTTTGTGCCGCAGCCACTTCCCCCAGCCGAACCGCCGCTCCCGCCAACCTGCTTCATCGACCTGAACCGGCAGGCTGAGTTGGCGCTGGCGCGCCTGGCTGGGGTATCTGGACTGGTTCCGTCGGTGGAGTGGCTGCTCTACAGCGCGATTCGCAAGGAGGCGCTGCTCACCTCGCAGATCGAGGGTACCCAGGCCACGTTGACCGACTTGTTCGACGAGGAAGCCGGGCTCAAGGTCAGCAACTCTGAAGACGTCGAAGAAGTCACCAATTACCTGCGTGCCTTTCGCTGGGTACAGGCACAGTTGCGCGACCCGCAGGGCTTGCCAATCAGCGTCCGCATGCTGTGCGAGGCCCACCGGCTGTTGCTCGACGGGGTCCGCGGCGCCGGCAAGCAGCCTGGTGAACTTCGCCGTTCGCAAAACTGGATCGGTGGCACGCGCCCAGGCAATGCCGCCTTCGTCCCGCCCCCGCCCCAGGGGGTTGCCGATCTGCTGGCCGACCTGGAGCGCTTCGTCCACGCCCCCGATGCTGACCTGCCGCCAATGGTTCGGGTCGCACTGATTCATGCCCAGTTCGAAACCATCCACCCATTTCTGGATGGCAACGGGCGAATTGGGCGCCTGCTGATCGCAGCCCTGTTCGAGCACTGGGGGTTGCTGG
The DNA here is from genome assembly GCA_945872335.1 of Bordetella parapertussis. Classification (GTDB taxonomy): domain Bacteria; phylum Pseudomonadota; class Gammaproteobacteria; order Burkholderiales; family Burkholderiaceae_E; genus SYIM01. The sequence continues at coordinate 15,006 of CAMBZS010000082.1, read as the reverse complement.
CCGAGCCACTGATGGTCCTCAGCGGTTATCTGAAGCAACATCAGGCCGAGTACTACCGGCGTTTGTCGGCCATTCGCACCGATGGCGACTGGGAAGGCTGGGTCGCCTTTTTTCTCGAGGGCGTCGCTGTTGCGTCGGCGGATGCCGAGCGCAGCATCATCGACGTGGCCAGCCTCATCACTGCCGACCGCAAGCGGTTGCTGGATTCCGCCAAAGCCGGACCGATCAGCTACCGCCTGTTTGAGCTGTTGCCGATGATGCCGCGCTTCAGCGTAGAGCATGTTCGCCGGCGGCTGGAGACGACGTTTCCGACCGCAAGTGCCGCCGTGAGTCTGCTGGAAGATCGCGGCATCGTCGTTGAACTCACCGGCCAAAAGAAGAACCGCATCTACAGCTATCAAGCTTATGTCGAACTGCTCTCTCGGTGACATCGGCCCGCAAGTCCGCAGATGCCCGAAGGTTTACTCATCAGCGCAGTGAGCGGTTTTTTCGTAACGCTGCCATCCGCCACCATTCACAAAGAGCTCGGATAGTCTCCGGGCCCTTTTCTTTTGCGTGATTCCCCGGGGAGTCGCTGGGTGGTGCTGCGGGTAGGCGCAGCGGGTCGTCACACAAATTCAACCACTTACGCGCGCCGGTTCGTTGTCAACCGAGGGCACCGGCTGCCATACACGACTAGAAAACGTTTGTCTATTGTACTAACATGGCAACCATTGATCTAACAAAACAGGTGCAACCATGACTGCTATTGCATCGTCGCCCTCTGCCCGGTCTGCCCGCCTCGGGCTGCGCGCCACGCCCGAACAGGAGGTGGTGCTGCGTCGTGCAGCCGAAGTGGCTCACAAGTCGCTGACCGACTTCATCCTCGACAGCGCCTGCCTGGCCGCCGAGCAAACCCTTCTGGACCAGCGCCTGTTCATGGTGTCGGGGAGTCAGTACCAGGCCCTGATGGATCTGCTGGATCGCCCCGAACAGGCTAACAACGGTTTGCGTGATCTGTTTACCCGCAAGGCCCCCTGGGACACGAAGTGACCTTGCGCGCACCGGAGCCACTGGCTGAGCAGCATCGGCTGGAAGGCTTTGATTGCGGCAAGCCCGCGCTCAACGACTGGCTCATGCGTCACGCCCGGCAGGCGCAGGGCAGTGGCTCAGCCAAGACCTTCGTCGTTGCCGAGAACGATGGTCGTATGGTGGGCTATTTCAGTTTGACCGTAGGTCAGGTCGACACCCTCGAGGCGCCCGAGCGCATCCGCAAAGGGATGGGGCAATACCCGGTGCCGGTGGTGATCCTCGCAAGGCTGGCCGTATCCCTGCAGGATCATGGGCGCGGCATCGGTTTTGGCCTGTTGCAGGATGCCATCCGACGCACGATGCTGATCGCGGAGCGGGCGGGCATCCGGGCGATGCTGACCCATCCCATCGATAAGGACGCCACGAAGTTCTACACCCGGTTCGGGCTCATCGCCTCGCCGCTGCGTGAGCAACAACTGCTGCTGCTCTTGAAGGACGCTCGTCGCTGGGCACGCTGAGCCATGACCCAGGTTGAGGGTGCTCCATCAACCCGCCGCGCCAGCTCCCACCCCGCGCCGTCCCAGATAAGCCTCCACGACCTCGGGTCGACTCAGCACAGCCTCCGGCGTTCCTTCGGCAAGTGGCCGGCCATGCGCGAGCACCACCAGCCGATCGGCCAGATCATTGACCATCTGCATGTCGTGCTCCACCCAGATCATGGGTACGCCCAGTTCGACACGCACCCTGAGAATGAAGCGCGCGAGGTTTTCGCGCTCATCCCGATTGAGGCCGGAAGAGGGCTCATCAAGCAACAGGAGCGCGGGCTCCATCGCGAGCGCCCTCGCAAAGCCCACCACTTTCTGAAGTCCAAAGGGCAGACCCGCCACGTCGGCATGACGCCAGCGCTCGAGTTCGACGAACTCGATCACGCGCTCCACGGCGTGCCGGTGCGCACGTTCCTCGTCACGCACGCGGCGCGAGAAAAAACCCTGCGCGATGAGGCCGGCGTGCATTCGCGAGTGCCGGGCCACCATCAGGTTGTCGACCACGCTCATGTGCGGCACCAGTTCGCCGTGCTGAAAGGTGCGTGCAATGCCCAATTGCGCGATGCGATGCGGGCGTAAACCCGCAATCGGCTGGCCCTGGAAGCGGATGCTGCCGCGTGTGGGGGTGTAGATGCCGCAGATGCAGTTGAGGACAGATGTCTTGCCTGCGCCGTTGGGTCCGATCAGTGCCACCAACTCGGGGCCGTCTACCGAAAACTGAACGCCCGACAGCACCTCAAGCCCGCCAAACGAAAGCGACAACTGCTCAACCTCGAGGACCGGCGCCGCGCTCATCCGAACCACCTTCGGCTGCGCCGGTATTGTTTGACCTCGCGATAGCTGCGCCGCTCGCCCGAGCCGCCCAGGTAAAACTCCTGAACGTCGGCGTGCTCGCGCAGTCTGGCGGGCGTGCCATCGAGCACAATCCGACCGTTCTCCATGATGTAGCCATGATCGGCCATGGTGAGCGCAAGCTCGGCGTTTTGCTCCACCAGCAGCACCGACACACCGAGTCGGTCGCGGACCTGTCGAAGCCGCTCTGCGATGTCATCGACAATTCGTGGCGCGAGCCCCTGCGACATTTCATCGACCAGCAGCAACCGCGGCCCGCACACCAGCGCTGAACCGATTGCGAGCATCTGCCGCTCGCCGCCGGACAACAATCCCGCAGTGCGGCGCCGCAGTCGGGTGAGTGCGGGAAACAACTCCCATACCGCTTCGGTCAGCGCGCGACGGTCGCTGCCCGAGCGGGTAACGGTGGCCTCGAGGTTTTCCGCAACCGTGAGATTGGGGAACACCTTGTCCCGCTCGGGCACCAGCACGATGCCGCGTGCGGTGATGCGATGGGGAGGCTGGTTTTCGATGGGCTCACCATCAAAGACGATTCGCCCAGCGGTGACCCGGGCATCATCGAGCCCGATGAACCCCGAGACCGCGCGCAGCGTGGTGGTTTTACCCGCGCCATTGGTACCGAGGATCGCTACGATCGTGCCAGCGGTCACCTCGACGCTCACGCCCTGCAGCGCTGTGATCACGCGGTGATAGGCAACTTCGATCTGATCGATCTGCAGCAACAGAGGCGCGACGCTCAACGGGGCACCCTCACTTCAGGGGCCGCTGACGAAACGGCCAGAGGAGAAACCAGTTTCGCGCCCGCTGCCAGATGCCCACCAGCCCCTGCGGCTCAAACAGCAGGAACAGGATCATGACCAATCCGAAGGCCGCGTAGTTGACCGCGAACACCAGGCTGGACATGGATTCGCTACCCGGCAACTGAGCCAGTGCGGTCTCGATCGCATAGGGAAACAGCGTAACGAATGCTGCCCCCAGTACTGCCCCCAGAACGGATCCCATGCCGCCGATGATGATCATCGCCACGTATTGAATAGTGAGAAAGAGCGAGAACGCCTCGCTTGACACAAAGCCGCGGTAGTAGGCAAACAGGCTCCCGGACATGGCCGTGAGGGTGGAGGCGATGACAAATGCGCTCACCTTGGCGCTTGCCACTGGAATGCCGAGCGCCTCGGCGACCGGCTCACGCCCATGGAGTGCGCGCCAGGCCCGACCGGTGCGCGATCGGAGGAGATTGAGCGCGAACAACACCGTGGCGCCCGCGCACACAAAGAGCGCGGCATACCAGAGCCGCGGGTCAACCAGCTCGCTGCCAAAGAGCGAAGGCGGGTCGATGACCACGCCAGATGACAAGCCTCGCCGGGTCTCGTATTCCTGTCCCGCATGAATCACGATGAAATGAAGCGCGAGCGTGGATACCGCCAGGTAAAGCCCTCGCAGCCTCAGGCTGGGCAGACCGAATATGAAACCGATCAGGGCGCCCGCCGCGCCGGACGCGGGCAGGGCGATCCAGAATGGCGCGCCAGTCTCGCGCGCGAGGATGCCTGTGGTGAAGGCGCCTGCGGCCATCAGCCCGGCATGCCCGAGCGATACCTGTCCTGCGTAGCCCGTGAGCAGCATGAGCGCTACCGCGCCCACTACCGCGATGAGCACCTGGTTGGCGAGGTCGAGCAGAAAGGGCGATGCCACGAAAGGAAAAAGGCATGCGAGCACTGCGAAGGCAACCGCCGAGCCCCGCTGTCCGCGGGTTTGCATCAGCTTCCAGTCTTCGGCGTAGTCGGTGCGGAAATATCCGCTGGCGTGAGGCTGAGGCATGACAGGGTCTATACGCGGTCGAGTTCTTCGCGCGTGCCGAAGAGGCCCCAGGGGCGGACAATCAACATGGCGAGCAGCACGATAAAGGGCACCACATCGGCAAGGAGCGGACTCACAAACTGAATGACCAGCACCTCGGCGGTGGCAATGATGAGCGCACCCAGCATGGCGCCTGCCAGGCTGTCAAGCCCGCCAACCAGCGCCGCCGGGAAGGCCTTGAGTCCGATCACGACCATGGTCTGGTCGAGCGCGGTATTGAGCGCGAGCAGCATGCCGGCGGTGCCGCCAGTGAGCGTGGCGAGACTCCAGGCGAGCGCATAGATCACATGCAGCGAGATGCCCCGCTGTGCAGCGAGGAGCGGGCTTTGCCCCGCCGCGCGCATGCGGATGCCCCACGGCGAGAATCGCAGAAAGACAAACAGTCCAACATAGCAAAGGACGGCTGCGCCGACCAGGGATGCGTCGATCGCCGAAATACGGGCGCCAGCCGGCAATTCGAAAACCGGGTTGTCCCAGCCCAACGCCGCAAGCGGATGTCGCTCGCTCGGGCCCCAGATGAGCACCGCGAGGCCCCGGAGCAGAATCCCGAGGGCGATGGTGGCGAGCACGGCCGCGAGCACCGCCTCGCCCGTCATGCGCCGCATGAGTGCCGCATACACCACCACGCCCACCACTGCTGCGAGTAGCAGGGCAGCGAGCACGGCGGCGAGCGGCACACCGTCAAACATCGCGATCGTGACCCACAGGCCAAAGGCGCCCAGCATCATCAGTTCGCCGTGTGCGAGCGACAACACCCTGCTGGTCCGGTAAACGACCACATACCCGCAGGCGATCAGTGCATAGATCGATGCCAGGACCGCGATGTTGACAAGGGTCTGCATCCGGTGCGTGCCCGCTTACTGCTTCACGTCGACCGCCACCCAGTCCTGCACCCGGCGCACCGCACCGGCGGCGCTATCCCAGCGCCACACGCGGTAGTACTGACGGGTGCGGAAGTGGTTGTCCTTGGTCCACTCGAGCGGGCCACCGCGCAGACCCTTGAGATCAACCTTGAGGTTGTTCATCGAGGCGGTTACGGCTTGTGCGGTAGGCTGGGCCGCCCCCTTCATTGCGGTCTCGATGACCAGCCCCGCCACGAAGCCTTCAGCGAGAAAGCTCACGGGATGCTTAAGGTTCGCGCGATGCGTGACCGCACGAATCTCGGCGTGAATGGGCAGGTCGTCGCTGAAGAACGCGTTGCTGCCGATCACGAATAGTCCGGGATCCTTGATTCGCGCCAGATCCTCCTCCGCGTTCAGGTGCGCCCAGGCCACATACTGGCCATTCCAGCCCAGGCGACGCATGGCCTCAAACGTGCGCACCTGCGAAATCCAGGGCGACCAGGCCCAGACCCAATTGGGGTTGGCATCTTTCAGCTTGGTGGCAAAGGGTGTGTAGTCGGGCGTGGGGGGCGGGGTAATCTGCTTGTCAACCGGTGTCATGCCCACCTGCCTGGACAGGCCTTCGGCGAAATCGATCTCGCCGCGCGAGAGCGGAATGGCCATCGCGGCGAGCCCCAGACGCACGGGCTCCTTGGCCTGGCTCTTGATGAAGTCGAGTGCCGCACGCGAGTCGAAGGTCGCCCCGAACGCGGTGGAACAGAACTGGAGCGGATCTGCGGGCGGATAGGTTTCCTTGGGGCAGGCGGACCCGGCGAACAGGAGCGGAACACCCGCGCGCTTGCTATCGGCCACCACCGGCGCATACGTCGAGGACAGGCTGCTGTTGATGAGCAGCACCACGCGGTCCTGGCTCAGGAGTTTTTTCGCGTTGGCTGCCGCGCGCGAGGGCTCGCCCTGGTCGTCGGCGATGATCAGTTGAATGGGCCTTCCGTTGACCCCGCCTTTGCCATTCACGTGATCGATATAGGCCCTGAGCGCATCCATGACTGGCGCATAGGTGCCTGCGGCCGGCCCCGTCATGGCGGCAGTAACGCCCACTACATAGGCATTTTGTGCATGCGCGCTCGCTGTAACCGTGGCGACCAGCGCTGCCGACAGGAGCGTAAGTGTCTGACGCTTCATGGAATGAGTCTCCCTTGTGGTTTGATGAATTCGAACGAAGTTACTTCAGCATGCCCGCCGCGGCGTCGGCGAGCAGACGCGCTTCGCCATCACCGTACATCGATTCAATCAGATCGCGAAACCTCGCCTCCATCTGCTTGCGCTTGACCTTGCGCGTAGGGGTAACCGGTTCGCCCTCGGTTTCAGGGTCGAGCATCTTGGGAAGGATGCGAAAGGCCTTGATGGTTTCAACGCGCGCGAGCTGGTTGTTGGCCTGGCCGATTTCGCGCTCGATCAGTTCCCCCACCCGGGGATGTTCAACCAGGCTCGCAAAGCCGGTATAGGCGATATTCTGCGCGCGCGCCCAATCCGATACGGTGTCGTAATCAATCTCGATCAGTGCGGTGAGATATTTGCGCGCATGCCCGATCACAATTGCCTCGGCCACATAGGGGCTTGCGCGAAGCAGGTTTTCAATGGTGGAGGGCGAGAGCGTCTTGCCGCCCGCGGTAACGATGAAATCGCGCGCGCGGTCCACAAGCTTCAGCCGCCCGTTCTCGATTTCGCCCACGTCGCCCGTGCGCAGCCACCCATCGGCCTGCAACACCTCGGCGCTTGCCTCGGGCTGACCCCAGTAGCCCTCGAAGCGACAATCGCCTCGAAGCCATATTTCGCCCCGCTCAACCGACCGGGGTATTGATTCGCCAGGCGCCTCATCATCAACCGGCACCAGCTTCATCTCCCAGCCCGCGGCGAGCTCACCCACGTCACCCGGACGCGGAAAGGGACCTCGCTGGCCGGTGATGATGGCCCCCGCCTCTTCGGTCTGGCCGTAAATTTCCCGGACATCCACGCCCCAGGTCTGCCATAAGGCGGCCGTATCGGCCGGAAGCGGTGCTCCGCCGCACAGCACCAGTTCTAGCTTATCGAACCCGATCTTGTTGAGCACCCGCCGCAGCACTAGCGTGCGCGCTGCGGCCGCGCCCGCTGTCACCAGGAGGCCGGGCTCGCCTGCCCAGCGCTCTCGCGCATGAATGCGCGCGGCGCTCATCGCGAGTTCATAGGCCCAGGCCTTGATCCCCCGGGTGTTCCGGATGCCCACCAGCACGCCCGCCGCAAATTTCTGCAGATAGCGCGGCACCGTGATCAGCACTGTGGGCGCCACCTCGAAGAATGTGCTCGCCAGGTCCTCTGGGTCTTCGCCGTAGTGTGGGACCACGCCCCCAAGAAGCGGCAGGGTCCAGGCCACGTCTCGCCCCAGCACATGGCAAAGCGGCAGATAGATGACGGTGCGCTGCGGCTTGGCTAGCTCGGGATAGTGCAGGACGAGATTCGCCGCCCCCGCCAGGTGCCGACCGTGCGTGACCAGCGCCCCTTTGGGATGACCCGTGGTGCCCGAGGTGTAGACGATGAAGGCCGGGTCATCGGGCTTGATCTGCTTGACGCAGTCGGCGAGCCAGCCCAGTGCATCCACCGGTGCGTCCTTGGACAGATGCGTCCAGCGAACCAGTTTCGGATGGTCAAAGCCCAGCAGCGCGCTGTCATCGATGATGACGATGTGCCGCAGCGCTGGCAGTCGGTCGAGAAGCGGCATGACCTTGTCGAGATACTCCTGGTCCTCGGCCACGAAAATCGAGGCGCCGCCATCCCGCATCTGGTATTCCAGTTCCTGCATCGAAGCAGTGGGGTAGATGCCGTAGACGACCGCGCCGAGCGCCTGGGCGGCCTGATCTGCAATCACCCATTCCTCGCAGACATCCCCCATGATCGCGAGCCGATCGCCTCGTGCAAGCCCGAGCCGACCGAGGCCTGCTGCGATCTGCACAACCCGCTGTGCCGCTTCGAGCCAGCTGCGCTCGCGATAAAGGCCCTGATGCTTGGATCGCCAGGCGATGGTCGATCCGTCGTGGCGAGCGCGCTCGAGCAGAAGACCCGGCGCGGTCTGCTGTCTGAGGGTGTCGGGGCTTGGCAGTGTCTTCATGCGGGGCTGAAGTCTACCGATTGTCGCGCTGGAATTCGGCGATCAGTATCAGTAGCGCCTCGCCATAGGTTTCCAGCCTGCGCTCGCCGATGCCATGGACCTGGGCAAGTGCGGCCAGCGATTCGGGTTGTTCGAGCGCAAGCGCCTGCAGTGTGGCGTCATTGAGCACGATATAGGGCGGGACGCGCTGAGTTCGTGACTGTTCCAGGCGCCAGGCCTTGAGCAGGGCGAGGAGTCGGGCATCAGCGGTGCCTGAGGCGGCGGATGAGCGCCCGACCGGCTCGCGGCCTGCGCCGCCTTGGCTCGCGCCGCGCGGGGCCTTCCGGCGTGAGGCCGCGCGCACTGTCAGGCGGGGCCGCCTGAGCAGAAGGGTCTGCTCGCCGCGCAGCACCGGGCGGGCCAACTCGGTGAGTTTCAGCGCACCGTGGGCCTCGTGATCGACCTCGACCAGACCGAGCGCCACCAGTTGTCGGAATACCGCCCGCCAGGTGGCCTCGTCGTGAAGCGCGCCGATCCCGAATACCGACAGCTGATCGTGGCGCCAGCGGCTCATCCGCTCGCCGGTGCGGCCGCGCAGCACTTCAATGAGGTGTACGACGCCGAACCGTTGCCCGGTCCGATAGACGGCCGACAAAGCCATTCTTGCCGCCTCGGTGGCATCCCAGGTCTGGGGTGGGGTGAGGCAGTTGTCGCAGTGCCCGCAGGGCGCCGACGCTTCGCTGAAATAGGCGAGCAGGGGCACACGGCGGCAACCCGCGGTTTCGGCGATGCCCAGCAGCGCGTTGAGCTTGGCTGCAGCGATGCGCTTCCAGGCCTCGTCGGCTTCGGACTCGTCGATCAGCCGGCGCTGCTGCACCACATCGGCCATGCCGTACACCATCCAGGCGTCCGCGGTTTCGCCGTCACGTCCGGCGCGCCCGGTTTCCTGGTAATAGCCCTCCACGCTCTTGGGCAGATCAAGGTGTGCCACAAAGCGCACGTCAGGCTTGTCAATCCCCATGCCAAAGGCGATCGTGGCCACAATGATGACCCCGTCCTCCTCCTGAAAACGTTGCTGGTGCCGCGCTCGGGTGGAGGCCTCGAGGCCCGCGTGGTAGGGGAGTGCCAGCAATCCCCGCTCGGCTAGCCATTCGGCGGTTTCCTCGACCTTGCGGCGCGACAGGCAGTACACGATGCCGCTCTCGCCCTCGTGCGAGCCGCGAATGAAGTCGAGCAACTGGGCGCGGCCGTCGCCCCGATCCTCGATCATGTAGCGGATGTTGGGGCGATCAAAGCTCGATACGAACACCCGGGCTCGGTCGAGGCGCAGACGCTCGATGATCTCGGCCCGCGTCTGCGGGTCGGCGGTGGCGGTAAGCGCAATCCGGGGAACCTCGGGAAAGCGCTCCGCAAGTACCGAAAGCTGTAAGTACTCTGGCCGGAAATCGTGCCCCCACTGGGCGACGCAATGCGCTTCGTCGATGGCAAACAGTGCAATGCGCGCCCCAGCCACCATGTCGAGAAAACCGTCCGAGAGCAGCCGTTCGGGCGCCACGTAAAGAAGATCCAGCGCGCCGCCCAGGGCTGCGCGGCGGGTTTGCGACGCCTCGCGTCCACCCAGGCCAGAGTGCAGCGCCCCGGCTCGTACGCCGAGTTGCTGAAGCGCAGCGACCTGATCCTGCATGAGTGCGATCAGGGGCGAAACCACGATGGTGAGCCCGTCGCGCAGCAGTGCCGGCAACTGATAGCAAAGCGATTTTCCGCCCCCTGTGGGCATCAGTACCAGGGCATCTCCGCCCTCGGCCACATGCCGTACGATCTCGGCCTGACTGCCGCGAAACGCAGGGTGGCCGAAGGTCTGGCGAAGCCGCTCTAGGGCTCGGGCGTCGGTAGTGGGAGGTGGAGCAGACACGGCGCGAAAGATATCGATAAACCGCCCGATTGTCGCCGCACCCGGTTTCGAAAGGATTAGTCAGAAATTCCGGGAGCCTGATTCCATGCGAAGATTTTGGGAGGTTCGAGATTCGATTTCGACCCCGTTTCCGGCTGACTCAAGCGGCCGGACCGGCCTCCAGACGCCTGGCTTACCCCTATGAACGCACGCATCGCGATCGTGCTCCCACACAGACTTCATGCGCGCCGGGTTTCGGTGTGCAAGACGGCATTCGCCGCCGGACTCGCCATCGCCGTCCTGGGGGCTTTGTCGCTTGACTCGTCTCGTGCGGAGACCCGCGTTCCCCCGCTCATGCTTCAAGGGGTGCTTTCAAGGGTTGCGCAGGTGCATCCCCAGATGCAACGCGCCCGTGCCGAGGCGGAAGTGTCGCGTCAGCAACTCGAAACCGCGCGTTGGGGACGGTTCCCATCGGTGACCGTCGGTGCTTCCGCGGGCGAGGGCGTCAACGCAGCCGGCAGCCTCCGTATCCAGCAGCCGGTCTACACCTTTGGCCGCACTGCACATGCAATCGATGCGGCACAAGCGTCGCTCGAAGCCACGACATCGGGCATTGACGCCACGCGACGCACGTTGCTTGAGCGGGCTGCAATTGCGCATGGTCGCTGGCTGTCCGGCTTGCAGCAGGTGGAACTTGCCGGGCGGCATGTGGCGCGTCAGCAGGAACTTCTCGAATTCATTGCCCGTCGAGCCGATGGGGGGATAGCCGCGCGAGGCGACACCCGTCTGGCGCAGGGGCGACTGGAGCAGGCGCGCGCGCGCGCTGCGGCCTTGCAGGCCAATGTCAATCAGGCGCGGGCCGAACTCGAGTCGCTCATGATGCAACGGGTCGATGCCCAGCCGGTGCCTGCGGCGTTGTCTCCGATTGCCTTTGCCAATGCCGAGGCGCTCGCCCACGCATTTGTCGAGGCATCACCGGTGCTGGAACGTCTCACCGGTCAGCAGCGGGCCGCGAGCGCGGAAGCGTCGCTGAAAGGGGCGGATCGTCTGCCGATACTGGTGGCGCGTTTCGAGCGCGCGCCAAGCCTCCTCACCAACCACTACGACACCCGTACGCTTCTTGCGGTGGACTATCAGTCCGGCGGGGGGCTCTCTGCGCAATCGGAGTATCTGGCCCGGCTGGGTCGCGTCGATGCGCTGCGCGCGGAGATCGATGCGCAACGTCGCGAACTGGAACTTGTCGCGACGTCGCTTTGGGTTCAACGCGCGACGCTGGTCGATCAGCAGACCGCGATCGACGGACTGGTCGCGTCATCGGCTGAAACCGTGGAATCGTTTCTTCGCCAGTTCGATGCGGGTCGTCGAAGCTGGCTGGATGTGTTGAACGCAGAGCGCGAACTGTTTGACGCAAGGCTGGCAATGGCCCAGATTGATGCCGGACTGCTTGAAGTCGCCCTTCGAATTCAAGGTGGTACGGGCGCGCTTGAGAGACTGTCTGCGGGGCAACCATGACTGCCGGTCCTGATCATGTCTGGGAAATGCCTTCGGTCGTGCTGCTTCGCCGGCTGCTGGCAGTTCAGGGCATGTCGCTATCGCAGGGGGCGGCTGAGCAGGCCTGGACGGAAGCGTTTCTCAAGTCGCCAGCCGCTGCGGACGCTGCCTCGCAAATGCGGTCGCTGGGCGAGGCCCTCCGCCGCTGGATGGGGCCGTTCGATGCGGCTGCTGAAGTTGCCGTTGTGCCGGTTCAGACCCTGCTCGCGCAACACTTCCCGGCGCTCGTTCTCTGCGAAGGCCGTTGGCGGGTCGCGCGTTGGCTCAGAGGTGAGCGGCTTGGGCTGGAAACCGGCGACGGCAGGGTGGAGGATGTCGACCGCGTGAGCTGTGGCGCCGCGCCAGCCTGCTGGATCGCGCTCTCCGAGGCCGGCGAGCCGGCTGTCCGGGCGGGCCCGCTTCGACTGGTCGTGCGCGCGCTCGCGCAGCGCAAACGCGTGCTCTTCGAGGTAGGCCTTGCCTCGGTGCTGGTCAACGCATTCGCGGTCATCACATCGCTCTTTGCCATGCAGGTCTACGATCGGGTGGTGCCCACCTTTGCATGGTCCACGCTGTGGGCGCTCACCGTGGGCGTCCTGGTCGTTCTGTCCTTCGATGCCGTATTGAGGCTCGCTCGCGCGCAGGCGCTCGATCGCGTCGCCCGCGATGTGGACGAAGACCTGACGCAGCTGCTGTACGACCACCTGCTTGCCATGCGGATGGACAGCCGCCCGCGCAGCCTGGGCACGCTGGCGGCGCGCCTGACCGGCTTTGAGGCGGTTCGTTCTTTCTTTACCGCATCGATCCTTTTCGTATTCGTCGATCTGCCCTTTGTGCTCGCCTTTATCGCGGTCATCGCGCTGGTGGGCGGGGCTGTGGGCTGGGTGTACGCGATCCTGTTTCCCCTGGCGCTCGTTGCGGGGTGGGCAGGGCAACGGAAGATGCGGCGCCTGGTCCAACGACAGGTGGTTGGGCTCCAGCAAAAAAATGGGCTGCTGATCGAGACCATCCACGGCGCCGAATCGATCAAGGCTGCGGGGGCGGAATGGCGGTTTTCCGCTCGCTGGGCCGATCTCGGGGATGAACTATCGGCCGATCAACTTGCCGTTCGTGCAACCATCAATCGGGTGACGACGCTCATGCACTGGTTGTCCTCGATCGCTTTTGTTGGTGTGATCGTCGTGGGGGTTCATCAGATCGAGCTTGGTCTGCTGTCGGTAGGCGGGCTCATTGCATGTTCGATTCTCGGAGGGCGCGTCATCCAGCCAATCTCCCAGGTGGTGATGCTTGCCACCCAGTGGCATGGCGCGCGCGAGGCGATCCGCAATCTCGAGTCGGTCATGCGAATACCCGCGGAGCGCGAGCCTGATGTGTCGCAACTCGCACCCGACTCGCTGGCGGTGTCCGTGGCGGCCAAGGACTTGCGGTTTGCCTATGGGCGATCGCCTGCCGCAAACATTGACATCAACGCGCTCGGGTTTGGCGCCGGCGAGCGGGTTGCGCTCGTGGGCTCCAATGGCTCTGGCAAGACCACGCTGCTCCGCATACTGTCGGGGCACTATCGTCCTGCAGCCGGGCAGGTACGGATAGGAGGCATTGACGCAGCCCAGCTCTCGCCCGCCTGCCTCGGAGCGCACGTGGGTTACATGCCTCAGGATACCCGGCTGTTCCGCGGCACCCTGCGTGACAATATTGAGCTCGGGGGCGTGCGGCTCGATGATTCGCGCCTCCTCGACGTGGTCCGGGCGAGCGGTCTGGAGCCCCTGGTGTCAGAGCATCCGCTGGGCCTTGATCTGCCCATTGCCGAGGACGGTAGTGGGCTATCAGTCGGGCAGCGGCAGCAGGTTGGGTTGGCTCGGCTGCTCGCGCAGCCGCCGCGGATCTGGCTTCTGGACGAACCGAGCGCATCGCTCGACGGCAGCGCTGAGGTAGCGCTGGTGAAGACCCTGTCAACCATGATCCGTGCCGACGACCTGGTGATCTACGCGACACACAAGACCGCTCTGCTGGCGATGGCAACGCGGGTTCTGGTGATGCGGGGCGGGCGGGTTGTTCATGACGGCGACCGCGACAGCATTGGCCGCGCCATGCAGTCGCCGTCGCCGATCTCGGCCTCGTCCGCGCTCAATCGGGTGGCCTGATGAGACGACCACGCGACGACCGGCCAGCGGGGTTCGACGCCCCGCTCCTGCGGCCCGAGCGCGCTGGGGCCGCGCGATGGATGAGCACCTTTGCGGTGGTTGCGGTTGCCCTCATGTGTGTCACCGCGGTCGCCTGGTCTTCATTGGTCGAGATCGATCAGGTTACGCGTGCATCCGGGCAGTTGATCGCCAGTTCTCGGGTGCAGATCGTTCAGTCGGTCGACGGTGGCGTGATCGAGCGACTGCATGTTCGCGAGGGCGACACCGTCGAAGCGGGTCAAACGCTCGCCACCCTGGACTCCGGGCGAACACAGGCGGCGCTTCGCGAATCCGAGGCCAGGTCTGCTGCGCTGCGCGCGGCGCTGGCCCGGTTGGCGATCGAGGCTCAAATGGGGGAGCGCCTGGTGTTCCCTGCGGCGCTCGGCGCATTTCCATCAGTTCAGCGCGCGCAGCAGGCCTTGTTCGAGCAACGTCGTCACTCGCTGTCGGTGGAGCTTGATGCGCTCGAATCATCGGCATCGATCGCCCGTCAGGAACTCGCCTTGGTCCAGAACCTGCATCGTGTGGGCGATGTCAGTCAGGCCGAACTCTTGCGGGTGAGCCGGCTCGCGAGCGAGGCCGAGGCGCAACTCTCGATCCGCAAGAACCGCTGGCTTCAGGAGGTCCGCGCCGAGCAGGCGCGCGCCGAGGACGAACTCGCGCAGCTTGAGCAGGTGCAGGCACAGCGCCGCGAAGTGCTGGACAGTCTGGTGATCCGAGCCCCCGTTCGCGGCATCGTGAAGAACGTTCGGGTGACGACGCGCGGTGGCGTGTTGCGCCCCGGCGAGGAGCTCCTGCAGATCGTACCGGCCGACGACCGGCTGATCGTTGAGGCCCGTGTGAGACCGTCCGACATCGCCCTGCTCAGGCCCGGTCTTCCCGTATCGATCAAATTTGATGCGTACGACTACACCGCCTACGGCGCGGTGTCTGGGAAGCTCAGCTACATCAGCGCAGACACGATTCGCGACGATTCGCGTGCGGGCGAGCAGCTTTACTACCGGGTGCATGTGGAGACCGACATCCCGCCGGGTGCGCCAGCCGAAACGGGGTTGCGCAAGCGCCTCGACGTGATGCCGGGAATGACTGTCACCGTCGACATCCGGACTGGACGACGTTCCGCGCTGTCCTACATGCTGAAGCCGATTCGCCGCACGCTGGACGAGGCGTTTTCCGAACC
>CAMBZS010000081.1 GCA_945872335.1 Bordetella parapertussis | reverse complement strand
GGTGAGCCTGTATGAAGCCAATGTGCCGAAGCTGTTCGACTCGTTGCTCGATGGCGACCTGGACGCCCTGGTCACGGTCTACAACCCGGATTCGATGTCCGAGGCGGCGGGGCACGGTGTGCGCTTCGAGGCGATTGGCGAGGAGGACTATGTCGTCATCGCGCCATCAGGACACCGGCTCGTGCGTGCGCGCAGTGTCGAATGGGGAGCGCTGGTTGATGAACCGTGGGTCCTGACGCGCATGCCCTCGCTTGCGCGGGGGTTCATCGAGGACACCTTCAGACGCCACGGCTTGCAACCCCCGGCGCCGGTGTGCGAAACCGACAGTCCGGTTACGAGTGCCCGCGTGGTGGCTGAAGGCGTGGGCTTAAGCACCACGCCGATCTCGACTGCGCGTGAAGCCGAGCGTGCTGGTCGCATTCGCCGGATCCGCATGGCATCGCCACCGCCCCGCGCCACCCTCGGCCTGGTTTACAGGACTGCAGCGTTCGATCATCCGCGCATCGCGATGTTGCGGCAGGCGTTACTGCAGCTGCCAGGGATCCGTCTGCTTTGATCGCGACATGCCTGGGCCTGGTTATACCGTGGCCACCGGCGTAACCGCGGAGCCTGCAGCGCCGGGCAGTCGCAGCGGCGGGGCGGTGAGCAGGAAGCGGCTGCGCTGGTGTTTGTGAAGCCAGTTGGCCAGTTCCGTCAGATACCAGAGCTCGCCGAGATGGACGCCCAGCTTGAACAGGCAATGCTCGTGCAGCGGCAGCACGGCGCCCAGCGGGCCGATGTTCTTGCGCACGCCCAGGGTGGAGGATGACTCGACGGCGAGGTTGTCAGCGGCGATGGCTGCAACGCCGGATTCGGTGATCCAGTTCAGCAGGGCCTGGTCGGAGCCGTCCAGCACAGCGCACGCGAGCCTGACCGAGGGGTCCGGACCCTCTGGCGGACTGTTGACGATCAGCTGGCCCAGCCCGGTATGCAGACACAGGATGTCGCCTTCGCTCACGCTCAAGCGATCGGCTTCCATGATCTTCAACAGCATGTCCAGGGTCACGTGCGTGCGCGCCTCGCCAAGGTGTCGATGCAGGTCGACCATGACGCCACGCCCTTGTACGCCAGTCTCGGCCATGTTGGCGATTGAGAGCGCGCGCGCGCCGAGCTCGCCCTGAACGCCCTGATTGTTGGCGTCGACGATTTGCCAGCCGTTGTAGCAGACGCGCTTGCGCTCCCCGCTGCCATCCACATCGAACAGCGACCCCTTGTGCGCGAGAGCGTCCCACTGGGTGGAGTACTGACTGTAAAGAAGGACCGCCTCGTCCGAGCTGACATCGGTGAAGCGCGGGTCGATCTGATTGTGCGGAAAGTTGAACACCCGGTTTCCACCGCGCATGACCGGCTTGAACGCGGGTGCGCACCGATGGTCGTTCAGAACCTGCCCGCCCGGGCGATCGAGCGGCAAGCTCAGGCAGAACACATCGCCTGTGATGACCTCCTTCATGGCTTCCCGGCGGCGTGCGGGGGTGATGAGGTTCATGCGGCCGCGTTGGTCATCGGGGCCGAAGTCGCCCCAGTTGGATCCTGGGGGGCGACGCGTCCAGCGTGGTGTCATTGCGGTATCTGCTTCGATCTTCGGTTCAGTCTGTGGTGATGCCGGCGTCCTTGATCAGCTTGCCGTACATCAGCAACTCCGACCTGATCAGGTTGGCGAACTCTGTTGGGGAGTTCATGATCAGTTCATTGCCACCGTCTTCGCCGAGCCGTTTCACGACGTCAGGGGCCTTGCCGATTTTTTGGAGTTCTCGGTAAAGCTTGTCGACAATCGCCGGGTCGGTCCTGGCGGGCGCCAGCATGCCCTGGAACTGGGTGATGTCATAGCCTTTGAAGCCCATTTCGGCCAGCGTTGGCAACTGCGGCAGCGTGGATGACCTCTGGGCTCCGGTGGAGGCGAAGGCGCGCAGCTTCCCGGACTTCATCATGGGGGCTGCGGTCACCAGCGCTTCGAAGGTAAAGGACAACTGGCCGCCCAGGAGGTCAGACCAGACCGCCGCGCCGCCTTTGTACGGAACATGTATCAACTTCGTGCCGCTGAGCTGCTCGAACATGACGCCAGCCAGATGGCCCCCGCCACCGACCCCGGTCGAGCCGTAGCTCAACGTGCCGGGATTCGCCTTCGCGGCGTCGATCAGATCCTGCAGGCTGCGGATGGGGGATGCGTCCCTGACGACAATGGCGTACTGGAAACGGGTGATCTGACTGATCGGCGCGAAGTCGGTCAGCGGGTCGTAGGCAATCTTGCGATAGAGCACCGGGTTGATGACGATGGGGCCGCTCGCGGCGATCAATAAGGTGTACCCATCGGCCGGCGCCTTGGCCACGAGTTCTGCGCCGACCCCGCCGTTGGCGCCCGGGCGGTTTTCCACGACAAAGGGTTGGCCCAGGCTGTCAGCCAGTTTCTGGCTGATGGTCCGTGCGGTGATGTCGGCCGCGCCACCCGCGACATACGGAACGATAACCTTGACCGGCTTGTTCGGGTAGGGCTGCTGGGCGCTCGCACCCGTGGAGGCTGCAAGCGCAAGCGCGAATGCGGCGATGCTCAGAGTCAGTCTTGTCTGCATGGTTGCCATCCTGTTTGAGTGGGTTTCTTCAGTCAGAATTCGATCACCTGCGGCGTGAAGAGCCGCTCGCCCACCACGGTTTCCATGATGTGATAGACGTTGAACTTGTAGGCCTCACCCACGCTGATTTCCGGCGGGGTGAACGGGAACGCCACGTTGCCGCCGGTGGACAGCCTGCCGGTGTAGCCGTAGTGCAGCAGGTACTGCTTCATGGTCTTGACGACTTCGGTCGCCCGCTCCGGTGTGGGCGCGATGCATTCGATCAGCAGGCAGACCTCTGCCGGTAGCGGGGAGTCCGCCGCGCGATCGGTAACCCCGTCCACACCATACACATGCCAGTGCAGGGTGTAGTCCTCGGGGCTGTCCTCGCACACGAGCTCGCGCACGATCTCCTTCACATCCTCCAGGATGGACTGGTGCTGCTCGATGAAGCGCGGATCGGCGGCACCGCACAGCAGGATGGCACGCTCCCCGACTTTTCTTGCCCCCTCCATCTTGAGGGTGTGTTTCGCAGCCGGCACCCATCTCGCACCACTGATCCTCGTGGTTCGCTCGCCCACCTGCTCGTAGACGGCGTCATGCAATTCGGCCCGCCCTTCAGGCTCAATGATTGTGTAGGGGTCGTTTTGCTCGTACAGGCTGTGGGCTGCCACCGAGATTGGCAGTGCCTTGCGCTGCGGCGCCATGCTTTCCAGGAGGAAGTGGTCGGCATGCAGTTCGGCGAGGATCGAGTCGCGGCCTCCGGGCGTGCAGCACAGCGAGGCGCATTCGATGATCTTGGCCATGTGAACGGACAGGCCCGTGGGAAAGCCCAGCATGACCGCAAGCGCCGAGAAGATGGCGGTGTCGCAGGCTCGGCCGGCGATCAGCACGTCGATATCAAGGGCGTAGGCTTCCTGAAATTCAGTCATGCCCATCTGGCCGACCAGGTTGGTCGTGAGCATCAGTTCCTCGGTGGTCAGCGCTGGCATGCCATCGATACCGACCACCCGTTTCTGATCGATCGCCCGCTGCAGGACTTCCTTGGGTACATCGCCCGGGATGTAAGCCAGGCGGAAGCGCAGCTGGTTTTCCCGGGCGATTTCGCGGATGAGATCCAGGGTCGTCTCCAGGTGTGGCCTCGCGCCCGCTGATCCGGCCGAGCCGATGACCAGGGGAATGTTCAGGCGTCGCGCTCCAAGCAGCACTTTTTTCAGATCACGCTTGGTTGATTGCCTGGAGGTGGCCAGCTGACCGCTGCCCAGATAATAGGGACCGATATCGATCGACCCCATGTCGCAGCCGATCAGGTCGGGCTTGCGTGCGAGGCCGGCCTCGAACGCTGGCGTCGGGATGCCGTAGCCAAGTTGCCCAGACGCGCCCAGGAATCGCAAGGGGCGGTAAGCCTTGCGGTGGGCGAACTCCTGAATCAACAGCCCTGTGGCGCTCATATCTCGATCCCGAACAGCCGCGCGTGCTGCTGGGCACCATAGACGTCCCGATCGCCAGGATCGCCAGCGGTGACCTTGCGGGGGATCACGACCTTGATGGCCATCGCCACGGGGTAGTGGATGATCTTCACATTGTCGATCGGGTGGTTGTAGAGCTTTGCCACCAGAGCTTCAGTGATCTTTCCGGCGTTGACGACACGCTGATAGTCCGCCTCGCTGG
Source organism: Bordetella parapertussis (assembly GCA_945872335.1). Classification (GTDB taxonomy): domain Bacteria; phylum Pseudomonadota; class Gammaproteobacteria; order Burkholderiales; family Burkholderiaceae_E; genus SYIM01. The sequence continues at coordinate 11,732 of CAMBZS010000081.1, read as the reverse complement.
CGAACATGATGTCCAGCGTCGTGCAACGCGGCCCGGCGTTCTTGCTGCGAATCACCTTGGCAATGTCCGACAGTCGCATGGAACCAATCCTTTCAAGTGCCTGAATTATCAGAACCCATGCTCATGTCGTCTAGTGATTAATTGTCATCGAACCATAACCGGAAGCGATGGTCGGAAGCGCCTCGTCAGCAATGGTACGAAGCCTCACCACCTTCTTCGGCGCCGAATGATGTGGCTTTGGGCGCTTCCTTAAACCTCGCGCGCAAGGCTCAACTACAATCTCTAGCAGCTCGATCGCCAACGCGCATCTGCCAGACAACCCAGTTCCCGATCGGAGAAGCCATTCATGAAATCCCGCGCCGCTGTTGCGCTTGCCCCTGGGCAGCCCCTTCAAGTTCTCGATATTGATGTGGCTCCGCCCCGCAAAGGCGAGGTGATGGTTCGGATCACGCACACCGGCGTATGCCACACCGACGCTTTTACGCTAAGCGGCGATGATCCCGAAGGGCTGTTCCCGGTGGTGCTCGGACACGAGGGAGCGGGCATCGTTGTCGAGGTCGGTGAGGGCGTGAGCAGCGTCAAACCCGGTGATCATGTCATTCCGCTCTACACCGCCGAATGCGGCCAGTGTCTGTTCTGCAAAAGCGGCAAGACCAATCTGTGCGTGGCAGTGCGCGCCACCCAGGGTAAAGGCGTGATGCCTGACGGAACGTCGCGCTTCTCGTACAACGGGCAGCCGCTTTACCACTACATGGGGTGTTCCACCTTCAGCGAATACACCGTGGTGGCAGAGGTGTCACTTGCAAAAATCGACCCCACCGCCAACCCCGAGCAGGTGTGTTTGCTCGGCTGCGGGGTCACCACCGGGCTCGGTGCCGTCAAGAACACCGCCAAGGTGCAGCCCGGCGACAGTGTTGTCGTGTTTGGGCTGGGTGGCATCGGCCTTGCGGTGGTTCACGGGGCGCAGCTTGCTGGCGCCGGTCGCATCATTGCGGTCGACACCAACCCTGCGAAGTTTGAGCTTGCCAAAACATTCGGTGCGACCGATGTCGTGAATCCGGCTGATCATGACCGGCCGATCCAGCAGGTGATTGTCGACATGACGGGCTGGGGTGCAGACCACACTTTCGAATGCATCGGAAATGTAAACGTCATGCGTGCTGCACTGGAGTCTGCGCATCGCGGGTGGGGGCAGTCGGTGATCATTGGTGTTGCCGGTGCAGGTCAGGAAATTTCAACCAGACCGTTCCAATTGGTTACCGGCCGGCGCTGGCTTGGTACGGCGTTTGGTGGGGTAAAAGGACGTTCGCAACTGCCTGCCATGGTTCAGGACGCGATGGCGGGCCGAATCAAGCTCGCGCCCTTCGTGACCCACACCATGCCCTTGGCAAGGGTGAATGAAGCCTTCGATCTGATGCACGAGGGCAAGTCGATTCGTACGGTTCTGCACTTCTGATGACCACGGCTGCGGCGTCTTGCCGCAGCCGTCTGTCAGATCACCACGCTGGCAGAAAAAAGGGCCGCTTTGCATTGAACAAAGCGGCCCGCCAGGCTCACCCCGAGCGTTGGCTGTCGCTACGCCTTGAGCGCTGCCAATACCCGTTGCGGCGTCATCGGCAGGTGACGCAGGCGCTTGCCCGTCAAGGCAAAAAACGCATTGGCTACCGCTGGCCCGGTGCCTGGAACAGCCAGTTCACCCACCATGGTGGGCGTTGGGGTGGTGGAAAGAATGTCGACGTGAATCGCGGGCGTTTCCGACATGCGAAGCACTGGGTAGTCGTGGAAATTCGATTGCTGCACCACGCCTGCCACCATGCTGACGCGCTCTTTCAGACAGCAACTCAGGCCCCACACCACCGCGCCTTCAATCTGCGACTTGATGCCGTCGGGATTCATTGCCAGTCCCACATCGGCCGCTGTCCAGTAGTTGTGCACGCGAATCTGGCCCGAAGTGCGATCAAGCGAAATTTCTGCGACCGCTGCGATCATTGATGCGATGGCGGGCGCGGGACCGTATTCGGTAAATGCGATCCCAAGCGCTCGCCCCGCCTCGCGCCTCGTTCCCCAATTGGACATTTGCGCTACCCGCTCAATCACTGACCGGGCCCGCGGGTTGTTGACCAGTGACAGACGCAGAGCGAGTGGGTCCTGCTTGGTCTCGGCCGCAATTTCATCAAGCATCGATTCAATGGCGAACTTGGTGTAGCCCGCGCCAATGCCCCGGTACGCTGCGGTGCGCGTGCGTTCCTTTTCCATCAGGTGCTCGGACCGGTAGTGATCAATGGCATAGAAGGGAACTTCCGCGCCACTCATGAAAATCACATCGCGATTGCCCTGCGCTTTCAGTCGTCCAGGCTCGTACACGAAGTCGCTCACCGGCTCGCCCACCACCCGGTGTTTCCAGCCGGTGATCTTGCCGCTTGCATCCAGGCCCACATCCAGTTTTTGCGCGGTCATGGGGCGGAAGGTGCCCGCTGCGAGATCGTCTTCACGCGTGAGCAGCAGTTTCACCGGCTTGCCCACTGCTTTGGCGATCAGCGCCGCATCCACTGCGTTTTCGACGGTGGCGCGACGACCGTAACCACCGCCCAGATACATCTGGTTGACTTTCACGCGTTCGGTCGCCAGGCCCAGTACGCGGGCCACGTCGATCTGCGTGCGCGTGGGCGCCTGCGTGCCCACCCATACCTCGGCACCGTCTGCTCGTGCGGACACCAGACAGTTCATCGGCTCCATTTGTGCGTGGTAAGCATGATCGGAGAGATACTCGCGCGTCATCGTTTTTACTGAGGACGACACGGCTTTCGCGGCGTCTCCCTTGCTGCGGTAGTCCTGCGCGGGGCGAAGATCCTCGCGTGCATGCTGCGCGAAGTCTTGCAGGTCCAGGTCGGTGTGAATGCCGTTGCCGGGCCTGTTTTCGCTCCAGCTCACCTTCAACTGACGGCGTGCCTGCACCACCGCCGGAAAGCTTGAACCCACCACCGCAACGCCGTGCTCGAGCGTGACCACATGGGTGATCCCCGGCAACCTTCTGATCGCATCGGCATTCGAGGAGACCGGCGAGCCATCCCGTGCCGGCGCACGCGCGAGCGTGGCGTACAGCATGCCGGGCACCACCGCGTCGATGCCGTATTTGGCTGCGCCGGTGGATTTCGGTACGGCGTCCACCCGGGGCGTGTTCTTGCCCAGCAGCCGGTATTGCGAGCGCTGCTTCAGATCCTTTGCGGCATCGAGCGCCGGCATGGTGGCGGGGGGCGTTGCGAAGCCTGCAATTTCACCGTATCCCATCTTTCGGCCGGAAGCACTGTGGACCACCATGCTGGGTTCGGTGGTGAGGCTGTTGAGCGGGACATTCCAGCGATCTGCTGCCGCCTGCATCAACACGCGACGCGTTTGTGCGCCCGCCATGCGCAGCGGCGTCCAGTAGCCGAAGGTGGACACACTGGCGACCACGTACTGCGCCTTGAAGACCGGGTGCGCGTAGACCGCTGCAACGGGCGACTGTTCCACCACCACCCGGCTCCAATCTGCATCGAGCTCTTCGGCAACGATGAGGGGCAGGTTGGTCATGATGCCTTGGCCCATTTCGGGCGCTGGCGCCTGGATGGTGATGGTGCCGTCCGGGGCGATCGATACATAGGCGTTGAAGCTGCGCTTGCCCTGAGCGGTGGCGTCCTTTGAATGGACACCAACGCCCAGCGTGATCGCGACCGACAGGCCGGTGCTCGCCCCCAGAAATGTGCGGCGGCTCATGCTCACGCTGATCAGTTCCAGCTTTTCACGTGATTTCATGATCAGGCCTCCTTCGCTGCGCGCTCGATGGCGCGAACAATGCGGTTGTAGGTGCCGCATCTGCAGATATTGCCGTCCATATGCCGCACGATCTGGTCGCGCGACGGGTTCTTGTTGGTGGCGAGTAACGCCGCCGCCTGCATGATTTGCCCCGACTGGCAGTAGCCACACTGCGGCACTTGTTCGGCCACCCAGGCTTTCTGCAACGGATGGTTACCACCGCCAGGCAGCCCTTCGATCGTGGTCACTTTTTTGCCTTCGACCGCGGACTGGGGCGTGCTGCAGGAACGAATCGGCACACCGTCCACATGCACTGTGCAGACGCCGCACTGTGCGATGCCGCAGCCGTACTTCGTGCCGGTCAGATTCAGTTCGTCGCGGATGACCCACAAGAGTGGTGTGTCTGCCGGCGCTTTGGACTGCACCGGTACGCCGTTAACAGTAAAGCTTGCCATGCCGACCCCCTGAGAATATTGAACGCGGATGCTAATCCGGAAGCGCTGTCCTGTCACGCATGCCCGAGGAGCGCACGCTGACCAGCTTGACCTGCTTCGATCAGCGGCGTGGCGGTAATGACTGAGGCCGGTCGGTGGGGGCTTGAGTCATGGGGCGTGTTCCGGTCGGATTGATGGGAAATTACTTCTGTGGAGCGAGGCGAGCGGCATGGACCTGCATCAGTTCGATGGTTTCCCGCGGCATGCGCAGCCCGTCGCGCCGTTGTGCCGCCATCCTGTCCAGCTCGATCTCGCCAGGGACGATGACAGGCGATTCGGCCCGCGCGGGAGGGCTATCGTGAAGGATCTGTGCAAAGTCACGCATGCGCTCGGCAAGCCATGACGTCGACCCCAGACGTGAGGTGTCAATGAGAATGAAAAAATGCCCAAGGTTCTGAGGTTCATCTGGAGAATCAACCCAGGACTTCACATGGGTCAGATAGGCGGCATTGGAGAACAATCCCGCCAGCATATCCACCATCAGCGCCAGCCCGTAACCCTTGTGCCCACCGATTGGCAGAAGAAATCCGTCGAGCGCGGCCCTCGGATCGGTCGTAGGAAGTCCGCCTGCGTCCGTGGCCCAGGTCTCGGGTATGGTCTCACCACGCTTCTCAGCACTGCGGATCTTGGCGCGCGCCACCACGCTCATCGCCATATCGAGCAGAAAAGGCTGACCAACGGGATTCGGCACACCAAAGCCAAGCGGGCTGTTGCCCAGTCGTGCATCGGTTCCGCCCCAGGGGGCGATGGTTGTGGTGGCGTTGCTGCCGATGATCGAGGCGAATCCTGCCTCGGCTGCGATCAGCGAGTAGGGCGAGATCGGGCCGAAATGGTTGCTGCTGCGTGCCAGCGCCATCGCCAACCCGGTTTCCCGGGCTGCGCGCATGGCTTCGCGCAGGGCGTGCATGCCCACCAGCGGACCGACGCCGTTGTCACCGTCGACCGCAATCAGCGAGGGGGCAAGACGCTCTGCCCGAATCTGTGGGCGTGCACGGATACCGCCGCTTAACAGCCGCTCGCCGTAGGACTCCACTCGGCTGAAGCCGTGGGTGGAAAGCCCGAACAGATCGGCGAGCAGCAGGATGGAACACACATCGCGAGCATCGGGCTCGGTGAGTCCAAGCCCCATGAACGCGCTCTCACCCAGTGCGCGCAGATCGTCTTCCTTGACGAGGAGGGTGGCAGCGGGCTGGGCGTCATGAGGCTGAACGTTTCCGGGCGGCAGGGAATCGAAGGGCGCGGCCATGCGGCAGTCCTGAGGGAGGAAACGGGTATTCTGCCAGTGCCTGGCTCCTGTTCCGCACCGCAACCACCACAAGACACCGGGCAGCCTGATACCTCAGGCTGTTGCCATGTCGCCCACGCCCTGTGCGCGGCGCTCAAGACCCACAAAGGCAAAGTCGACCTCGGGTTGCATCCCGCTCACGATATGGGCAATGCTCTTGCCCGAGCCGCAGGCGTGCGTCCAGCCCAGCGTGCCGTGACCGGTGTTGAGGAAGAGTTTGCCCACTTTTGATCGACCAATGATGGGCACGTTGCTCGGTGTGGCGGGGCGGAGCCCGGTCCAGAACTGCGCGCGTTCGCTGTCGCCGGCGCCCGGGAACAGTTCCTCCACCCGGCGAACAATCGCTTCGCACCGAACACGGTTCAGATCGCGGTCATAGCCGTTCAGTTCCGCAGTTCCGGCAATCCGCAGTCGGTCGCCGAGCCGCGAGAACACGAGCTTGTATTCATCGTCGGTGAGTGAAACCTGGTGCGCCATGGCTGGGTTTCTGACCGGCATGGTGACCGAGTAGCCTTTGGCCGGATAGATCGGCAACTCAATTCCCAGCGGCTTCGCGAGCAGTGGGCTGAGCGACCCCATTGCGAGCACATAGGCATCGGCGCGCAGCCTTTGAAAGCGCCCTTCGCTGTCGGTGGCTTCGACATGATCGACTTCGCCACCGACCTCGCGAATTGCGGTGACGGTATGACTCATCAGGAACCGGACGCCTGCGGCCTCGCAGAGCCTCACCAGTTCGCGTGCGAAGCGGTTGGCATCGCCCGATTCGTCCTGGCTGGTATAGGTTGCGCCCGCAAGCTTCGGGCGGATATGCGCCAGCGCGGGCTCGATCCGGACCGCTTCATCGGCAGACACCACGCGGCGATCGCAGCCGAGTTCGCGCATCTGTGCGGCCGGGGCCTCGGCCGCGTCAAACTCTTTCTCGCTGGTGTAGAAATGCAGAATGCCCCGGGTGCGTTGATCGTAGGAAAGGCCGGTGTCGCGGCGCAATTGCTGAAGTGTGTCCCGGCTGTAGGTGCCCAGCCTTACGATCTGTTCGATGTTCCGGCGGGTGCGCGCGGGCGTGCACTCGCGCAGAAAACGCAGGGCCCAGCGCCACTGGCGCGCATCGGCGCGCAGACGAAAGAGGAGCGGGGCGTCTTCCTGGCCCAGCCACTTGAGCACCTTCAGCGGCGCACCCGGATTGGCCCAGGGCTCGGCGTGGCTCACAGAAATCTGGCCGCCGTTCGCAAAACTGGTTTCGGCAGCCGCGGCCGCCTGGCGGTCGACCACGGTGACATCGTGCCCCTGCTGGCGCAGAAAGTAGGCGGAGGTGACACCAAGCAGACCGGCTCCGAGCACGATGACTTTCATGTCCAATCCTTCTGGGAAGAGGTGATGAGCATGCATCGTAGGGAGGAACAATACATAAAGTCCAATGCATTGTTTTAATATGTTATATGCATTACACGTTATATTTAGTGATGCGGAGCCTGGGCGTATTTCAGGCATGTGAGCGGCTGCTTGGCAAACCGGGGGCATCCATGTACGGTCTGTCTGACCGCCCACAAGGAGAGTGCAGTTGGAAGCCCCTGTCAAACTCGCGCCGCAAGGAGCCGAACGCTTTCCAGAAGGCCTGCTGATCGAGCGTCATGGCGCGGTTATGACCCTCACCATCGATCGTGAGGACGACATGAACCGGCTGATACCCCAGGTACTGGTGCGCCTGGGCGCCATCGCGGAGGCTTTGCGCGATGATGATCAAACGCAGGCACTGATCATCACTGGCGCTGGCAGCGCATTTTTTTCAATGGGGATCATGAACCCCGTCATCCGTGCCCAGCTTTCGAAGGATGAAGTCGTCCGTCTGGTGATGATGGCAAACCGGGTCTTTGATGCGATCGAGGCCCTGCCGCAGATCGTGATCGCGTGCATCAACGGAAAGGTGCTCGCCGGGGCTGTGGAGCTCTGCCTAGCCTGCGACATTCGTTACGCGGCCGACCACGCAACACTCTGTATGCCGGAGGCGGCCTGGGGCGGGTTTCCCGGTGCTGGCGGTCCCGTTCGGCTGCCCCAGTTGGTGGGCCGGGCGAGGGCGCTTGACCTCCTCTGCACGGCGCGCGAGATCAACAGCGAAGCCATGCGCGACTACGGCATCGTGCAGGAGCTCTACCCCGGCACGACATTGCGCGACTCGGTGGCCGCCATTGCAGCTCGCATTGCAACCAGCGGGCCGCTCGCCACCCGTGGCGCCAAGCAGATCGTGAATACGCGTCTGGCACCAGGTTTCAAGCCGGCGCGCGAACTCGCCGACACCTTGCGGCGGCACCTGGAATGGACTCATGACGTCGATGAAGGTATCGCTGCGCATCGCGAGAACCGAGCGCCGCGCTTTACCGGTCGATGACCGCTCGGGACGATCCGTTTGCAGAGCGCCCGCCCTCCTCGAGATGATCTCGATGAACTCGATCTTCCGGTTCATTCTGAGCACCCACCCGGGCAGTCAGTATTAATCGCTGAAAGTTTTCATCGCGTTGCCGGGCACCGCGGTCCTGGCGCACGTCAATGCTGGGCAGCACGGCTGGCTTTTGGCAATTCGGCACTGTTCGAGGAGCCGCAATGTTGGCGACTCGCCCCGCGCTTTTCATTGCAGGGCTCAAGCAACGAGCTGTTGGTTTCGCGTTTAAAGGAAAATTGATATCTGCGCCCCGGGTGTCGCCGAGCGCGAGCAGCAGAGCAGCATTTTCGTTGCACGTTCGCGGGCGCTCAGAACATGATCGCGATGATCCACTTCACCTGCCAGCACATTAGCCGAGCAGACGCCGCAGATGCCGTCCGAGCACTTGATATCGACCGCGATTCCCGCGGCCTGCAGCGCTTCGGCCGCCGACTGGTCAGCACTCACTGCAACGGATCGCCCGCTGTCTGCGAGCAAAAGGGTGAAAGGATGGTTTGGCCGATCCGGTGCATCGGGAACCACGAACAACTCGCGATGCAGTGATTCCGCGGGCCACCCCCGTGAGGTAGCCACTTCGAAGACGGCATCCATGTAGCGAAGCGAGCCACAGGTGTAGAGCTCGTATCCTGAATGCCATTCGGGAATCAGGGCGGGAAGGTCTGCACGCTGTCCCTGATCCTTGAAATGGGTTTGTACACGTGAGGCCCATGCGGACTCGCGCAGATCCTGGACAAACCCCGCCTGAGCCTCGCTTGCCGCGCTGTAGTGAAACTCGAAATCGGCTGCCTGACGGTGCAGTTCGTGTGCCATGGCGATCAGTGGCGTCACGCCGATGCCACCGGCGAACAGCAGGGTCTTGCGCGAACCCGGAAGAAGCGGAAAGTGATTGGCTGGCGGTGTCACGAACACCCGCTTGCCTTCCCGGAATACGCGGTGCATGAGCATGGATCCGCCTTTGCCGCGGGGCTCACGGAGCACACCCAGCACATATCGGTCCGGGTCGGCGGGGTCACCGGCCAGGCTGTACGAGCGTCGATATTCGGGCGCGATGATCACATCGACATGGGCGCCCGCTTCAAACGGCGGTAGCGGCCTGCCATCAGGCGATCCGAACTCGAAGCGTGCGATGTCTCGGGCCATCTCGGTTCGGCGCTTGAGCACAACGGGAAACACAGGCGGCGGTCCCTCTGGCATGCGAAAGGGTGGGGCCAGCTCGGCGGTGTCGCCAGCGGCAAGTCGCGCCCGATACTCGGCCGGGGTCAGGAGCGACCGGTAGCGCTCGATGCCCTTGTCGCGATTGATCGGATGGGCGACCGGGTAAGGCGGCGGCATCTGATCAGCGGGATAGACCGCGAGTGTCTGGTCCTCATAGCGCAGATTCAGATCGCGATTGAGTTCCCGCCGGTGTACCTGACGCGCCTGAACGTAGCGACCGCTGTCGCGATCGAGCTCAAGATCCCACCACCATTTCTTGACCGGATTGATGGAACCTCGACCAAGATGGTCGTCGAGCGCTGCCAGCATCGGCGCAGCCCCCGGGAAATTCATGGCGATTCTGCGCACCCCCGCCTCGGCAAACAGGCCTTCCAGATTCCAGGGGCAGGTTTTCATACACCGGCCACACATGCCTCCACCCTGGTTTGTGATGCGGTAGCGCGCGCATTTTTCAGCGTCGGACTTCCAGATTTCATAGCCGTTGTACATCAGCTTTGGGCCAGCGGTGATGGCACCAGACGGACATTCGCGCGCGCACTTGTTGCACTGCTCGCAGAATCGCTGCAGACCAAAATCGATCGGCTTATCAGCGGTCATCGGCATGTCGGTGGTGACTGTGCCCGATTTGAGGCGTGGGCCCAGGAACGGATTCAGAATCACTTCGCCGATACGACTGACTTCGCCCAGGCCAGACAGCAGCAGCAGCGGAGGCTGCAACACGTCGCCATCGATCACGGAGTGAACGCGCGCACTCCATCCCAGACGCCGGATCTGCTCAGCGAGGATGCCTCCGATCATCGAGAAACGCAGGTAGGCGCGCATGCTTTGTGCGACTGAAATCCAGTCATCACCCGAGGCGCCTTCCATCGTCTCGTGCCCTTGATCGATGAGCATGTTGAGCGCGTTCCGGTGATAGGCCGCCATGGGTTGGCCACCCGCATCGTGCGAATACCAGGCCCAATCAGGGACCGCGCAAAGACCCACTGCATCGCAGCCCATGTAGTAGGACGCAGCCTTCAGGTTGTCGGCGTTGCGCGTTGGATCGAGCGTGCTGCCGGCAACGGGGCCACGCGCCTCGCCGAACTGCAGGAGCAGCAGCGCGCCCAATGCGCGCCTGGCGCAGGCACCGATCGGGCTTTTCATCACGTAGTGCGCGTTCTTTGCTTCCTCCTGGATCTTCCGGCCCATGTCGCCAAAGAGGATCCGTGCAAAGAAATCGGCGCGCTTGGGAAAGCGTGGCACGCGTGCGTGATCGATGAAAGTGGTGGGCTCGTCTCGGCGCTTGATGGTCTCGAAAGGTAACGGGCCGCTGCGGAATTCGCGACGACGGTACGGGTCGCGGTTGAGTGCCCCGCGCCCTGTTCCCACGCCCAGCCACCATGCGGGTCCGTGCGATCGAACTCGGTCAAGCCCGCCGGAGACGGCAAGCGGGCGGTCGGCTGCCAGTTCGAGCGACGTGGTGACAGCGGCGAGCGCATAGTGCGTGCCGCGATAGGGGTTGACGGCGCATGCTTCTCCGTTTCGCGTTTCCACGGTGGCCAATCCGCTTGCGACCGCGAGGCGGGGAAGGTCAACATCGGAGCAGGTTGCCGTATGCGAGCGCGCCGAATACCCAAGCATTCTGAGATACGTGGCGAGCAGAACCGCTGTTTGGGCGGCCAGCGTTGCCGCGCGCTGCGCCTGGGTGCCATGAATCCACGCGCACCCTGGTTCACCCGGCCGTGGCTCACGCTGATAATCGACCATGACCACCAGTGCGTGGGTGTGGTGGTCGATGGGTTGGTGCTTGGCGCGGGCCGAGTCGAGCACATCCGCAAGAATCATGTCGATGCCGGCTGCGAAGCTTTTGGGCTGACTGCCCTCGAGTTCGGCAGCAAGCTTTGCCACCATTGGGTTCCTGAGGGGCTGCGCGAGCCTGCAATCGGCTGGCAACCCGGAGGTGGCCACCATTGAGGCATCGAAATAGTAGGCGGCGGCCTTGAGGTGCCTCGCGCGCTCGGCTGGGTCGTCGGGAAGGTCGGATCGCTGGCTTGCGACAGACCCATCGCGAATGACATCGAACATGCCGATAAAGCGCGCCATGGCATGCGTGAGTGATTCGGGGTTGGCGTCATCGAAGGCAAGCGCCTGCATGGGCGACAGCGCCGACAGGTCGGGTCTGATGTCGATTCGCCGCAGGCGCTCGAGCGGAAACGGTCCGAGGTGAACCGGCCGGTCGCGATAGGAAAAAAGCCTCATTCGATTCGGATGCCGACCGCGCGGATCAGGTCGCCCCAGCGCGTCTGCTCTGCTGCGATGTATTGCCGGAACGCCTGCGGTGTGCTGCCGATCGGCGTTGCACCCATTGCGGTGAGGCGTGACTGGACCTCGGGGAGCGCGAGCGCTCGGCGGATTTCATCGGAAAGCCGGCTCACGATCGGATCGGGTGTGCCCGAGCGCACGGCAAGTCCGAACCAGGGGCCGGTTTCCCAACCCGGGAAACCCGACTCGCTCATGGTTGGAATATCGGGAA
>CAMBZS010000080.1 GCA_945872335.1 Bordetella parapertussis | reverse complement strand
GCACGAATGCAGCCAGGCAGTCGAGGCCTTCTGGCCTAGGCGCTAGCGGGGCGCTCGCCGCGCGTCACAGAGCACGTCGCGAAGAAGGGTGCCCGCGCGAAAGACGCTCACCCCCTTGAGACCCGAGCGCCAGGCATATCGCAGCAGTCGGTCCAGGTTCTGGACGGAATCCGTTTCCCGAAGGTGAACGGTCTTGCTGATCCCTGCATCAACCAATGGTTGCAGCGCCGCGACCATTCGCAAGTGGTCCACGGCTCGCAGCGTCGAGGCGTCACACCACGCTGCGGGGAGTGCGGTGCCGGCTGGACGGAGCGCACGAAGGCGGCGTAGCGCATGATCGTCGACGGACCGCACGATCTGACTGCCATCGGGCATGGCGATCCGCCGCAGGATCTGCGGCGCGAAGACGGGTTCGATTCCGCTCGACACGTTATCGGCCATCGCCATTGAAATCGTGCCCGCCGGTGCGATCGCAAGCAGATGCGAGTTTCTGAGACCATACTTTTCGATGCGCCGCTTGAGGAATGCAGGAAGACGCGAGGCGGCGTGGGGTGGACTCAGCAGGCGATGGGCTTCAAAGAGCGGAAACGGGCCGCGCTCGATCGCCAGTTGCACCGAACTGCAGTAGGCCGCATTACGAATTATTCGCAGCATGGCTGCGGCGGCGTTGCGGCCGGCCTGGCGGTCGTAGCGCAGGCCGAGCATGATGAGCGCGTCGGCCAACCCGGTGATGCCCAGTCCGACACGCCGCGTAAGGCGTGCCTCGCGGGCTTGCTCCTCGAGTGGCCAGCGGGTGAGCTCGATCACATTGTCGAGCGCCCTCACGGCGACATGCGTCAGTTGGCGAAGCGCGACGAGATCCACGCGGGCGGCTCGGGTGAAGGGCCGACGCACCAGGCGGGTGAGGTTGATGCTCCCAAGATCGCAGGCGCCATAGTCGGGTAGATACTGCTCGCCGCAGGGGTTGCAGGCGCGCAAATGCTCGATGTCGCCCAGATTGTTGTCGCGGTTCACCTGATCGATGAATACGACTCCGGGGTTGCCGGTGTCGAGGGCGGCCTGAAGCAACCGGATCCAGAGATGGTTGGCTGCGCTCCGCGGCGAGGGTTCGCCCCGCCGCGTCCGGGCTGCCGAACCCGTGTCCGGATTGTACGAACAGGATCCGAGCGCCTGCATGAACGCATCCGGGATACACACCGACAACGTTACCGTCTGCAGCCGGTGGTGGCGCTTGAGATCGATCACGGCGGGGCTGTCTGGATGATCGATATCGACCAACGCCATTTGCGCCGAACGTCGCGCGCCGGTGGCGGCGAGCCTGCGCCCGTTGGATTCCATCTTCATGATCACGCTCACCGGATCGAGATCCGATGCGTGACCGGCGATTGCACGAGCGGGCAGATCGCTCAGGTTGACCCCCACCCCACCCCCCATCCGAAGCGTGCTCGCCATCTCGCGCAACGCCTCGTCCACGCCCGGCCGTCCGCGGGCATCGCGGCCGTAGTGCCTCGGGGCCATGGGCTGAACGAAACAGTTGATGAGGGTCGCGGCCAGCGTGGTACCAGCCCCGGCATGAATCCGGCCACCAGGAATGAAACCGCTCCGCATGGCGAACAGAAACTCGCGCCGTCGGCGCGGTCGGTGTGAGGCCTGCTCGACCGAGGCGAGCGCACCGGCAAGCCGCTGCCGGATATCGTCGGCGGTCTGCTCGTTCGGCTGTGCGTAGCGAAGGCGCCGGATGTCATCACACACCGGCTGATGGTTGTCCGTGAGCAGGCGATCATGAAGGGCTGTGTGGTTCATCGGGATCAGTCAATTCAATCGTCGCGAGCGCCCTGTACAACTGACTTGCTGCGGGTCAAGGCCGCCCGCGCAAGGGCGTCGACAATCGGTGCGGTCGTTTGCTACAGGGATCTATTCGAATTGTCTGCGCGTCATGTCGGCTGGTGGTTGCTCGGGATCGTCCTGCTCACGCTTGCGCTTGACTCGGGGCAGTGGTGGCGTGACGAGCAGCGGATCGACTACAGCGAGTTTCTTCAGCATCTTGAATCGGGAAATGTGAGCGAGCTGGAAATTGGTGAGTCGCTGCTTCGTGGCCGTTACGTTCGAACACCCGATCACGGCGTGTCCCGCTTCGTGACGCGGAGAATTGACCCTTTACTTGCCGATCGTCTTGCTGTGCGTTCGGTTTCCTTTCGTGCTGCGCCCGAAGCGCCGGCACTGGGCGCGCTCCTTGCCTGGATGATCGGCGCCGCACTGATTGCGGTTCTCTGGCGGGCTGCCGCCACGCGAGCTGGCTTTGGCGCAGGGGGGGCTTCGTCGCTGTTGTCGATTGGCCGCAGTCGGGCGAAGGTGTATGTCGAGACCGGTGTGCGGGTGAGCTTTGAGGATGTCGCTGGGGTCGATGAGGCCAAGGAGGAACTTCGCGAGATCGTCGATTTTCTGAAAGATCCGAAGAGCCATGGTCGACTCGGGGCGCATGTGCCGCGCGGCGTCCTGCTGGTCGGTCCGCCAGGAACGGGCAAGACGCTGCTCGCGCGAGCGGTGGCTGGCGAAGCGGGTGTGCCGTTCTTCTCGATCAACGGGTCGGAATTCGTCGAAATGTTTGTCGGCGTAGGCGCCGCCCGCGTGCGCGATCTGTTTGAGCAGGCGCGCGCCAAAGCGCCTGCCATCGTGTTCATCGACGAGATCGATGCCCTGGGCCGTGCTCGCGGCGCCTTCGGCCTTGGTGGTCATGACGAAAAGGAGCAGACGCTTAATCAGCTGCTTGCCGAACTCGATGGCTTTGACCCCTCATCGGGAGTGGTGCTCCTTGCGGCCACCAACCGCCCCGAGATCCTTGACCCGGCGCTACTCCGGGCCGGCCGATTTGATCGTCAGGTGCTGGTTGACCGACCCGACCGGCGGGGGCGGGTTCAAATCCTGAATGTGCATCTGCGGCGGATCAGACAGGCGACGGATGTGAGCGTCGATGCGCTCGCGGCACTGACGCCCGGATTCAGCGGTGCCGATCTCGCGAATCTGGTAAACGAGGCGGCCCTCCTTGCCACGCGACGGTCACATCCCGCGGTGAGCGCAGACGACTTTACTGCCGCGCTCGAGCGGATCGTTGCCGGGCTGGAAAAGCGCAATCGCCTGCTAAATGCCGCCGAGCGCAAGACGGTGGCTTACCACGAGATGGGGCATGCCCTGGCCGCGATGGCGCTCCTGCCTGGCGAGACCGTTCACAAGGTGTCGATCATTCCACGCGGCGTGGGGGCGCTTGGCTACACGATTCAACGCCCCACTGAAGACCGATTCCTGATGACCCGCACCGAGCTGCGTAACAAGATGACGGTGTTGCTCGCGGGGCGAGCAGCCGAAGAACTCTGCCTGGGGGATGTTTCCACGGGGGCGGCCGACGATCTGCTTCGCGCCACCCGGATCGCCCGTAGCATGATCGTTCAGTACGGTATGGATCCGACTTTGGGTCCGCAGTCGCTCGATATGTCCGATACAACTGAACCCCTGCTTCTGCCGACGGCGGCGCGCCCCACGCTACAGCCTTCGGATGCGACAGTAAGGGAGATCGACTGCGCGGTTCGCGGGCTGGTTGAGGAAGCGCGGGCGCATAGCGTGCAGATCCTTCGCGAGCAGCGCAGCCGTCTTGAGCGGGGCGCCGCTCGTTTGCTCGAGCGCGAAACGCTGGTATTTGAAGAGCTACGCGCGCTTTGCGAGGAGATTCCGCGCGAGCCCCCTGCTACCGACGCACCGGTGGCGATCGGCAGCTGATGAGCATTCAGAAAATTGCTGCAGATGAGGCTGCACCGCGCTGCGATCCCTTGTCGCTGGTGGTGCTCGATGGCGCCGTCGCGGACAATCCTCTGGACCCTCCGGGACAGTCCGAGGCGATCGAGTCGATCCGCTTTGCGGCAGGTATTCCGTATGGCGGCTTCAACCTCTTTGTGATCGGCCAGGCAAGCACGGGCAAGCTTGAGACGACCTCTGCGATTCTGCGAGCGATGGCTGTGACCGCACGCGCGCCGGATGATCTTTGTTATCGCAACAATTTCGATGATCCTGCGCGCCCCCTCTGCTTGCGCTTGCCTTCAGGATGGGGGCCACGGCTACGCGATGCGCTCGCGCTACTGATCGATGAACTCAAGACGGCCATACCGGCAGTGTTTGACAGCGAGGAATATCAGGCCAGGGTGTCGGTCATTGAAAGCCGGTTCAGTTCGGCGCAGGAGCAGACTTTTGGCGACCTGATTGCCGAGGCGCGGAAGAGAGGGGTAGCGCTGTGGCGAACGCCCGCGGGCTTCTCATTTGCACCCGCCAAGAACGGTGATGTGATTGCGCCTGAAGACTTCGAAAAGCTCCCGGTCGCTGAGCGAGAACGGATCGGTCGGGCGATCGAGGACTTGCAACAACGCCTCGAGCGGCTGATGCGGCAGGTGGTCGGCTGGCGCCGCGAGCGCCGATCTTCGCTTCGACAGCTCAATCGCGAGGTGACGGTGATTGCGGTGGGTAACCTGGTGGACGATCTGATCCGACAGTATTTGCCCATGCCCGAGGTGGTCGATCATCTCGTTGCGCTACAACGCGATGTAATCGACAACGCTGAACTGTTTCAACCGACGGGAGAGGGCGCGGCGCCCGACTGGATCGCGATTCAGAGCGATGGCGCGGCGCCGGCCCGACGCTACCAGCTCAATGTGCTGGTCACGCATGCCCGGCAGGCGGGTGCCCCGGTGGTGGTTGAGGAAAACCCCGGGCTCACCAATCTGCTGGGGCGCGTCGAATACCTCGCGCGCTTCGGCGCGCTCATCACCGATTTCGGCATGATCAAGCCTGGTGCCATGCATCGCGCCGCAGGCGGGTACCTGCTGCTCGATGCCCGACGGGTGTTGCAGCAGCCCTTCGCCTGGGACGCGCTCAAACGCACGCTCTTCACACGGGAAATCCGGATCGAATCGGTGGGCCAGCAGATGGGTCTTGCGAGTACGGTCACGCTTGAACCCCAGCCGGTGCCTTTTGATGCCAAGGTCGTCCTGTTTGGCGATCGGTCGCTCTACATGCTGCTGCAGAGCCTCGACCCCGATTTCGGGCAGCTCTTTAAGATCGCGCCGGAGTTCGGACAGGTCACCGATCGCACCCCCGATTCGGTCGCCCGGTATGCTCGTTGGATGCGCGCCGCGGCTGCCGGCGCCGGCCTTCGGCCGTTTGGCGCGGACGCGCTCGCGCGGGTGATTGACTGGTCCTCGCGGTTGGCTGAAGACGCTGGAAAGCTGAGCCTGGAAACGCGCCGGATCCAGGATCTGCTGGTCGAGGCTGATCAGTGGGCGGCGAGGCGCGGCGCGGTTCAGGTGACGCAAGCCGATGTGATGGCCTCGCTTTCAGCCCGCCGGGTGCGCAGCGGCGAAATCAGGCGTCGCGTACAGGGCGAGATCCTGGCGCAAACGCTTCTGATCGATACCGACGGCGCCCGCGTCGCGCAGGTCAACGGGCTTGCTGTGATGGCGTTGGGCGAACACAGCTTCGGGCTCCCTGCGCGAATCACAGCGACCACTCGGCTCGGTGACGGATCGCTGATCGACATTCAGCGTGAAGCGCAACTTGGCGGGCCGATGCATTCCAAGGGCGTGATGATTCTGGCCGCCTATCTGTCAGCCCGTTACAGCATGCGCGAGCCCCTGTCGCTCTCGGGTTCGCTTGTGTTCGAGCAGACCTATGCGGAGGTCGACGGTGACTCTGCCTCGCTCGCCGAGCTGTGCGCGCTGTTGTCATCGCTGGCGGGCTTGCCACTGCGCCAGGGGTTTGCCGTGACTGGTTCAGTCAATCAGCACGGCGAGGTGCAGGCGATTGGCGCGGTGAACGAGAAGATCGAGGGCTTTTTCGACGTTTGCGAGGCGCGTGCCGCGCAGCCGAGCGAGCCGACTTGCGCGCGGCCGATCAATGGCGTCGTGATTCCGGCTGCGAATGCGAAGCATCTGGCGCTTCGTGACGAGGTGGTGGAGGCGGTGCGTACGGGCCGCTTTCTGGTGGTGGCGGTCAGCACGGTGGATGAGGCGCTCGCCTGGCTTGCCTCGGACGGCATGGCGCTACCCGACGTCGAGGCCTGTACGGACGAGGTCAGCGATCGGATCCGCCGCCGGCTTCGCGACTATTCGCGAGTCCGGCAGCGGTTTTCCGGCGTCGGTTCGGCCCCCGAGCGGGCTCGCCGGAAGCACTGAGGAAAGCCCCTCAGACGCCCATCTCGGTAAACACCTTGCGCGCCACGCGGAAGGCATCGAGCGCCGCCGGTGCGCCGCAATAGACCGCTGTGTGGAGCATGATCTCCTTCAGTTCGTCCCGGGTCAGGCCGTTGCGGATGGCACCGCGCAGGTGAATTTCCAGTTCATGCGGGCGGTTCAACGCGATGGTCATTGCCACCGTGATCATGCTGCGCGAGCGGTGATCCAGACCGGGTCGGGTCCAGGACGCACCCCAGGCGTGTTCGGTGATGTAATCCTGCAGATCGGCGGTGAGATCATCGGCGCCCGCGAGCGCCCGGGACACGTATTCATCCCCAAGCACCTTGCGGCGCGCCTGCAAGCCCTTGCGCCATGTGTCAGACTTTCCGTTTTCGTCGAATTCCATGTCGGCGTTTCCCTTCGTTTAATCACCCATCATTTCTGCGCAACTGGCCATGGCCCAATACGTTTACACGATGAACCGCGTCGGCAAGATTGTTCCGCCGAAGCGCCAGATCCTCAAAGACATTTCTCTGTCGTTCTTCCCTGGCGCCAAGATCGGTGTGCTGGGTTTGAACGGCTCGGGCAAGTCTACCCTGCTACGAATCATGGCGGGGGTTGATAAAGACATCGAAGGCGATGCGGTGCCCATGCCTGGCCTCAGGGTGGGGTATCTGCCCCAGGAGCCCGAACTGCGCGCCGAGGCGACTGTTCGCGAGGCGGTCGAAGAAGGCCTGGGTGAAATCACTGAAGCCCGCAAGCGTCTCGATGAAATCTATGCCGCCTACGCCGAGCCTGATGCCGATTTCGACGCGCTGGCCGCCGAGCAGGCCAAATACGAGGCGGTTCTCGCCACGGCTGGCAGCGATAGCGACCACCAGATGGAAATCGCTGCCGATGCGCTGCGGCTGCCCGCCTGGGATGCGGTGATCGGGAATCTTTCAGGCGGAGAGAAGCGCCGGGTGGCGCTTTGCCGCCTGTTGCTGTCGCGCCCCGATATGCTGCTCCTCGACGAGCCCACCAACCACCTTGATGCCGAGAGCGTCGACTGGCTCGAGCAGTTCCTGCAGCGTTTTCCAGGTACGGTGGTGGCGGTGACCCACGACCGTTATTTCCTCGACAACGCGGCCGAGTGGATTCTCGAACTCGACCGGGGTCACGGCATTCCCTGGAAGGGCAACTACAGCTCCTGGCTCGAGCAGAAGGAAGAGCGCCTCCAGACCGAGGCCAAGCAGGAAGCCGCCCGCATCAAGACAATGAAGGCGGAGCTCGAGTGGGTTCGTCAGAATCCCAAGGGCCGGCAGGCGAAGAGCAAGGCGCGCCTCGCGCGATTCGAGGAATTGAGCTCGCAGGAATATCAGAAGCGCAACGAAACTCAGGAGATCTTCATTCCGGTGGCCGAGCGCCTGGGCGCCGAGGTGGTCGAGTTCAAGGATGTGAGCAAGGCCTTCGGTGACCGTCTGCTCATGGACAAGGTGAGCTTCAAGGTGCCGCAGGGCGCGATCGTCGGCATCATCGGTCCGAACGGCGCCGGCAAGTCCACCCTGTTCAGGATGATCACCGGGGTTGAAAAACCGGATTCCGGCAGCGTCGCGATCGGAAAAACAGTTCAGCTTGCATCGGTGGATCAGCTGCGCGATTCATTGCCCAACGACAAGACGGTCTGGGAAGCCATCTCCGGTGGCTCCGACCTTATCACCGTCGGCAAGTTCGAAATGCCCTCGCGCGCCTACATCGGACGCTTCAATTTCAAGGGCGCTGACCAGCAGAAGATCGTCGGCAAACTCTCGGGCGGAGAGCGCGGGCGGCTGCATCTGGCCAAAACGCTCTCCACCGGCGGCAATGTGCTGCTGCTCGACGAGCCGTCCAATGATCTCGACGTGGAGACGCTGCGCGCGCTAGAAGACGCTTTGCTGGAGTTCGCTGGCTGCGTGATGGTGATTTCCCACGATCGCTGGTTCCTCGACCGGATCGCCACGCATATCCTTGCCGCCGAAGGCGATTCGCAGTGGGTGTTCTTCAACGGCAACTACCAGGAATATGAAGCCGACAAGAAGAAGCGCCTGGGTGAGGACGGGGCGCGTCCCACGCGCATCCGCTACAAACCCATTGCCCGCTAGGCGGCAAGCCGGATTCAGCCGGGCAACTGGCCTGATTCGTCGAGCCAGCCCAGTGTTTCAGCCAGTCGGCCGGTCACCCAGTCCATTTCGCCATCGGTGAGGTCAAGGTCGGTGGCGGGCAGCCCTGCTCGGATCCGCTGAAGCACATCGGCCTCGGTGATGCCCAGACCGTGGAGCTGGGCGCGGGCCGTCTCGCCCAGCATCTGAGCCAGATCTTCGCAAAGTTCATGCCGCTCCAGCAGCTCGGCCCACAGCAGGGTCGGCTTGATCCGGCCGGGTGGCACATACAGACGGACGAAGGCCTCGGGTACCTGCCGCTGATTACCGTCATCCATGGTGTAGGGCTCCGGGTGTGGCCGCGCCGTGGGGGCGCTCGCCGCCGCGATCATAGAGGAGGGCGGTGCGAACGGTGAGCGGGGACGCCTCCAAACGGTGCGCAATGCACTGCCGGGAGGCGCAAAACGGGGTGGTGAGCCGGTTTTGAGCTGGCACGTCATGTGCAAGAAGCTGCCCAGAGTCTTCTGGGCTCACCGCTCCGGCGCCCGCGTTCCAATGCTCCTCCTCCTGACGGGAGCGCTGGTGCCGGAGCGAACCTGTCACCCCTCTGGCAAGGATCTGCTCAACATGACCGCTTCGAACGACCTGTTCGCCCGTTCCTCGTCAATTCATCCTGCCGCCTCCCCGGAGCACGCGACGCCGCGGCGTCGCATTCTGGGCGCAACCGGCGCCGCGTTGGGGCTTGCGCTTGCCCCGGGTCTCGCGGGCGTGGCGCACGCGCAATCCAGCACCCCGATCCGGTTTGTGCTCGACTGGAAATACCAGGGGATTCACGCCTGGTATTACCTCGCGATCGATAGAGGCTACTTCGCCGCAGAAAAAATCGACCTGACCATTGATCAGGGCGACGGCTCTGCGGCGACGGTGACCAAGATCATGGCGGGCACCTACCAGGCCGGTTTCGGTGATATCAACGCCATCATCCAGAATGCCTCGGCGCGCCCGGGCGCAGCGCCGGTGATGGTCTACATGATCTACAACCGCACGCCGTTTGCGCTGATGACGCGCTCGTCGAGCCCGATCCGTACGCTGAAAGATCTGGAAGGCAAGACGCTCGGCTCGCCGGCCAGCGGTGCGGCGATGAAGATGTTCCCGGTGCTGGCCGAAATGGCGGGCGTGGATGAAAGCAAGGTCAAGTGGCTCAACATGACGCCGAATCTGCAGGAGCAAATGCTGCTGCAGGGCCAGGTCGATGCCTCAGCCGTGTTCTCGGTCACAAGCTACATGAACCTGATCGCCCAGCGGCTCGACCCGGAGAAAGACATCCGCTGGTTTCACTACGCCGACCACGGTATCGATCTCTACAGCAATGGCGTGATGGTGTCGCCAGCGCTGCTTCGCGATCGTCCGGAGGCGGTGGCTGGCCTGGTGCGAGCGGTCAATCGCGGGATGGCTGACGCCATTGCCAGTCCCGATGCCGCCATCGAGGCGCTCGCCAAGCGCGAGCCGCTCATCAATCGAGACATCGAAAAGCGCCGACTGGTTTACGCGCTCAACAATGTCATTCTCACCAAGGAAGCGGCATCGATTGGCGTGGGCGATCTGTCTGACGATCGGCTCAAGCGTTCGATCTCGCAGCTTTCGAAGGCATTCGAACTCAAGCGCGAACCTGCGCCCGCCGAGATCTTTGATCGCCGGTTCCTGCCGCCGGTCGCCCAGCGTCAGTTCAAGCTCGCCTGAGCGGCATGAACGCTCCTTCTACGCCCAGCGGCTGGCGGCTGGGCGCGGCGTGGGCCGCGTGCGTGCCAGGCGCGACACCGTCGCTGCGTGACGCGCAATTGGAGGTTGAGGGGCCGACCATCCGGGCGGTGTTCGCGGGGGCGGCGCCGCGCCCGGTTGAACCGCCCGAGTTGGCCTGTACCGAGCTCCCTCATGCACGGCGGCTTCTGGTGCCGGCGCTTGCCAACGCGCATGATCATGCGCGTACGTATCGCTCGAGCACACTGGGCGGCTGGGGTCTACCCCTAGAAGCGTGGCTGCCGCTTCTGTCGCTCTTGCCTGGTGTGGATCCCTACCTGGTGGCGTCGACCTCGTTTGCGCGTTCGGTCCGGCGCGGGGCGACTGCGGTGATGGTTCATTACACACGCGCCCAGGGCACGGTCGGGCCGGTCGAGGAGGCGCTTGCCGTCGCGCGCGCCGCTCGCGATGTCGGGATCCGGATCGGGTTCGCGGTGTCGCTCCGTGATCGTCAGCCACTTGGATATTGCGCCGACTCGGTGGTTCTGGACCGGCTGCGTCCGTCTATCCGGGGAGCAGTCGCCCGCCGGATGGCGGCGCCCCCGCCGACGGTGGCGGTCCAGCTTGAGCGGTTTGCCGATATTGCCGCGGCGATCGAAAGCGACGCCACGCTCGCCGAGCACGTGACCGTGCAGCTTGGACCGACCGCTGTCCAGTGGTGTACGCCCGAGTTGCTTCAGTCGGTGGCAGCGCGCAGCGCCGCTGACAACAGACCCGTCCACATGCATCTTCTCGAGACCCGCTATCAGCGTGAGTGGGCCGATGAGCAGTACCCGGACGGCATGGTTCGCTGGCTCGATTCGATTGGTCTGCTGTCGCCGCGACTCACGCTTGCACACTGTGCATGGGCGCGCCCCGACGAACTGGAACTGCTCGCCGAACGCGGTGTCACGATTGCGGTGAACACCAGCTCCAACCTGCATCTGCGCTCGGGTATTGCCCCGGTGACAGCCATGCGCGCGGCCGGTTGCCGGATTGCCATGGGGCTAGACGGCCTCGCCTTCGACGAAGATGACGATGGCCTTCGCGAGATGCGGTTGGCGGGGGCGCTTCATCGCGGTTGGGGCTTCGAGGCCGACTGGTCGGACGCCGCGCTCTGGCAGTTCGCAAGCGGCACTGGTCGGCGCGCGGTGATGGGCGCGGCCAGGGACCAGGCGCTTCCGGGCGGGCGGCTCGAGCGCGGCCATGCGGCTGATGTCCTGGTGCTGGATCTCGATCGGGTCGATGGCGACTTCGGACTCATCCCCGATGTCGATCCGGTAGCACCCTTCATGGCGCGCGCCAATGCGGATGCCATCGCGTCGGTGATCGCGGGCGGTCAGGTTCGGGTTCGGGACGGTCGGGTCACGGGTATCGATGAGCCCGCGCTGCGTGCCGAGTTGGCCGCGCGCACGCGCTCGGCCATCGACGCAGACGGTGAGTGGCGGGCCTGGCGTGACACGCTGGCGGAATTCGCCGAGGATCTCGGACCGTTTTATCGCGGTCGGCAGTTTCTCGGCTGCTGTTGAGAGGCAGGACGTCATGGATACGCAAGATGCGCTCGCACGGCTGCTTGATGCCAACGCGGCCGTACTGAATCTTCCGATCAGCGAGGCGCAGCGACCTGGTGTGCTCTCGTATCTGGCGCTGGCCGAGTCGATGCACCGCATCCTGCTGCCGGTTCAGCTGGGACCGACCGATGAGTCAGCGCTGGTATTTGTGCCCCAGCCGCCGGGAGCTGGGCATGAGTGAGCCCGTCGCCACCGCCGGCGCGATCGCGGCGGCCGTGCATGCCGGCAGGCGTTCGGCCGCTGATGAGGTGGAGACCGCTCTTGCCCGAATCGCAGCCACCGATTCGTCGCTCAATGCCTTCACCGAGGTGCTGGCCGAGCGTGCGCGGACACGGGCGGTGAGCCTTGACCGGATGCCGGCGGCCGAGCGCGCGCGGCTGCCGCTCGCCGGGGTGCCGTTCGCCGTCAAGAATCTGTTTGACATCGAGGGACTGCGCACCCTGGCGGGGTCGCGCATCGAGCGCGATCGAGCCCCGGCTGCGCGGGACGCAATCCTGATCCGGCGCCTTGAAGCGGCTGGTGCGGTGCTCGTGGGCGCCCTCAACATGGATGAGTACGCGTACGGATTCACCACCGAAAACAGCCATGCAGGGCCAACACGAAATCCGCATGATTTCACGCGGATTGCTGGCGGCTCCTCGGGTGGATCAGGGGCTGCGGTGGCAGCCGGGCAGGTTCCGCTTACCCTTGGGTCGGATACCAATGGATCGATTCGGGTGCCGGCGTCGCTTTGTGGCGTCTTCGGTCTGCGGCCTACCTATGGCCGCCTGCCTCGTACCGGTAGTTATCCGTTCGTGGCAAGCATCGATGCGCTCGGTCCGTTTGCCCGCAGCAGTGCGGATCTGGCACTTGCCTACTCGGTCATGCTGGGCCGCGATGCCGGGGACCCCGCCAGTCTGATGTCGCCTCAGGGCGGTTCAGCGTTCGAATCGGACCGGGCGGCGGGTATGCCTTCCCTCGACGGCCTTCGAATCGCCACGCTTGCCGGTTATTTCGAAGACAACGCTGGCGAGCAGGCACGCGAGGCAGTGGCCGCGGTTGCAGGCGCGCTTGGCGTGACCACGCATGCGGTGCTTGCCGGTGCTGAACATGCGCGCGCGGCCGCTTTCCTCATCACCAATGCCGAGGGCGGCGCGCTGCATCTCGATGATCTGCGCGCGCGGGCTGACGACTTCGATCCGCTGATCCGTGACCGCATGCTGGCCGGCGCGCTGTTGCCGGCGGCCTGGATCGATCGCGCGCGACGCGTACGTCAGCGAGTGGCATTCGAGGCGGCGCGGCTCTTTGAACAGTTCGATGTGCTGCTTGCGGCGGCCACGCCCGTGCCTGCCACACCGATTGGTGCCGCCACCTTCACCATCAACGGACGCACGTTGGCCGCGCGGCCCAACATGGGGCTCCTCACCCAGCCGATCTCCTGTGTTGGCCTGCCGGTATGCGCCGTGCCGGTATGGTCGGCCCGGCCGGCGTGGCGGCTTCCGGTTGGCGTACAGATCATTACCGCACCGTGGCGGGAAGATCTGGCGCTCGCGGTAGCGGCCGAGCTTGAACGCGTCGGGGTGGTGCGAGCACCGGTTGCTGCGCTCTGACCGGATAGCGGGCTGGTCGTGTGTGTACCGGTTGCTGCGCTGTGATCAGATATCCGCCGGATCATGCTGCCGGTCGCCGGGTGGCTGCGCACCGAGGCGCTCACGCAGATGCTCGGCAAGCGCGGTGGCAATCACCGGCATGGAGCGTTCGCGCAGATGCGCAAGGGCTAATTGTCCCTTGGGAAAGCTGCGGTCTTCGATATCGCGGGCGACCAGTTGACCACCGTCGCTGACCGCGCCGAGTGCGATTTGAAACGTGATCGCCTGATCGTGAAGCAGGCAGCCCCGGAGAAACTCGAAGCTGTTGCTCTCGATGACCGGTGACAGCCGGAGCGAGCTTCGCGCGAGGAAGCGGTCGAGTAGCTGGCGCCCGCCGACATCGGGGTTGGCGAGCACGATCGGATAGTCCACACACTGACGCAGCCGCACCGCGCCGCCCGGGCGTGCAAGCGGATGGTCACGATGCATCAGCAGCATCAGCCGCTGCTCGAAGATGGCGAGCGCCTCGATATCGGGATCGGCATCGAGTCCAAAGGTGAGCGCAAGATCGCTTTCGTAGCTGCGCAGCGCGGCGATTGCCTGGCGCCGGTCGCCAATTTGCACCTCGAAATCGACCAGTGGGTGATGACGCCGGAACGATGCAAGCGCCGCAGGAAGGAAAGCGGGCGCTGTCGCCTGACTGGCAATCAGCCGGATCCGACCGCGGCGCAGTCCCTTCAAATCCTCGATCGCCGATCGAACCTGGTCGAGTGCTGCGCCGCGCTCGCGAACATATTGCAGGAACAGCTCGCCGGCTGCGGTGAGCCGCATGCCGCGCGGCAGCCGCTCGAAGATGGGGGTACCCAATTCCTCTTCGATGTCGAGCAGGCGCCTGTTGACGGCCGATGCCGCCACATGAAGCCGCTCGGCCGCCTGGCGGATCGACCCGCAACGAGCCACTTCGTCAAGGTAACGCAGGTGACGGAGGTGATTCATCTGAATGTCCTATCGTTGCCGAAACGGCAACACGTATAGCTTAAAAAAGAATAGGACGGCAACGCTATCTGGCATGTCTCCTGCACCTTCCCGCGCATGAAAACGCGAAAATCCCCCCGTCCCGCGGCCGCCCAGCCCTTTGTGTTCGGTCCTGGTGCGTCAACCACCTGGCGATCCGCAGAGGGTCGCACCAGCCTGGTGCGGCATGCCCCGCAGCCGCGCCCTGTTCAGCTCGACGCCTCGGGCGATGCGATCGAGTTCGACCTTGCGCGGTCGGCCCTGGTCGTGATCGACATGCAGAATGACTTCTGTCATCCGAAGGGCTGGTTTGGCCAGCGGGGCGTCCGGGTCGCGCCCATGCGTAAGCCCATCCCGGTGTTGCAGACGGTGTTGCCCGCGTGGCGGGCGGCGGGTGCGCCGGTCATCTGGCTCAACTGGGGGATTCGCGCTGATCGTCTCAACCTGCCTGCCAGCATTCTGTTCAAGGGCAAGCGGACCGCCGAGGCGGTGGGCTATGCCGAGCGTTCCCCCGACGACCGGGGTCAGTCGCTGGTTCGTGGCCACTGGGGTGCTCAGGTGGTTGACGAACTCGCAGTGCTCGACACCGACATCACGGTACACAAGCACAGGCTCTCAGGCTTCTGGGATAACGAACTCGACAGCGTGCTGCGCGGCCTGGATGTGCGCACGCTCTTTTTCGCAGGCGTCAATACCGACCGCTGTGTGTTCTCGTCACTGCAGGATGCGGGGTTCCTGGGCTACGACTGCATTCTGCTTGCAGATGCCTGCAGCACTCCGTCGCCCGCTTATGTCACCCGTGCGATTCACATGCTGGTCCGGCAACTGCATGGCTTCGTCGCGCACTCCACCGATCTCGTTGCTGCACTTCCATCCTCCTCCCCATCCCGAAAAGGAAAACGCTGATGAATGCCTCTGCCTTCACTTCGCGCATCCGTCGTACGCTGGGCCTCGCTGCGCTGTCGCTTGCGACCTGCGCCGCGCTGGTCGGTCAACCCGGCACTGCGCAGGCCCAGACCCGAATCAAGATGGTGCTCAACTGGAAATACCAGGGCCCGCAGGCGTGGTTCTTCATTGCCCAGGACCGCGGCTATTTCAAGGCTGAGGGTCTGGATGTTGAAATCGATCAGGGCGAGGGCTCGTCCGCGCCCATCGCCAAAATTGCGGCAGGTGCCTACACCGCGGGCTTTGGCGATATCAACGCGGCCATCGACTTTGCCTCCCGCCGTCCTGCCGAGGCGCCGGTGGGTGTATTCATGATCTACAACACGCCCCCCTTCACGATTGCGGTGAAGGCCAACGGTCCGATCAAGACGCCCAAAGATCTGGAGGGTCGCACCATTGGCGGCCCCGCCAATGACGGCGCGCTCAAGCTCTTCCCAGCCTTCTCCAAGGTGGCCAAGTTTGATGCGAGCAAGGTGTCGATATCGAACATGGCGCCCAATCTGCGTGAGCAAATGCTTCTGCGCGGGCAGGTCGACGGCATCTTCGGCTTCATCAATACCGTCTGGTTCAGTGCGTTGCTGGTGGGCATTGATCCGGCCAAGGATCTGCGGTTCATCAATTACGTTGACCATGGCATGGACCTGTATTCCAACACCCTGCTGTTCTCGCGCAATTTCGTGCGCGACAACCCGAAAGCCGTGGAGGGGTTCGTTCGCGCGCTCAACCGGGCTGTCAAAGACGTGATCGCCAACCCGGAGGCGGGCATGGATGCAGTGATGAAGCGTG
>CAMBZS010000079.1 GCA_945872335.1 Bordetella parapertussis | reverse complement strand
CCCGCCTTGAGCGTGTAGGGCTGCCAGGTGACGAACGGCTGACCCGACGCTACATGGCGCTCGATGGCTTCGAGGAATGCATCCAGCCGCTCGGCTGGCAGCTTGATTTCACTGTTGCGGCTGGCCGCGATCACCGGACGGTTATGAGCGGGATTGAGTTCAAGGAACTCATCAACGGTCATGCCGGCGAACTCAGCTGCCAGCTTCAGATCGATCGGCCGGGTCTTTTCGATCGTGACGAAGTAGGGGCGGTTGGGCAGACGCGTCAGCGCCAGGCCCAGTTCGTCGGCGCGCAGCAGAATGTTCTTGAGCGCAATCAGCTTGGGGACGTAATAGCGCGTCTCGTTGGGCATGTTGAGCGACAGGTAATCAGCCGGCTTGTTGCGCGCCTTGTTGAGCTTGATCGCCCGCGCAACCGCCCCCTCGCCCCAGTTGTAGGATGCGAGCGCAAGGAACCAGTCGTTGCCTTGCATCCCATAGATCTTCTGCAGATACTCGAGCGCTGCCTGGGTGGACTTGACCACATCGCGCCGGTTGTCCACCCACCAGTCCTGCTGCAGGTTGTAAGCACGGCCCGTGGATGGAATGAATTGCCAGAGACCCGAGGCTTGCGCAGTGGACAGTGCCGTGGGGTTCATTGCGCTTTCAACGAACGGGAGCAGCGCAAGTTCGGCCGGCATGCCGCGCTTTTCGATTTCCTCGATGATGTGAAACAGATACGGCCCGCCGCGAACCATCATGCGCTGGAGATACTCAGGCTTGCCGAGATAAAAGCGCTCCATGCGTTCGACCAGCGGGGTATCCAGCGGCGGCATGGCAAACCCGGCGCGGATACGGTCCCAAATGTTGTCGAAGCGCCGACCGGGAAGGCCGGGGTCGGCGCCGCGCATGGCGTCGTCCTCGTCGATCACCAGCTCGAGTCGCGCGATCGCTTCGGCCCGCTGGCGCTCGCGCAGACTCATCTGTCGGCGGGGCTCGGGCTCAGGCCCAGGCAGGGCAAAAGCCTCGGCAATCGGCGCTGGGGCGGAGGGCGGGGGCTGCTCGGGTGCAGGGTTCAACGCTGCACACCCGCCCAGCACCCCTATGGAACCGGCAAGGGCGATGGCACGCGCGAGCCGATCAATTATTGTGCGAGAAACAGAACCCGCCCCCTGGTTGGGCATACCGACGGTTTGATCGGCAGAACCTTGGTGCTCGGCTCGCTGCAACGAAACCTCCAGGCAGGTGATGGGTCTGAACGCGGTGTGCCGTCCCGGTGTGCTGCCCGGTGCCCTGCCAAACTGTTGTTTTTTGGCTAGTTGCCGTCGGTCGGCTAAACCGTCGGAATTTAGGAGAACTGACCGTAACGGTCAAGTCGGGCTCGGCCTGGGTGTGTTTCAGCGGAAGTCGTTTTTCCACTGTCGGAGCACTGCAAATGTTTCCACCCGGTTGGCGGGCGCTGTGTGCTGGTGATGGGCCGCCTGTCGCATGACGGCGGGTTGGTCGGCGCGCAGGAAAGGGTTCGTGGCGCGCTCGATTGCGATGGTGCTCGGCACCGTTGACAGCCCGCGCGCACGCATCTCGGTCGCCTCGGCAAGGCGGTCGGCCACGGCGCTCGAGTCGGGCTCGGCGGCCGCCGCGAAGCGCAGATTCGACAGCGTGTACTCATGGGCGCAGTAAACCATGGTGTCGGGCGCCAACGCCGCCAGGCGGTCGAGCGAAGCCACCATCTGCGGGGGCGTGCCCTCGAACATGCGGCCGCAACCGGCCGCAAACAGGGTGTCACCGCAAAAGAGGAGCGGTCGCGGGTCTGCGCCCAACGAGGGGAGCACATAGGCGATGTGATCCAGGGTGTGGCCCGGTACGGTCAGCACGCGAGCGAGGTGCCCGCCCAGCCCTGTGTCGACACTGTCGTGGTCCTGCACGGGTTCGGTAACCGTTGGAATCCTGGCTGTGTCGGGGCCAACCACCCGCGCGCCGGTGCGCGCGACCAACTCGGCGACGCCCCCCGCGTGATCGGCGTGGTGATGTGTCAGTAGAATGCAGACCAGGTGCAGTGAGCGGTCTTCGAGCGCTTTCAGCACGGGCCCGGCATCGCCCGGATCCACCACCGCCGCGCGGTTGGAGTCCGGCGACTGCAGCAGCCAGAAATAGTTATCGCTGAACGCGGGAATCGGATGCACGAGCGGGTGTGCCGGTGCCGCATATCGCCAGGATGTCATTGAAGTGACCGATCGTCGTCGAGAGGATCCGGACATTACAGGAACCGGCCCGCCCCGTGTGCCCGACCCGTTGGGTGCGAGCGGTAACGGGGCTGGCTCGGCGTCGGCCTGGGCGTCCTGGCTCCAGTCTCCGCCCGGACGTTATCTGCTCGCCTGGGAGCAATCGGCGCTCGACCACGCGGTGGTTGATGTCTTTGGTTACCACGCCCTGCAGTGCGGGACCCCCAGCCACGATTTTCTGCGCAGCAACCGGATGCCGCACCGCGTGGTGGCTTCCACCGGCCCTGAGCCCGGGCTGGTGGCCGGGCATGGGCATTCGCTGCTGACCATCGATCAGTTTGAAGAGTTGCCGTTTGCGACCCAGTCCCTCGATCTGGTGGTGCTGCCCCATGTCCTGGAGATGACGGCCGACCCGCACCAGGTGCTCCGTGAAGTCGACCGGGTGCTGCGACCCGAGGGGCGGATGATTGTGACTGGCTTCAATCCGGTGAGCCTGTGGGGCCTGCGCGAGACCGTGGGGCTCCCGCTTGGCTACGGTTTTCTGCCGCCGCAGTCAAAGCTCATCTCGCTCCTGAGGCTGCGCGATTGGCTTCGACTGCTGAGTTACTCCCCGTCCGACTCCCTGCACGGATGTTTCCGACCAGCCTGCCTGAGCGAGCGCTGGCTTGCGCGTTTCCCCTTCATTGAGCGGGCTGGTGATCGCTGGTGGCCGATTCTGGGGGCGGTCTACCTTCAGTCGGCGATCAAGCGTCTGCCCGGCATGACGCTACAGGGGCCGGTCTGGCGCAAGCGCTTCAGTGGACGGGCATCGGCGCCGGTGGCGACTCATCGCGGTACATGTAATCGCGAGCCAACGGAAGCGGGCTCTGCACACCGTGTGGTTCCGCCGTCGGTTTGAACGCAAGCAATTGGTACAGATTGACCCACCCGTGCGCAAACGCGTGCGCGCAGCCGGCGAGGTACACGCGCCAGATCCGGGCAATGCGCTCGCCGGCGAGGGCGGTCAGCGCTGCCTGCTCGCGCTCGAAGGCAGCGGACCAGGCCGCGAGCGTGAGGGCGTAGTGGCGGCGCAGCGACTCGGCGTCGGCCAACTCCAGCCCGGCCTCTGACAGCTCACGAATGGCGAGCGACACGTGGGGCAGTTCGCCGTTTGGAAAAACATAGCGGTCGATGAACTCCCCGGCGCCCAGACCCACCCATCGGCTGTCGACCGATGCCGAGGTAATGCCGTGGTTCATCACGATGCCCCCGGGTTTCAGCAGCGCATGAATCTGGCGGAAGTAGGCGCCAAGATTAGCGAGCCCGACGTGCTCGAACATGCCGATGGATGCGATCCGGTCAAAACCTTCGTCGGCTTGGATATCACGGTAATCCTGCAGGCGGATCTGAACCTGGTCACCGAGCCCCGCCTGCTCGACCCGTTCACGGGCGAGCTCGAACTGGTTGCGTGACAGCGTGATGCCGACCGCATGTACGCCGTAGCGTTCAGCGGCGCGAATGACCAGTGCGCCCCAACCACAGCCGATATCGAGCAGCCGCTGCCCGGGCGCGAGCCGCAGTTTGCGACAGACGTGGTCGAGTTTCTGCAGTTGCGCCGTGGCCAGATCTTCATTGCCGTTCCGGTAGTAGGCGCAGGAGTACACCATCCGGTGGTCAAGAAAGCGCTGATAGAACGCGTTTGAAACATCGTAGTGATGGGCGATTGACGACCGGTCGCGCTGCCGGGTGTGGCGCGACAGCCAGCGGGGCAGCCGGCCAGCCTGCGCGCCTCCCTGATGAGCGGACGCGAGTCGTGAGGCAATGGCGATGGCGTCGGTGACGGGCCCGTCCACATCGATCAGTCCCTCGACATAGGCTTCGCCCAGCGCGTCGAGGCTCGGCCGGATCAGGCGCCGTGCGGCAGCAGGGCTGCGCAGATGCAGCGTGACCATCGGTGGATCATTTTCCTCGCTCGTGGACGCGGACGGGGCCGACATCAAGACCTCGTCGCCCTGCCACAGGCGCACCTTGAGCGGCAGCGGATTGGTGTCGCGCAAGCGGTCAAGTTCGCGAATCATCCGGCGGTCAAGTCCCAGCATGCGATCGGCTCCCGATGCCCAGACCTCAGCATGTCCCCGCCCCAACGCCTGGATGGCCCTGGCGCGGGTAGAATCCGTCGCGGTTGTCCGGACCTGAATCTGGTTGAGCCATTCTGCCCGCGACCGTTCACCTTGCGCCTTCACCTGAATCAATGACCGCTCCGATCGAGATCTATACCGACGGCGCCTGCAAGGGCAATCCGGGCCCAGGGGGCTGGGGTGCGCTCCTGCGCTGGCGCGGGCATGAACGCGAGCTGTTCGGCGGCGAACCCGTCACCACCAACAACCGGATGGAACTGACCGCGGTGATCCGAGCCCTGGAAGCGCTCACCCGCGAGAGCCTGGTCGTGGTGCATACCGACTCGCAATATGTTCAGAAGGGCATCAGCGAGTGGCTGCCAGGCTGGAAAGCGCGAGGTTGGATGACCAGCGACCGCAAGCCGGTTCGCAACGTCGATCTGTGGCGTGAACTCGACGCCGTCGCGCAACGACACCAGATCGAATGGCGCTGGGTTCGCGGCCATTCAGGGCATCCTGAAAACGAACGCGCGGACGCGCTGGCCAACCGTGGTGTGGTCGAGGTGGCCCGGCAGCAGCGGGCTTGACCGCCGGGGGGAGGGCCATCGCAAGGCGTCGCGGCGGGTTCGCGGTGCAGGAGCCTGTTCGGCCAAGTATCCCTTGGGCCGCGTGATCGCCGAGTCTTGTGCTAGATTCATTCGACAAAAATCCCTCCAATGAAACGATACGTAACCTACGCGGTGGTCGTCACCGGGCTGGCTGGCCTGGGTGGTTGGGCCTATTACACGCAGCACGCGCCTGCTCGCCCGGCACTCGAGATCGGTACAAGCTCGTCCGCTGCCGCGAAACCCGCCGTCTCGTCGGCGGCCTCCGGTGCTACGCCTGCGGGTGGCGGATCGGCGCCGGCGGCTGCGGGTGGGGGCGGGGCTGGTCCGCGTCCGGCCGGTGGGCCAGCGCCTGGAACAGCGGGTGGCGGACGCGGGCCGGTGGGCGTCGAGGCAGCGCGGGCGCAGTCCATGGCGATCACCGAAGAAGTGTTTGCGGTCGGCAATCTGCGCGCCAATGAATCGGTCACGATCCGTCCGGAAATCGCGGGTCGGGTTGTGCGCATCGGCTTTACCGAGGGCGGCCTGGTACGCAAGGGCGATCTCCTGGTGGAACTCGACCGGTCGGTACTCCTTGCCCAGGTCGAACAGGCGCGCGCCGAGCTTGATCTCTCCAAAGCCAACTACGACCGCACTGCCGATCTTGCGGAGCGCAAGTTCGTGAGCGCAAGCGCCAAGGATCAGGCGGCCGCCAATCTCAGCGTGCAGCAGGCCAAGCTGAGACTCGCAGAAGCTCAACTCGCCAAAACCCAGATCTTCGCGCCGTTCAATGGTGTGGTGGGGCTGCGCAACTTCAGCGTTGGTGACTACGTCCGCGAGGCCGCTGATCTGGTGGTGCTGGAAGATGTGTCTCAAATGAAGGTCGACCTGCGTCTGCCCGAGCGGTTTCTGGGTGAACTCAAGCCTGGCCTGTCGGTGGAAATGCGGGTCGATGCTTATCCGCAGCGTGTGTTTCGCGCCGCGATCTCGGCACTGGATGTGCAGGTCTCGGCTGACGGCCGCGCACTGATCGCGCGCGGCATGCTCGCCAACCAGGAATTCCTGCTTCGCAGCGGCATGTTTGCGCGTGCGCGAATTGTGCTGAAGGAGCGCGGCTCGGCGGTGATGGTGCCGGAGGAGGCGGTCTACCCGATGGGGGCCGACGTTTTTGTCTACAAGATCATCGATGGCAAGGCCATGCGCGCCAGGGTGGCCACCGGTGTGCGCCGTGATGGCAAGGTGGAAATCACCGAAGGCGTGGTTGTGGGGGATCTGGTGGTCACGGCCGGTCAGATCAAGCTCGCCCGCGATGGCACCGAGGTGCGGGTACAGAGCGCCGGGGGTGGCCCGCGCGGCGGTGGTGCGTCAGACGGCGGTGCTGCGTCAGGCGGCGGTGGTGCGTCAGGCGGCGGCGGTCAAGGCGGCGCTCCCAAAGGCCCGGCAACTCGCCCGGCCGGCTGATACGAGGGGCCCATGAAAATTTCCGAGATCTGCATTCGCCGACCCGTGTTTGCCACGGTGCTGTCACTCATCCTGATGCTGCTGGGTCTGGTGAGCTTTGACCGCCTCTCGGTGCGCGAGTATCCGAGAATCGATGAACCGGTGGTGACCGTCACCACGGTTTACCGTGGCGCCTCCAGCGAGATCGTCGAATCCGCTGTCACCAAACCGCTTGAAGACTCGATCGCCGGCATCGACGGTATCGAAGTCATCACCTCGATCTCGCGCGCCGAGCGCAGTCAGATCACAGTGCGTTTCCGGCTGGACCGCGAACCCGATGGTGCGGCGGCCGACGTTCGAGACCGCACCTCGCGGGTTCGCCAGAAACTGCCGCAGGGCGTTGATGAGCCGGTGATCGCCAAGGTCGAGGCCGACGCCAATCCCATCATCCAGGTGGTGCTGTCGAGCCCGGGGCGCTCGCAGATGGAAGTGTCTGACGTGGCAAATCGTATCCTCAAGCCCAGGCTTCAGACGCTGCCCGGCGCGGCCGACGTGCGCATCTGGGGGGAGCGCCAGTTTTCGATGCGCATCTGGCTTGATCGCGAGCGGCTGGCCGGCTATCGCCTGACCGTGCAGGATGTCGAAGAGGCGCTGCGCCGGCAGAACGTGGACGTGCCGTCCGGGCGCATTGAAAGCCGCGAGCGCGAATTTACCGTCATGTCGCAGACCGACTTGCGGCGGGTCGATGAGTTCGATGACATCGTGATCCGGACAGTCAACGGCTACCCCGTTCGCTTTCGCGATATTGGGCGTTCTGAGATCGCGCCGCTCGACGAGCGGATCAACGTCCGCTTCAACGGCAATCCGGCGGTATCGGTCGGGCTGATCAAGCAGGCCACCGCCAATCCGCTGGTGCTTGCCAAGGCACTCCGCGCCGAGTTGCCGCGGTTGCAGGAGGAACTGCCACCCGGTTTTCAGCTCAACATCGGCTACGACTCCACCCTGTTCATCGATCGTTCGATCGAAGCGGTCTACAAGACCATCGCCGAGGCAGCCGCGCTGGTGGCGCTCGTTATTTTCTTTTTCCTGCGAACGCTGCGCGCCTCCATCATTCCGCTGGTCACCATCCCGGTCTGTCTGCTCGGCGCGTTTGCGGTGATGTATGCAGCCGGTTTTTCGATCAACACGCTCACGCTTCTGTCGCTGGTTCTCGCCATTGGTCTGGTGGTCGATGACGCGATCGTGGTGCTGGAAAATATCTATCGCCATATCGAGGAAGGCATGGCGCCGCTTGCGGCTGCTTTCCAGGGCATCCGCGAGGTGGGCTTTGCAGTGGTCGCCATGACGCTGACGCTTGCCGCGGTCTATGCGCCGATGGCATTCGTTACCGGTCGAACGGGTCGTCTGTTCATTGAGTTCGCCCTCACGCTGGCGGGTACGGTGCTGGTGTCGGGGTTCGTTGCGCTCACGTTGTCGCCCATGATGTGCGCGAAGCTGCTTCGCCACGAGCCGAATCCCGGATGGTTCAGCCGCACCATCGAGCGCGGGCTGGATGCGCTCACCGCCGGCTATCGCTGGATGCTCACCCGCCTGCTCGCGCTGGGTGCGCTCTGGCGCTGGGTGCTTGCCATTGCGCTTTTTGCGGCAGTGGGCGTCGCTGTCGAGGAACTGTGGCGGACCGGCAAGAAGGAACTCTCGCCGATCGAAGACCGCGGCATGATCTTCACCATCTACACCGGCCCGGAAGGCGCGTCGATTCCTTACACGCAGCGCTACGGCCAGGCGATTGAAGCGCTGGGCCGTCCGCTTCTGCCTGAGGCGGATCGAATATTTGTCGTGGCCGGAAATCCCACCTCCACCCAGGGCTCGGTGGTGTTCCGGATGGTTGACTGGGCAGAGCGCGATCGCAAGGTGCAGGACATGATCCGCGTCCTGCAACCGCGGCTGCAGTCGATTCCGGGCGTGCAGGCGTTTGCGGTGGCGCCGGCGTCGCTCGGTCAGAGCCCGCGCGAGCGTCCGATCAATTTCGTTATTCTCAGCTCTGACACCTACGAGAACATTCAGGCGACGCTGCAGCCGCTCATGGCCGAGCTGCAGCGCTACCCGGGCGTCACCGGCGTTGATTCCGACCTGCGGCTGAACAAGCCGGAGATCAAGGTCACGATCGACCGCGACCGGGCGGCCGATGTTGGCGTTCAGGTCGAGGCCATCGGCCGCACCCTGGAAACTTTCCTCGGTGGCCGCCAGGTCACGCGTTTCAAACGCGGCGGCGATCAGTACGATGTCATCGTGCAACTCGAGGCTGGCAATCGAAACAATCCCCAGGATATTTCGAACATGTTCATGCGCGGTCGCAACGATGCGATGGTGCCGCTCTCCAGCCTCGTTACCATTACCGAAACCGTGACGGCGCGCGAGCTCAACCATTTCGGGCAGCGGCGTGCGGTCACCATCACGGCAAGCCTGTCGCCCGGCACGTCGCTCGGCGAAGCGCTCGATGTCTTCGAGCAGGCGGCACGCCGGCATCTGAAGCCTGGCTATGCGGTTGATTACAACGGGCAGACACGGGAATTCAAGCAATCGTCGTCCACCCTGTTTGTCACCTTCCTGCTGGCGCTTGCCTTCATCTTCCTGGTGCTGGCCGCGCAGTTCGAAAGCTTCGTCGATCCGCTCATCATCATTCTCACGGTCCCGCTTTCCATGGCGGGTGCGCTGTGGCTGCTGAAGGAGGGCGGGGGCACCATCAATGTGTACAGCCAGATTGGCCTCATCACGCTGGTAGGACTGATCACCAAGCACGGCATTCTGATCGTTGAGTTTGCCAACCAGTTGCGCGATACGGGGGGCGAACTGATTGAATCGACTATTGAGGCTGCCGCGCGTCGGTTGCGCCCCATCCTCATGACCACCGGCGCCATGGTGCTGGGCGCAGTGCCACTTGCCTATGCCTCGGGCGCGGGCTCCGAGAGCCGCATGCAGATCGGCCTGGTGATCGTGGGCGGCATGACATTCGGAACGGTCCTGACGCTGTTTGTGGTGCCGGTGGTGTATTCGCTTCTCGCGCGCCGCCGCACCGTGATGGCCGAGCCGCATCCGGTCGAACGCGAGAATGCGGTGCCTGTCGGTGGCGCGCCTGCTGTGGCCGCCACGGTGGCCGCGTCCAGTCGCGGGCCTGCCTCAGCCCACTAAGTGCGCGGGAGGCGCGAGTCATGACTGTCCGTCGGGTCATCCTCGACACCGAGACCACCGGCCTCAGCGCCGAAGATGGCCATCGCGTGATCGAAATCGGTTGTGTCGAACTCATCGATCGTCGCCCGAGCGGGCGCACGCTTCATCTTTATCTCAACCCTGAGCGCGATATTGATGCGGGTGCGCTGGCGGTCCACGGCCTGAGCCGGGAGCGGTTGCGCGACGAGCCGGTGTTTGCTCAGATCGCGGAGCGCCTGGTCGACTTTGTGGCGGGTGCCGAAGTGCTGATCCACAACGCGCCCTTTGATATTGGTTTTCTGGACGCGGAACTGAGCCGTCTGGGCATGCGTACGTTCAGGGAATGGACCGAATCGGTGGTTGATACGCTAGCGCTCGCGAGGCAGATGCATCCGGGGCGGCGCAATTCGCTCGACGCCCTGTGCGAGCGCTATGGCATTGCGAATTCGCATCGGACACTGCACGGTGCGCTGCTCGATGCTCAGTTACTGGCCGATGTTTATCTCGCCATGACGCGTGGGCAGGACAGTCTGGAAATTGCACCGGTTTCGCCATCGGCGGAGCGCGGGGTTCAGGAGTCGGCCGCTCACGACTGGCCTCCTGGCGCGCTTCGGGTGCTCTTGGCGACCAACGAGGAACTCGCCGAGCACGACGAAATCCTGGCCGCCATCGCTCGGGAGTCAAAAAAACCTGCGCTATGGGCCGGGTTGGCGCAAGGTGATGCCACCACGCAGGTAGCCTGATTCGACTAGAATTCGTCGAATGAAAGAACACCGTAGCGCGCGTGGTCGCGACCGTAAGGCGCATCTGTCACCGGACGCCGAACGTTTGGTTGCCGCCTCGTTGGGGCTTGCCAACGCGGGCAGCCGGATAGAAGACCGTTTCTGGGAAGCCCAGCTAACCGTCCGGATAGAGCGTCTGCTCGATGGCGGGCATTCCCAGCCGCTTCACGAAGCGCTCGATCGTTTGCATCAGGCCGATAGCGAGGCTTATGGCGCCCTGATCGAAACAATCGAGGAATGCGCCGAGTCGGTGTCGTTCGAGCATCAGGGTCAGCGCTGGGAGGCTCTACTGGTTGCCGCGCCCCTCATCGCCTGGACGCGTTTCCGCATTCCCTCGGGGCCCATTTCCACCGAGCTGGTGCAGACGCTTTCCTCTCACTGGCAGGCCCACACGCTTGCACGCGAGGCGCGGCTGCGGTTGGTGCCCATGCTCTACAGCGTCGATCAGCTGCCGCGTGAGCATGTTGAGCTGCGCCGGCTTACGCGCCGGCTGGCGGCGTCGCTGGTCAACGGCGCCACCCCTCGCCTTGATCTCAAGTCTTTACCCGAAACCGCTGAAATGCTTGCCGACACGCGGTTTGTTCTGGGGGTGGTCGCCGCGCCCGCGGGGCAGCCGCTGTTTCGTTGGCAGGAAATCGATGCGGGCGATCACGCGAGCCGGGTTCAGTGTCTTGAGCAATGGGTGGCGCAAGCTCGCCCCAGCCTCGAGCCCATGCTTCCCGGCTGCGGGTTCGAATGTCTGCTGCCCGATGCTTATCATCTCAACATGCGTGAATCCGATCGCCGGGTTCGGCCGTATTCCATTCAGGCGGCGGTGCATTACCTCACCCACGCACTCGATCTTGAACCCGCGGCGCTGAAGGCTTCCGTTGCCGCATACGGAAAAGACCGGGTCGACGAGTACCGGATCGGTCTATCCACGGGCAGTGATGACGAAGTTGCCTACGGCATCGTGTGGCCGCTGCTGGGTCCGGAGGCGGAATCCGACGAGCCTTCGCCGCTTGAGCACATTCGCGAGCTGCTGCGAAGCCTCGGGGTGGGTGACATTCGAAACTGGCCAGAGCTGCAGGAGCCCGACTTCTGTGAAGACTGCGGTGTTCCGCTTTATCCCAATTGCAAGGGCGAGGCGGTTCACGCTGAAATGCCGGCCGACATCGAACCCGAAGCCAGTCAGTTTCACTGACTGATCGGCTCTCCCCGCCGCTCAACGCGTGGGCGACTTGAGTGCCGCCCGAGCCTGCGCGAGGCGCTGCTCGAGGTAAGCGCTAAAAAAATCGGGTGAACCGTAGCCGACCAAGCGCTCGGCCACTTCTCCGTCAGGACCCAGAAACAGCACAGTCGGCGCCAGGCGCACCCGATGAAACCGGCCGAGTTCACGCGGATTGTCGGCTCTGACGGACTGGGTTCGCCCTGAGTCGGGTGCAGGATTGAACGGACGCGGGTCGGTCAGATCGATTTCAATGGCGAACACACCCAGACGCTCCTGGGTGGCCATGAGCGCGGCGAAGTGTTCACGCCGTAACGCATCGCACCAGGGACACCCCCGCAGCGAGAACATCACCACCAGCGGTCGACCCGCGGCGAACGAGGCCTGCGCGAGCGCTGGCAGGGCGTCACGCTCGGGCGATGCAAGCTGCAGGCTGTGCCCGGCATCGGGGCCACCCGGGCCCGCAGGTTCGCGCAGGCGCGTCGCACCCCGGTTCGGGGGCGTGGACGCGGGATTCAAGCGATCCGATTCCCGAGGCGTCTGCACAGACGACCCAGATGGTGAGGACGTTGGGGCGTCGATCGGGGCGGCTGCCAGGTTTGCCGAAGCTGTCATTGCCACCAGGCAAAGCAGGGCGGTGACCAGAAAGGCAGCCCCGCCAGGTGGCGTCGTAACAGGGGGGCGGGGGGTGACCGGCATCGGGGGCGTGGACAGGAAGAGCGGTTGACATCGCCCCCGGGTGGGTTCGATTTGTATCAAAGCATAGCGCGAGATCTGGTTGACAATATTTGGCTCAAAGCATATTCTCCATAGAAATTAACTCATAACTTAAAGAAATCAATGGAGACTTCGGCGGTTTCTGTCTCAGCCGACCTCGACAGCGTGTTCGAGTCGGCGTCGGGCTATTTCGCGCTGTTGGCCGAACCCATGCGCCTGAAAATCCTCCATGCGATCTGCGATCGCGAGCGCACGGTGGGCGATATCGTCGCCGCCACCGGGGCCACCCAGACCACGGTCTCGCGCCATCTCGGTGCCATGCACCGGGCAGGCGCCCTCAGTCGCCGCCGAGATCGCAACTTCACCTGGTACGGCGTGGCCGACGCCACGCTCACCGAGCTATGCCGGACGGTCTGTGTTCATGTTGCCGCGCGCGAACTGTTTGTGTCGCCCGCTGAGGCCCCGGAGGCTGCCGGCGCGGTCGCTGCAGCGAGTACTCGCTCATCAGGAAGGACGCCATGATGAATTCCGATCTCAGGATTGCCGGTCGAATCACGCCGGCCCCGGAAGCACCGAAACCTCCGTCGCGTCGGCGATTCCTCGCCAGCGCCCTTGCCGCGGGTGCAGGAGGCGTAGCCGCCGGGCGTGCAGCCGCTCAGCAACGCGGCCCGGTAGAAGCCTCGGGCGTCGACGGCCCGGGTGAGTCGGCCATCCTGAGCCTGCCCGAGCACACCCGCGGCTTGGGTCAGCCGGTTGCCGCGCGTGGCTATGGCCTGCCATCCCAATGGGAAAAGGGTTTGCAGCGCCGCGAAAGCCCGGGCCTCACCCGGGTATCGGCTGCGTCGGTGAGCTTCACCCCGCTCCAGGGCCTGTTCGGCATCATCACCCCCAACGGCCTGCACTTTGAGCGCCACCACCAGGGGTGGTGGGACATCGATCCCAGCCAGCACCGGCTGATGGTGAACGGCCTGGTGCGCGAAGCGAAGGTCTTCACCATGGATGATCTGATGCGGCTGCCGGCCGTCTCGCGCATCCACTTCATCGAGTGCGGTGCCAACACCGGCATGGAATGGGGCAATGTGGCGGTTCCCACCGTGCAGTATTCGCACGGCATGTTGTCCTGCAGTGAATACACCGGCGTGCTGCTGTCCACGCTCCTGGAAATGTGCGGCGCCGATCTGAAGCAAGGCAGGTACGTGCTCGCGGAAGGGGCCGATGGCTCGTCAATGACCCGCACCATCCCGATGGAGCGCGCGCTCGACGATGTGATGGTGGCCTGGGCGATGAATGGCGAAATGCTGCGGCCCGAAAACGGCTATCCGCTGCGCCTGGTGGTACCGGGCGTTCAGGGCGTATCGTGGGTGAAATATCTGCGCCGCATCGAAGTGGGCGACCAACCCTGGCACACCAAGGACGAGGTCCTGCATTACGTCGACCTCATGCCCGACGGCACGCATCGCCAGTTCACCTCCATCCAGGAAGTGAAGTCGGTGATCACCACACCCTCGGGGGGGCAGGTGCTGCTCGACAAGGGCTATTACAACGTCACAGGGCTCGCCTGGTCCGGTCGTGGTCGCATTCGGCGGGTCGATGTCTCGGTGGATGGTGGTCGCAACTGGCGTGAAGCGCGGCTCGAAAGCCCGGTGCTGCCCAAGGCGCTCACCCGGTTCAATTTCGACTGGATCTGGGACGGCTCCCCCGCCATCCTGCAAAGCCGTGCGATCGATGAAACCGGTCATGTGCAGCCGCGCATCAACCAGCTGCGAGAGGTGCGCGGCACCCGCTCCATCTATCACAACAACGCGATCCAGTCGTGGCGCCTGGCCGATAGCGGCGAAGTGTTCAACGTTCAGGTCTACTGAGGAGATCGACGATGAAATCGATCCGGTCTACGATGGGGCGCGCTGCGGGCTTGAGCGCTGCCTTGCTGTTCACGATAGCGGTGGTCCATGCGCAGGCGCCGCAGCCTGCGCGGTCCGGGGAGGCGGCCGCCTCGCGCGTGGCAAGCGCCGAGAGCGCGGTGCGGCCCTGGTCCGGCATCGGCCGACCCGCTACGCGCATTGAAATCCAGGCCTGGGACATCGATGTCCGGCCCGACTTCAAAGGTCTTCCTGCGGGCAAGGGGTCGGTTGACGAGGGGCTTCAGGTCTGGGAAGCAAAGTGCGAGTCCTGCCACGGTACCTTTGGC
This sequence comes from Bordetella parapertussis, assembly GCA_945872335.1. Classification (GTDB taxonomy): domain Bacteria; phylum Pseudomonadota; class Gammaproteobacteria; order Burkholderiales; family Burkholderiaceae_E; genus SYIM01. The sequence goes on along the minus strand of CAMBZS010000079.1, from coordinate 1,646 downwards.
GAATCGAACGAGGTGTTCACGCCAATTGTGGGCGGCACCACACGAGCGGACATGCAGTCCGGGCGCGTGGCCAATCTTAAGCGGCAGGATTACCCGCAACGCACCACCATGATGAAGCTCTCGCAGGTATCCACGCTGTGGGACTACATCAATCGCGCCATGCCCTGGAATGCCCCCAAGACGCTCAAGCCTGATGAGGTGTATGCGGTGGTTGCCTACATCCTGAATCTGGCCGAGGTGGTGCCGAATGACTTTGTGTTGAGCGACAAGAACATTGCACAGGTGCAGGAGCGCCTGCCCAACCGGAACGGCAAGGTTGTCTACCCTGGCATGTGGTCGCTCACGGGCAAGCCTGATGTGCAGGGTGATGCCTGCGTCTCGAACTGCCCGGTGGTGCTTGATGTCCGGTCGATGCTGCCCGACTTTGCTCGCAATGCCCACGGCAACCTCGCCGAGCAGAACCGTCCGGTGGGCCCCACCCGGGGTGCTGACACCACCCAGCCCGCGATGCGCGAGCCGCTGGCCGCGGCGAATGCTGCCCGCGCGGTGAGCGATGCGCCGAAGGGGGCCGACGTGAGTCGCGGTCCGGCGGCGCTTGCCCGCGAGAGCAACTGCCTGGCATGCCATGCAACGGCCAGCCGCATGGTGGGCCCCTCGTTTCGCGAGGTGGCGGACCGCTATCGTGGCGATGCAAAAGCCGAGGCCACCCTGAGTGGTCGGGTGCGCGTCGGCGTCCAGGGCAACTGGGGCGCCATCCCCATGCCGCCCCATCCGAATCTTTCCGATGAGGATGCGCGGTCGCTGATCCGCTGGATTCTGTCGGGCGCGTCATAATCCCCGGTTTCCTCATGTCATTACCGTTTCCTTTCCACCAGGAGAATCTCGATGAATCGCAACCGTCGCACTTCGCTGCAGGTCGCGGGTTCGGCCGGCCTGTATGGCGCGCTGCTCGCGATCGGGCTGCTGCGGCCTGGCCAGGCCAGCGCGCAGTCGCTTGAACAGGCGTTCAAAACCACCGGCATCGCCGAGACGCTGAAGGCGCTTGGCGCCGGCGGTGCCCCGGAATCAAAGGACATCGTCATCAATGCACCGGATATCGCCGAGAACGGCGCCGTGGTTCCGGTGGGCATCAGAAGTGCACTCGCCAACACCCAGATGATGGCGCTGCTGGTTGAGAAAAATCCCAGCGCACTGGCTGGGGCCTACGACATCCTCGAAGGCGCCGAAGCCGATGTGAACATGCGCATCAAGATGGGTCAGACCTCGGACGTGTTTGCGGTCGTCAAGGCCGACGGCAAGTTCTACGTCGCGAAGAAAGAAATCAAGGTCACGCTAGGCGGCTGCGGCGGCTGATCGCCCGGTCCCATACACAGCCAAGGAGAAAGACATGGCAGATCCGATGAAAATTCGCGCCGTCGTGCGCAATGGCGTGGCCGATGTTCGTGTACTGATGGCCCACGAGATGGAAACCGGGCAGCGCAAAGACTCGTCCGGCAAGCTGGTGCCCGCCTGGTACATCTCGGAAGTGAGCGCAGCGTTAAATGGCAAGCAGGTGCTGAAAGCGCACTGGGGCCCAGCCATTTCCAAGAACCCCTACCTGCAGTTCAAGGTGAAGGGCGCCAAGGCTGGCGACAAGATCACCGTGA
>CAMBZS010000078.1 GCA_945872335.1 Bordetella parapertussis | reverse complement strand
AGGGTCGAGTTCATAGAAGCGGAAGGTATCTCCCGGTCGTCCCCAGGCAGCCAGCGTGCCGGTACCCAGGCCGATCACGCCCACCTTGACCGGGCCCTCCCGCTGGCGCAGGGCAATGGCTCGGCCCACGCCTGAGGTGGGCCCGTAATAGGTGGTGAGTTCATTCTGGCGCCCGGGTGCCAGGAACTGTTTGCCATGCAGGATCACGCCGTGCAGCAGATTGCGCGTGGCATCGCGGTCGTTGGTTAAGCCTTCATCTTTGACGCGCAACGATCCATAAAAGTTGCGCGACATCAGTCGCGCATCCGACACCATTGAATCCACGTACAGCCATACGTACACGCTACAAACGCACACGATCGCGACCGCGGTGAGGCGTAGCGCCAACGCCGCCCGCCGCACGATCCAGAGCGCGGCGAGAGCAGTCGCGATCAGGCCGATACCCACCTCCCAGTAGCCGCTGAAGAGTTTGGGCGCCACGATCCCGACCAGGAGCCCCCCCAGCGCGCCGCCCAGCGACAGCATGAGATAAAAGCGCGTGAGCCAGCGCGGTGCCGGCCGCATCGCGGCGAGTTCGCCGTGGGCAAACATGCAGCAGACGAACAGCCCCGCAGAGTAGAGCGGAATTTCGATGAGGATGGGCAGCACCTCGCCCTCTGCGTGCAACCCCCAGGCCATGCCAGCGAGCAGCGCGAACAGTGGCAAGACGAACATGCGACGGCTATACCACCCGCGGCCTTCGAAGCAGAGGATGAAGGTGATCAGATAGAGCGTGAGTGGCAGCAGCCAGAGAAACGGGATCGAGGCGACGTTGATCGTGATGTGGTTCGAGATGCCCAGCAGCAGGTAGGAACCGAGTGCCGATAAGATGAGCCACGACAGCTGGTGTGCGGCGCTTGGCGGCGAGCCAGCATCGACCGGTATCGGCCCAGGCGCGGCGGCCGGGGTGCTGGAGTCGGTGCGCGCGCCGGGGCGCGCGGACGGTCGCAGCGACTGAAACGCAGCAGCCACCACCAGGATGGCAAAGAGCCCATAGGCGCCGCTCCAGATCCAGGTCTGAGTGCGCGTAGGGATCCAGGGCTCGAACAGGAAGGGGTAGCCCACCAACGCAAGCAGCGAGGCGAAGTTGGACAACGCAAACAGCCGGTAGACCGTGCCGTCGGGGAAGCTTCGCGCAAACCAGGCCTGAACCAGCGGGCCGGTGGTCGAGAGCAGCAGGTAAGGCATGCCGATAGTGGCGATCAGCAGGCCGAGAATCTGCCACGTGGGGTCTTCGTCGCCCAACGGTTTCCACGCCGCATCGGGAATGATGGGCAGCGCTGCGAGGCTGAGCGCCACCAGCGCGCCGTGCACAATCACCTGCGTGCGGGGCTTGAACCAGCGAATGCTCGCGTCGGCATAGGCATAGCCCACCAGCAGCGCGACCTGAAAAAACACCATGCAGGTGGTCCAGACTGCAGCCGATCCGCCGAACCACGGCAGGATCTGCTTGGCCAGCAGGGGTTGAACCAGAAACAGGATGAAGGCGCTGACGAAAATCGTCGCAGCGTAAATGGCCATGATGGTGGGCAGAGTGGTGAGCCGCCCCGGGTCACTTTGGCATTGCCTGGGTCCGGGGCAGCGGGGGCGATGGGACGCGCGGGCAACCAGCCGGTCGCCCGCTCGAGAACGGTCAGTCGACCGCGATGGTGTTGCGCAGGATCCCGACCCGATCGATTTCAATTTCGATCACATCACCGTCCTTCATCCAGACCGGCGGCGTGCGGCGCGCGCCTACGCCGCCTGGCGTGCCGGTCACAATGACGTCGCCCGCTTCGAGCGGTGCTACCGTGGACACATAGGCGATCTGACGCGCAATGTCGTGCAGCATCATGTCGGTAGTGGCGCGCTGCATCTCCTGGCCGTTCAGGCGGGCGCTGAGTGTCATGATCGTGCCGAACGGGATTTCGTCGGCAGTGACCATCCAGGGGCCGAAACCGCCGGTACGATAAAAATTCTTGCCTGGCGCGAACTGCGAGGTGTGACGCTGCCAGTCGCGGACGCTTCCGTCGTTGTAGCAGGCGTAGCCCGCTACATGCGCGCCCGCCTGCTCGCGGCTGATCCGGCGGCCGGGCTTGCCGATGATGACGGCAATTTCCGCTTCATAGTCGAGCTGGATGGATTCACGCGGGCGCAGTAGCGGCTGGTTGTGGCCCACCTGGGAGTCGGCGTAGCGCTGAAAAAACGTGGGCTGCTCGGTGAAGTCGCGCTGGGTCTCGCGGACATGGTCGGCATAGTTCAGGCCGCAGCACCAGATTTTGCCGGGATTGGGGATGACGGGCAGCATCTGCACCGAAGAGAGCGAGCAGTCGGCCTGGCGGCCGGCAAGTGCCTGGGCGGCTGCGGTGAGCGCGTCGGCCGCGAGCAGGGACTTGAGATCGGCATAGCGCTTGCCGAGCAGCGCACCGAGGTCGACAATGCCGTCGCCGACGACAGCACCGTAACTGTTCTGTCCGTTGCGGACGAAGCTGGCGAGTTTCAATTCAATCTCCCTGATAGACGGTGGCCGCCGATGTCGTGTCGCATAGCCGTTGAAGGGGCTGCCACGGCAGCCAGCCGCGGAGTAAAGTGCATCCCGGGCCTGCTGTCAAACCACGTCCGGAATCCGGCAGGCGCCCACCTTAGGAGCTATCCGTATGAGCAGGCCCGGTCTCACCTTCGCGCACTTTGGCATGTTCGTCACCGACATCGCCCGCATGGAGCGCTTCTACACCGAGGTGCTCGAGTTCACCGTAACCGATCGGGGTCAGCTGACCGGCCCGAACGGCCCGTTCGATCTGGTGTTTCTCAGCCGTGACCCAGACGAACACCACCAGCTGGTGCTCGCCACCGGCCGGCCGGCTGAGCCGGGCTTCAATCCAATCAACCAGATTTCTTTCCGGTGCGACACCCTCGCCACGCTCAAGGCCGCCTATCAGCGGATGATCGACGCTGGCGCGCGTGACCTGATTCCGATCACGCACGGCAATGCGGTGTCGGTCTATGGCCGAGACCCCGAAGGCAACCGGATCGAGGTGTATTTCAATCTGCCCTGGTATGTCACGCAGCCGATGCGCGAACAGGTTGATCTCACTCAGGGCGATGAGGCGCTGATGCGCACGCTCGAGGCGCATGCCCGCTCGCTGCCCGGATTTGAACCGCATGAACGGTGGCGGGCACGGATGGCCGAGCGGATGGGGGTGGTCTGATGAAAGATCGCTCATCTGATTTCAGGGGGGGTGACTGGTGAAAGCGCGCGCCATCATCGCGGTACTGGTGATCGCTGCCGGCCTGGCCGCGGGCGCCTGGTGGTTCTCGCCCTGGTGGGTGCTGAATCAGGCCAAGGCGGCCGCCGAGCGCAATGATGCTCAGGCCTTGAGCGACGTGATCGACTATCCCCGGTTGCGCGAAAGTCTCAAGGGCGAGTTGAACTCGGCGCTGGTCGGGCGTCTGCGCGAGGGGGTGTCGGGGCTGGGCGAGGCCGGTCGAACCGGGGCAACGCTGGGCGCGGTGCTTGCATCAGCGCTGGTCGACAAGCTGGTCGAGGTCGTGGTCCGGCCCGAGTTTTTTATTCGGGCGATTCGTGATGGCCAGTTCGTATTGCCGGGTCGCTCGGCAAGTGAACGCGATCGCGGGCCCGGGGCGGGCGGCAGTGGCCCGCAGGCAGGCGGTGACGCCCAGGGCGGCGCTTCTCGAAGCGGGAGCGGTGCGCAGCGCGGCGGGGCCGCGTCGGGCCCAGGCGCAGTAGCGCCGGGAGGGGCGTCTGCGCCCGGTGCGGCGCAGGGGAACGGCACCACTGAGCCACCACGATTCAAATGGCGCCCGGAGCGCGCCTCGGCGGATCGGATGATTGTGTGGGTCTCTCGCGCCGACCCGGTTGCGCCGGCATCAGCCGCCCCGTCGAATGAATTCGGCCTGGTGTTCGAGCGGCGGGGATGGCTCGACTGGAAACTGTGCGCGGTCCGGTTGCCCCCGGGCCTCGCTGGCGGCCGCTGAGGCGCCTTACTGCGCCGGCGCGCCCCGCCGTGCAAAGCGCACCACGTCATCAGCCACCGCCTCGCAGGCCTGCACGGCAGCGGGGTCGGCGGGCTGACCATCGTGGCCAAACGGCCGCTGGCGCGAATTGATGGTGGCAGCATAGGGCGTAGGCCACCCGCGCAGTGAATGCACGATGGCGCGCAGCGCCGCAACCGTTGCGCCCATAGCCTGTGGGCCGTCCGCGCACACAATGGTGCCCACCGCCCGATCCTCCAGATACACCCGCTGATCGCCTCGCAGGTCTTCGATGAAATCGATGGCGTTTTTAACCAGACCCGACACGCTTCCGTGATAGGCCGGGGTTGCAATGATCACGCCGTCGGCCCGTCGCAGGGCATCAACCATCGAGCGCGCCTGACTGCTGCGTTCGGTGCTGCCCGGGTCGTAGATTTCGGCTGGCAAGGCGCCACCGGCAAACAATGCGGTGTCACAGCCCAGATGCTCGGCGCGGGCGAGCGCAGCTCGCAGTGCCCGCTCGGCGGTCGAGCCCTCGCGTGCCGTGCCACCGAGGCCAACGATCAGCGGACGTGAATTCATGTTGGATTCCTTGACAGGACACCGGGCAGGCCAGTGTCCGACCGCTTGCCGTTCAGCGCCTGGTGAGCCGCTCGTTCTGGGGGAACATGGCCCGACGCGCGGCGTCGTCCATGTCGGTCTTGAAGCTGTGGCGCTTGCGAAGTTCCTCGACCCGGGCGGCTGCCGGGCGGGCATTGATCGCGTCGAGCAGGCGCTTCAGATGCGGATAGCGCGACCACGCCTCCTTGTCATCGAGCACGAACGGGACCATGCGGGCCCAGCCCCAGAACGCCATGTCGACAATGCCGTAGTCGTTGCCAACCATCCAGGTTCGTGAGGCGAGATGGTCATTGAGGATTCCCCAATGGCGATGGGCCTCGAAATCGTAGCGGTTGAGCGCGTATTCCTTGGGTTCGGGGGCGGCTGTCCGAAAGTGAACCGCCTGACCGGAATATGGGCCGACGCCGCTCGCAATGAACATGAGCCAGGACAGGGTCTGCGCGCGCTCGTTGGATGCCGGATCACGACTGACGAATCGCCCGTGCTTGTCAGCGAGCCAGAGGAGGATCGCGTTGCTATCGAAGACCAACGTGCCTGCGTCATCGATCGCTGGAACCTTGGCGTTCGGGTTGATGGCCTTGAAGTCGGCCGTGTGCTGCTCACCCTTGCGGGTGTCGACAGGAATCGCTTCATAGGCCACACCCAGTTCCTCGAGCAGCAGCGCGACCTTCATCGGATTGGGTGCGAGGTTGTACCAGAACCTGATCATGACGGATTCCTTCCGTTTGGCAGAGCCCGACAGTGTATCGCCAGACTGAAAACCCGGGCTCCAAGGCGGGCGCGGAAGCGGCACGGTGGCGGGCCGGCGCGCGGGTGCCGGCGCTATACTCACCGCAACCGGCCAGTCTGAGAAAAAGACTCACACCACAGGCGAATAAACCCGGTTCGGACAGTCATCGAATACGGAGGGGCAGGTGATGGGTGGGCGCATGCCGGCACGGCGTGCTTTCGGATGGATGACCGCGGCGGCGCTCGCAGGTGTTGCATCGTTTCACCGTGCGGCGCAGGCGCGCCAGCACGATCTCACGGTGGCGCAGATCGCCAACCGGCTGCATGCCGTCCCGTTTTTGCTCGCCCGCGAACGTGGCTGGTTCGGCGAGATGGCGGGCATCGGTGTGAGGGGGTTCATCGGCTCGTCCGAAGGCGGGGCAACGCTTCGCAATGCGCTGGCCGCGGAGGTGCCCTATGGTGAGGTCAGTCTGCCGGCCGCCATAGCGGCCATTGGGCAGGGCATTGAACTGTCCATCGTTCACGGCGGTGTGCAGACAGTGTCGGATCAGTTGTGGGTGGTGCGGCGCGGCGAATCCGCCATTGGTTCCCCGCGCGACCTGGCTGGCCGCAAGGTGGGCTACACCGCGCCCGGCACGCTGAGCGACATGGTGAGCCGCGCCATGATCGATTCGGTTGGGCTCGCTTCGCGTGTAGAGCGCAAGATCGTGGGGCCGGTCCGTCAGAAGCTCGCCGCGCTTCGCGACGGGACGGTCGACGTGGCGATGGTGGCCGAGCCGCTCTTTACCCGCGAGCGCGACTGGCTGCGCCCGGTATGGAGCGCCGACGAGGTGCTGGGGCCCTGCGTTCAAACGGTCGGCGTGGTGCGCAGCGACTGGATGCTTCGGCATGGCGCGACGCTGCGCGGCATCATTGCAGCGCGCCGCCGCGCCGTGCTGGCCATCCGCGACGAGCCGGGGCAGGGTGCGCTGGTGATCACTGGGCACTACGGTGTAGACCCCGCGGCTGCGCTTGCCATCGTGGAGCGCCTGCTCGCAGGCAGCGGTTTCTGGAGCGACGGCAGCTTTGATGAAACCGGTATGGTCACCATGCAACGTGGTCTCGAGCGGATCGGTGCGCTTTCGCCCGGCCAGGGCGGCGACTGGCGGCGCGCCTTGCGGGCCGACTACCTGTCCTGAGGGGGGGCGTTGGCGGCCGGGTGGGCGACGGCGTTTGCGCGGGCATAGCGTTCGCGTGCCTCGCGCCCCAGCGCAGCGTTCAGGAGGATGGGGCTCAGCACCGTGGTGACCACGCCCATCAGCACCAGCACCGAAAACATGGTTGGCCCGATGAACCCTCGGTCGTAGGCGATGGTTGCGACCACCAGTTCCATGACACCTCGCCCGTTCAGCACGGCGCCCAGCGCAAAGGCTTCGCGGTGGGGCATGCCGATCAGCCGCCCGCCCCACCAACCAGCAATCAGCTTGGTGGCAATCGATACCAGCAGCACGACCACCATGAAGTCGATCTGGCCGAACGAACGGAAGGTGAAGTCAAGGCCCAGGTCAGCGAAGAAAATCGGTGACAAAAAGCCTGCGGTCACCGAGGCGAGCGTTCGCTTGAGGTCTTCGAAACGCTCGGGCGCGAACTGCCGTCGGTCGAGTAAAAGCGCTCCAAAGAAAGCGCCGATCACGAAGTGGAAACCAAGGTTTTCACTCACCATGCCGAAAAACAGCACAAACACCGCCACCATGCCGAACAAGGCCTCGGCGCCGAAGGTGCCGATCAGTCGTTCGCTGATGCTCGACAGGTTGATGCCACGCCCCTCTAGCCGTCGGATCAGCAGGTTGACGCTTGCCACCAGGGCGAGCAGTCCGAGCAGCTTCGCGCAGGCTGTGAGGCCGCTGCGCAGCAAGTCGTTCGCACTGGAATCGGCAGGCAGGGCCAGTACGATGCCGAGGATGAACAATGCCACCACGTCGTTAAGCACCGCGGTGGCGATCGCGTATCGGGCAATCGGGGTATCGATCAACCCCATGTCTGACAACATCCGGGCGGCCACTGGCAGTGCGGTGATGGCGATGCAGAGCCCCATGAAGACGGTTCGCATCGGGTCGAGGTCGTAGCCCCACGCAACCAGCACGCCGCCGATGAACGGTAGTGCAAAACCCAGCAGGGCCACCATCAGACCGCGGCCCCGCATGGCTGACACCACGCGCTGGAAGTCCATCTCGATACCCGCAGATAACACCACGAGGAAAACCGCCAACTGGGCGATGCCCGACAGCGCGTCGTTGGGTTGGATCAGATTGAGCACAGAGGGGCCGAGCACCACTCCGGCCAGCATTTCGCCGACGATCGCCGGCTGCCCCCAACGCGTGAACAGATGTCCGAGAAGCCGAGCGACGACGATCAGTAACAGCAGGCTGGTGAGCAGTTGCATGGTCCGGGGATTCCGACTCCAAATTTGATGAAAGCCGGGCTTTCTGGAAAATAGCGGGACAATCAAACAGGGGGAAGTCGGATTATGAAGCCGCTTGGAACGCTGGACGAACTGCCTGGCGAATATCTCGACGCTTTGCGGGCCAGGAACCTGGTTCCACTCTGGCCCAGCCTGCGTGCGCTGCTACCGCCGACGCAACCCCGTACCGCCACGCAGGTGTGTCGCTGGGCCTGGAGCGACATTCGGCCGCTTCTGATGCGTGCAGGCGACCTCACCCCCATGGAAAAGGCCGAGCGGCGGGTTCTGGTGCTCGCCAACCCCGGGCGCGGGCTGGAGGCGTTGCAGGCGTCGGCCTGCATTTATCTGGGCATGCAATTGGTGTTGCCTGGAGAGAATGCGCCCAATCACAAGCATACGCCCAACGCTGCCCGCTTTGTGGTGGAAGGCACCGGTGGGGTCACGATCGTGGGCGGCGAAAGCTGCCCCATGGAACCGGGTGATCTCATCCTCACCCCCACCTGGCAGTGGCACGAGCATCGCCACAAGGGGCCTGGGCCGATGATCTGGCTCGATGTGCTCGACGTACCGCTAATGGTTGCAATCGACTGCTCTTATCACATTGACGGCAAAACCCAGAAAGCCTCGAAGCCCGCCTGGACCTATGCCTCGGGCGGGCTCGCGCCGATCCGTGATGGCGTGCGCTCAAGCGCCGACTATCCGCTGCTGCGCTACCCGTGGGCGCGAACCCGTGCTGCACTCGGGGCGCTCGCCACCAACCTGCCTTCGCGCGAACCCGTGCTGTTGGCCTACGTCAACCCCGAAACCGGTGCTGACTGCCTCAACACCATTTCTTTTTCGGTGCTGATGCTGCGCCCCGGCGAGGAAACATCGCTGCCGCGCATGTCGGCCGCGCGCATGCTGCACATGGTCGAAGGCGATGCGCAGGCGCTGGTGGGCGAGAGCACGCTCGATCTGACGCAGTCCGATACGGCGTGTGTGCCCGGCTGGACCACGCTCAAGCTGCAGAACCGGTCGTCGAAGGCGCCTGCTTTCATTGCCATGGCCGACGAATCGCCCGTGCATCGCAAGCTAGGGATCTTCGAGCAACGCTGAGCCCCGGCGGCCCCGGTGCCGCTCGCGGATCCCTATAATTCGCGGCTTGCCGACCGGAACCCCTTCGGTCGGCGCTTTATCGGAGCGTGCCCGTGCAGGTGGTCTGTCTCGATCTCGAAGGTGTCCTGGTCCCGGAAATCTGGATTGAATTCTCGCGGCGGACCGGTATTGCCGAATTGTCCCGCACCACGCGCGATGAGCCGGATTACGACAAGCTCATGGGCTTTCGCCTGGGTCTCCTGGAACGCCACGGCTTGAAGCTCGCCGACATTCAACGGGTCATTGAAGGCATGGGGCCCATGGCGGGTGCGCGCGCGTTTCTTGACGGGCTGCGCGAGCGTTATCAGGTGTTCATCCTGTCGGATACTTTTTACGAATTCGCGAGCCCGCTGATGCGCCAGCTTGGCTGGCCGTCGCTCTTGTGCCATCGCCTTCAGATCGATGCCGAGGGCTTTGTGCGCGGCTGGCGGCTTCGCATGCCCGACCAGAAGCGGGCGGCCGTCAATGCACTGAAAGCGCTCAATTTTCAGGTGATGGCAGCCGGTGACTCCTACAACGACACCGCGATGCTGGGCGCGGCCGATGCCGGCTTCTTTTTCCATCCCCCCGCCGCGATCGTCGCCCAGTTTCCGCAGTTCCCGGTCACAGAGTCCTACGATGAGCTGCGGGCGTTGATCGACGCTGCTGCCACCCGACTTGCGAGCTGAGCTCCGGGCAGCCATAACGGTTGGCGCTGGCGTCATTGTCGCGCTGAATTTCGGCAAGCTGCCACCCGCCCTCGCGGAGCTTCGAGCCGAATTCGGGTTCACGCTGGTCGAGGTGAGCTGGTTGACCTCGCTTCTCATGTTTGCCGGAGCATGCTTCGGCATTGCGGGCGGATCGATTGCCGATCGATTCGGCCACCGTCGAACCATGCTGAGCGGCCTCATGCTGGTGGGCGTGGCCGGACTGGTCGGCGCGCTCGCGCATCGCGCCGAGCTGATGTTCGCAAGCCGGGTGATCGAGAGCGTGGGGATGCTGCTTGCCGTGTTGCCCGGACCGGCGATGCTGAGCCGCTGCGTGCCGCCCGAACGTCTTCGCGGTTGGCTGGGCGGCTGGGGTGCCTACATGCCTATCGGCATGAGCCTCATGCTGATTGCAACCCCGTGGCTGATCAGCGCTCTGGGCTGGCGAAGCGCCTGGGTCGCCACGTCGGTCTGCGCGCTTGGCTGGGCGCTCCTGATCGCGCGTGCCCACCCGCGAAGCGAGCAGGAGGCCGCGCAGTCTGCGCGGCCCAAGGTGTCGCTCGCCGGCCTGATGGCGCTCACGCTCGCCGCGCCCGGCCCCTGGTTGCTGGCGGTAGGTTTTCTTTTTTATGCTGCCCAGTTTCTCGGGGCGTTCAGCTTTCTCCCCACGGTGTATCGCGAGGCGGGAATTGACCCGCGCGCGGGAGGGGCGCTCACCGCCGTCGCGGTCCTTGGCAACGCCCTGGGCAACCTGGCGTCGGGACACCTGCTGCAGCGCGGCGTCCAACGATCCACGCTGCTGATCACTGCGGCTTGCGTGATCGCCATGATGTCCTGGTTGATTTACGGCAGCACCTTTCCCTTCGGACTGCGTTATGCGGCAGCCCTCACGCTGTCGATCGTAAGCGGTCTAGTCCCGGGCGTGCTGTTTGCCACCGTGCCCTCCTATGCGCCTGATCCGCGAGCCGTCTCGACAACGGTGGGCTGGATGCAGCAAGGCTCGGGCATCGGGCAGGCGCTGTCTCTGCCGTTGATTGCGCTGCTCGCGCAGCGGCATGGCGACTGGTCGCTCACCTGGGTGGCAATCAGCGTCTGCGCGGGGGTCGTGGCTTTTGTGGGCCTCGCCATGCGCCGGTTTGACGCACGGCGTGCGGGTCAAGCGTCAGCGATCCAGTAGTGCGCGAGCGCGGGCCATCGCCTCGGGGGCTTGCGCCGCCGCACCGGATACCGTGGGCGCGGACGGCCCGGCCGCTGGGCGGTTGAGCCGGTTGCGGCGCTGTATCAGCCACCACAGCAGGCCACCGCCTGCCAGCATCGCGAACGGACCGATCCACAGCAGCAAGGTGTTGCTCTGCAGCGGCGGTCGGTACAGTACAAAGTCGCCATAACGCGCCACCATGTAGTCCCGGATCTGGTTGTCGGTCTGCCCCTGTGCGAGCAGGGTTTCGATCTGTCGCTTGAGGTCCACCGCCAGATCGGCGTTGGAGTCGGCAAGCGTCTGGTTCTGACAGACGAGACAACGCAACTCCTCGGACAGGCGCTTGAGACGCTCGGGGGAAGCGGTTTCCTGCGCCTGGGCACCCGGCGCTGGCAGTGGGGGAGAAGCCGACATGGTCTGGACCGACGGTTAAGCCTTGAGGCGCGAGTCTCGCACAGTCAGGCGATGTCCGGGCCGTTGTGATCGGTTGGCCGACGTTTCAGACGCTCATCGAATCGGGTCTTTGCGCGCAGGCTGCGCAGCGTCGCACGCTGCTCGGGTTGCATGCTCGCATCCAGCAGTTCGATCAGCCTGGCGGTTTCCATGCCGAGACGCGCGCTCGCGTGCGTTGCGCCCAGCAGCTCCTCAACCTCGGTGTTGGCCAGGTCGTATCCGCGCTGTTCAATGATCCAGGAGCGGTACATCGCGATTTCGAGTAGCAGGAGATCGGACACGTTGAAAAGTCAGAGAAATACTGATGAATGGCGCAGCAACAGAAACAACCGCGAGAGTTTCTCTATTAGTCAAATAATACTCGAAAAGTCATTCATTCGAGGATACCTTACGCACTACGCTAGTTGTCAAACATTTCGATTAACGTCATGTCAAGACGGAAAACCTCAGTCATCGATCCGCTGCCCACTGAGTCCGAGCCCGAGCGTGACCCGGACGACCCACTCGCTTTTCTCAAAGGCGTTGGGCGAGCGCTTGTTGAAGAGCGTCGCCGCTGCGGATTGTCACAGCAGCAGGTTGCCGAACGAATCGGAATCGAGCCAGAAACCGTGAGCCGAATTGAAACGGGCGTCATCGCGCCCACGCTCATCCGGCTGCGCCAGTTCGCGAAGGTCTACGGCTGCTCGTTGCAGGGGTTGCTTGGCCGCACATCCGATACGCTGCCCGATCTCGCCCAGCGTATCGCAGTGGAACTTAACCCCCTGCCGCCAACCGATCAGCGGCATGTCGCCGAGCAGGCGGTTGCCACCGCGAGATACCTGCAGGCATTGCGCAGGGACGGAAGCTGAGGGTTTTGGGAGGCTGGCGAGGCTCAGTGGCTGCCAAGCCGCCTGAGCCACGGCATGAGTTCGTCGCGAATGATCTCGGGTGTGAACGGCCCCACCTGTTTGTAGCGAATGATGCCGTCGCGATCGATCAGGAAGGTCTCGGGCGCGCCGTAGACGCCCCAGTCAATGGCAGCGCGGCCGTCGAAATCGCTGATCACTACCGCGTAGGGGTTACCGTGCCGCTTGAGCCAGGCGACTGAGTCGTCTCGTTTGTCCTTCCAGGCAAAACCCACAATCGGGACGACCTTGTCGCGGGCCAGATCATTGAGGAGCGGATGCTCGACCTGACAGGCCGCACACCATGAGGCCCAGACATTCAGGAGCCATACCTTGCCCCTCATCTCCGCGGGCGCCCAGCTGACCTCGGCCCCGAGAACGGGCAGGGTAAAAGCGGGGGCGGGCTTGCCGATGAGGGGCGATGGAACCAGCCGCGGGTCGCGATCGAGGCCCTTCAGAAGAAACCATCCGATCAGCGCAAAAATAGCAACCGGAATCAACAGTCGCAGTGTCTTCATGGGTGGCAATCGGCGAGGCGTGGCTGTCTGGAGAACGGGAGGGTCAGCGCGCGGCGAGGTCACCCGCGATCGGCGCCGCGGGCGGGATTACTGATTCGGCGGCTCGCGTGACGCGCGCGGCGTCGTCGGCCGCGAGCCTTCGCCGATAGCGTCGATCGGCGATTGCCACGAACCCGCCAAGCGCCATCAATACGCAGCCGAGCCAGATCCAGTTGACGAAAGGCTTCACATGAACCCGGATTGCCCAGTCATTGCCGCTCAAGGGTTCACCCATCGAGATGTAGACGTCCCGCCAGAGGCTACGATCGATGGCCGCTTCGGTCATGGGCATGCGCTGCGCGCGATAGACACGCTTTTCAGGAAGCATCACCGCTCGCGCGGGTGCCGAGGCCGCGTCGGAGGCGCGCCTAAGCTCGAAGCGCCCTCGCATGGCGTCGTAGTTCGGGCCCGTGACGGTTCGCAGATCCTTGAAATCGACCCGCCAGCCGCCCACCTCAACCGACTGGCCAGGCGCGAGTTTTAGCTCCCGCTCGCTTTCGCTGCTCTTTACCAGGGTGACGCCAATAACGAACACCGCCACGCCCAGATGGGCGAGTTGCATGCCCCACACCGATGCAGGATGCAGTTGCGCGCGTGACAGCCGGAGCCTGCCGTTCGAATCACGCAGCATCTCGAGCGCTGCGATCGACACCCCGGCTGCGATCCACAGTCCGAAGGCAAGACCACTTGCGGCAATCGGGCGAAAGCCCGCGTCGGTGGTGAGTGGTTGCAGCAGTGCCGCAGCGATGGCAACCGCGAGAGCCCAGCGCAGGCGCCGGGCGATGTCAGGCAGCGGCGCCTGCTTCCAGCGCGCAAGCGGTCCGATCACCATCAGAAACATGGCGGGGGCCATGAGCGGGTAGAAGACGGCTTCGAAATAGGGGGGGCCGACCGAGATCTTTCCCATGCCCAGGGTGTCGAGTGCGAGCGGGTAGAGCGTGCCGAGCAGCACCGCAGCCATGGCCACCATCAGGACGACGTTGTTGGCCAGCAGCATTGACTCGCGCGAAACGAGCGCAAAGCCACTGCCTGAACCGAGTGCGGGTGCGCGCCAGGCATAGAGCAGGAGCGACCCACCGATCACGAGGACAAGGAACACCAGAATGAAGACGCCGCGGGTGGGGTCGGTGGCAAACGCATGGACCGATGTGAGCACGCCCGAACGGACCAGGAAGGTGCCGAGCAGGCTGAGGCTGAAACCGAGAATTGCAAGCAGGACTGTCCAGCTGCGGAAGGCGCCCCGCTTCTCTGTGACCGCGAGTGAATGAATCAGCGCGGTGGCGACCAGCCACGGCATGAACGAGGCGTTTTCAACCGGATCCCAGAACCACCAGCCTCCCCAGCCGAGTTCGTAGTAGGCCCAGAACGAACCCAGCGCGATACCCAGCGTGAGGAATGCCCACGCTACCGTGGTCCAGGGCCGAGCCCAGCGAGCCCAGGCCGCATCGAAGCGCCCGCCGATCAGGCCCGCGACCGCGAATGCGAAGGCCACCGATAGCCCCACGTAGCCCATGTAGAGGAGGGGCGGATGAAACACCATGCCAGGATCCTGAAGAAGCGGGTTCAGGTCACGGCCGTCTGCGGGCGGCGGGATCATCCGTTCGAAGGGATTGGAGGTGAACAGCAGAAAGAGGAGAAAGCCGGTGGTGATTGCGCCCAGCACCGACAGGATCCTGACCCGCAGCGCGGCCGGCAACGATGCAGAAAATGCAGCGACCGCCGCCGTCCAGCCAGCAAGCATCAGCACCCAGAGCAGCATGGAACCTTCATGAGAGCCCCAGGTGGCGGCGACCCGGTAGGCTACCGGAAGCGAGAGGTTCGAATGCGTGGCCACCAGCGATACCGTGAAGTCGTTGCCGAGAAAGAGCATGCCCAGGCAGATGAAGGCAAGCAGCACCAGGGCGAACAACACGAACGCGATCGGCCGGGCTGTGTCGGTGAAGGCGCGCGCGGTGGGACCGGCCGGCAGGAAGCTGCCCGTCATGGGCAGGATGGCCAGTACCAGCGAAAGCGCGAGCGCGAGCGTGAGCGCGAAATGTCCGACTTCTGCAATCATGGTTTGGCTGGCTTCTGCTTGAACTGTTCAGGTGCACCCACCGGATGGCCAGCCCGCTTCAGCGCTTCCGCGGCTTCGGGTGGCATGTAGTTTTCGTCGTGTTTGGCCAG
Source organism: Bordetella parapertussis (assembly GCA_945872335.1). GTDB lineage: Bacteria > Pseudomonadota > Gammaproteobacteria > Burkholderiales > Burkholderiaceae_E > SYIM01. The sequence continues at coordinate 1,191 of CAMBZS010000078.1, read as the reverse complement.
CACCTCGCGCGCGAGGAAACTGCCGTCGGACTGGATGAGTCCCTGGGCGACCACCCCTCGCCCTTCCTTGAACAGGTCGGGAAGAATACCGGTGTAGCTCACGTTGATGGTCTGGACGTTGTCGGTCACAGTGAAACGCACCGTGGTGCCGTCGCGCTGGACACTGCCCTCGCCCACCAGTCCGCCAATCCGGAACACGCGGCCGCTGGGCGCCTTCCCCTGCGCCACTTCGCTGGGCGTGAAGAAAAACACCAGGTTGCTGCGAAAAGCATTGAGCACCAGGGCGGTGGCCACCGACAGCGCGAGCAGCCCGACAAGAATCCAGGCGAGGCGGCGATGACGCGGCTTCATGGCTGTCTGGCGTCGGCACGCATGGCGCGCACCCGTTCGGAGGCGCTTCGCCGTGAGCGACGCAGAACCATGATTTCAACGACCAGCGCGAGCGCCAGCATGCCGTAGGAACTCCAGATGAAGAAGCCGTGTCCGCCCATGGCCAGCCACTCGCTCATGGCCGACGCTCGGCGTGTGCGGTGTCCGGTTGCCCCGGCATGGACGGATCGACGATTTGGCCGACCCAGTCGCTCAGCGCCTCGCGCTCGATGATGACGGTGCGCACGCGGTGAAAGGCCGTGGCAATCGCGTAGGCCCAGGCAGAGAAGGTCATGAGCAGCATGGCGGTGAGCATGGTCTGCGCCATTTTGGGTGCTGCGCTCATCGAGATGGTGGCGCCCTGATGGAGCGTGTTCCACCAGCGCACCGAAAAATAGATGATCGGAACATTGACCACGCCGACTAGCGCGAGCAGCGCGCAGGCGCGGTCTGCGCGTCGAGGATCATCAATGCCCGAGCGCAGCGCGATCAGGCCCAGGTACAGGAACAGCAGCACCAGGGTCGAGGTGAGCCGAGCGTCCCAGACCCAGTAGGTGCCCCACGTGGGCCGTCCCCAGAAGGCGCCAGTCCAGAGCGCGATGAACGCAAACAGGGCGCCGGTCGGGGCGAGCGCCTGCGCCATCATGGAAGGCAGTCGGGCGTTGAGCGCCAGCGAAAACACCGACCAGAACGCGATCACGACGTAGATGAACATGGCCATCCAGGCCGCCGGCACATGGATGAAGATGATCCGGTAGGCCTCGCCCTGCTGGTAATCGGTGGGCGCGACGCCGAAGCCCACCCACAGGCCGGCCGCAGCCA
>CAMBZS010000077.1 GCA_945872335.1 Bordetella parapertussis | reverse complement strand
CGAAAAACAGTCAGCGCCATTTCCTGCTTCAAACGTTCGGTCAACTGCTCGGTGAGCATGTATTGCCCGATCAGTCGACTGGCATAAACAATCGCTATTGCCGCAACGAGAATATGAAAAAAGACATGAATTCTGAGCGATTTAATCATCGGCAAGTCGCAACCTCAGTCGATAGCCGACACCGCGGATTGACTCAATGGAAACGCCGCTGGGCAGGCTGACAAAATCGATCTTGCGTTTAAGGCGTTGCAGACAGACATCAACGACGTTGGTGTTGGGATCAAAACCAATATTCCAAACTTCGCGAAGAAGCTGCTGTCTCGAAAAAATGTGTCCCGGCGACCGCATGAACATTGCAAGCAGATCGAGCTCCCTCGGGGTCAAGACAGCGGAACCGGTGTCCCAATGAACCGAACGCTTGAGAAGGTCGAGAGTCAGCCCCCCCACTTGAATTGCCTTATTGTTTGCGGGCGCATAGCTGCGTCGGGCCGCAACAACCTGGGCCCGTGCGACGAGTTCTTCAAGATAGAAAGGTTTTGGGACGTAGTCGTCGGCGCCGAGTTCGAAGCCCTCTAGCCGGTGACCCAGTTCGGCTTTTGCACTCAGAATGATCACTGCTGTTTCCAACTTTGCCGCACGAACTTCGCGAAGCACATCGATACCATCGATCCCGGGAAGCATGAGATCGAGGATCATGATGTCGTAGCGATCGGCCGCCAGGCGCTCGATCGCTGACTCTCCGTCTAGGGAGTGACTGACCTGATGACCTGCGGTCTCGAACCCCCGGACGATCAGTTCGGCGATACGCACTTCGTCTTCAACCAACAGAATCTTCACGGCGATTTCGCCTGGGGAAATGAGCCAATTAGCAGCGCAGCCCTGTCACCAAGATTGCTCCTGACCCAATCACAGGATCGGCCCCTAACGCTCACTCCACCATCCGATTGAGCGACCTCACATCAAGCGGGTGCGCCCCCGATCGCTCCACCTCGGCACCCACCCGCCCAAGCGCCTGCTGAAGCGCCTCGATCTGCCTGTCCTGCTCCGCGACATGATCGATCAGCCGGTGCAACGCAATCACCAGCGGATCATCGGCCGACTGCGTCACTGCATAGGCGGAGAAGCCCATCTTCGCAGCCTGGGCCTCGCGGCGCTGAGCTTCCTCGCTCTCGATCACCCGAGCCGGAATGCCCACCGCGGTGGCGCCGGGGGGCACCTCCTTCACCACCACCGAATTCGAGCCAATGCGTGCGCCCTCGCCCACGGTGAAAGGCCCCAGTACTTTGGCGCCTGCACCCACCACCACACCGGCAGCGAGCGTGGGATGGCGCTTTGATCCGCGTACCAGCGACGTACCGCCCAGCGTGACGCCCTGGTAGATCGTGCAATCATCGCCAATATCGGCGGTCTCGCCGATGACCACGCCCATGCCATGATCGATGAACACTCGCCGCCCGATGGTCGCGCCCGGATGAATCTCGATTCCGGTCAGAAAACGGCTCAGATGCGAAACCCAGCGCGCCGCGGTGGTCCAGCGCGCCCGCCACAGACGGTTGGCGAGGCGGTGGAACGCGAGCGCATGAATCCCGGGGTAACACAGGCACACCTCGAGCGTTGAACGCGCGGCTGGGTCGCGCTCCCTTACCGCTGCGATATCGTCGCGCAGTCGCTCGAACATGATCAGTGCACTCCGGGCCAGGTCAGCTTCGGGACGGCCGCCGCTCGGCAGCTCCGACCCGCTCAAGGGCGCTGAGTGTAGGCGCTGTCGGGAAACCTTGCTCGCTCAGGGTTGCCGGCGCGCCTTGTCGAGAAGCGCCGCCTGTCGGTCGATCTGGGTGCAAATGCCGCGCAGGATATCGACTTCCTCCACCTCGAGCCGAGTGCGCGACAACAGCCGCCTGAGCCTTGGCATGAGCTTCTTCGGATGCCGGGGGTCGATGAAGCCGATCGCCACCATGGAGCGCTCCAGGTGCTCGAAGACCCGCTCCACCGCTTCATGGGTGGCGAGGCGCCCTTGCCACGGCAAATCGGGCTCGATGGGCGAGGAGAGCTCGCAGGAGAGTGTGTAGGCCATCACCTGAACGGCCTGCGCAAGGTTGAGCGAACCATAGCCGGGCGCGGTTGGGATCGACGTAACCGCCTGACAGCGGCCCACCGATTCAATGGAAAGCCCGGTCCGCTCGGGACCAAAGACGAAGGCCACCTGATGCACGGCATCGATCGACAGTTCGCGCAGGGCTTCGCGCGCAGCGGCGGAAGGCGCCTGCGGCGTAGCGCCAAATTCGCGCGACGACGCACTCACCGCCACCGCGAAGGACACCGGCGCAAGCGCTTCTTCCAGGGTGGCATACACCCGAGCGCGCGCCAGCACCCCGGTGGCGTTGCTCGCAAAGGCGATGGCGTCCGGGTGCGAAAGTACGTCGGGAAAGCGCGGATCGACGAGCACCAGCTGCTCCAGCCCCATGACCCGCATGGCGCGGGCGGTGGCCCCGACATTGCCCGGATGACTGGGCTGAACCAGCACGAAACGGATTCTTGAAAACGCTTCCGGTGGATCGAACTGCAGCCCGTGCATCGGCTTCCCTTAAAATGACGGATTTCAGGACGCTTTCATGCATCCGATGCTCAACACAGCGGTCCGGGCCGCTCGGCAGGCCGGCCGTATCATCAACCGGGCCAGCCTCGACCTCGACACGCTGGCGGTGGCCCGCAAACAGCGCAATGACTTCGTCACCGAAGTGGATCGCGCTTCGGAAGAGGCCATTATCGAGGTGCTGCGTACCGCGTACCCGAACCATTCTATCCTCGCCGAAGAATCGGGCCACGATCCAAAAGGCCCTGCGGGTCATCCCCGCGAGGCCGAACACATCTGGATCATCGACCCCCTTGATGGCACCACCAACTTCATTCACGGCTTTCCGCAATACGCCGTGTCTATCGCGCTCATGCAGAAAGGTGTGGTCACCCAGGCAGTGGTATACGACCCGTCGCGAGATGAGCTCTTCACCGCATCGCGCGGTCGCGGTGCCTATCTCAATGGCCGGCGAATCCGGGTCTCGAAACGCATCCGGATTGAAGAATCTCTGATCGGGACCGGCTTTCCTTTCCGAAAGCTCGACATGCTCGATGGTTACCTTGCGATGATGCGGGTCGTGATGGAGCGCGCCGCGGGGCTGCGCCGCCCCGGGGCTGCGGCACTCGATCTCGCCTACGTTGCCGCCGGTCGCCTCGACGGGTTCTTCGAACTGGGCCTCGCGCCCTGGGATGCGGCGGCCGGCAGCCTGCTCATCACCGAGGCAGGCGGGATGGTCGGCAACTTCGGCGCCGAGGGCGATTACCTGTTTTCCGAGCAGATCGTGGCGGGCACGCCCAAGGTGTTTTCCGGGCTGATTGCCCTCCTCCACCGGCATGTGGTGGCGGCCGAGGCGGCTGCGGCCTCGGGTGCGGCATCTTCAGGTGCAGCGGCAAAGGCCCCGTCGACGGGTGAAGCTTCCACCGATGACGCTCGTCGCGATCCCACGCGGCGCGCCATCCGTCCCATCAGGAAACGCGTCGCTGCCGAGCCCGACGCGGCCGCGTAAGCCCGCTGAACGCGCTTCTGCCCTCCTGTAGCGCCCGCTCAGCGAGCCCCTCTGCGAGCCCCTGCGCCCCCTCAGCGAGCCCGCTGCGCACCAAGCCGGATCAGCCACTGCTCAAGCGACCCGAGCAGCGGCCGCTCCACGCGCAGTTCAATCTGCCGACAGGCGACCGCTTGATGCTCCCCCACAGACGGCGGCTCATACAGCGTGACTGCGAAGGCGCCCAGCCGGGTCGCCACGCAGCGGCCTGTCAGAGCCTCCGAGCCTGTAGGTCCCGCGCGTGCGAACAGATCGGCGAGGGCCGGGGCTGACCCGCTCAAGCGTAGAGTCCCCCACGCGTCGCTCACCACGGTCACCAGCGCGAGGCGGGCTGCGCCGGGTGGCTCGAGCAAGCGATAAAGACTCGCTTCTTCTTCCGCGGCACCCTCAATCAGCCAGACGCCCGGAGAAGTGGACCACCACCGCCACCCCTTTGCATGATGGAGTGTCAGCGGCTGGGACCGCCATTCAACACCCAGTGCCTCGCCCACCCAGCCACTGTCGGGAGCGCAGGCCAGACGAACCGAGATCAGGGCCCTGGGCGGGACCCGCTCGAGCCAGAGCGCCTCAGGCGATTCAGCCACGCATCCTCCCGCCCTTGGGATCAAAGAAGATCGGCGCCACCACCCGCGCGGCGCGAAGGCTCAGGCCCTTCACCGGTTCACCGGGCCGCACCGCGTCGCCCGTTGCACCAGCGCTCGGCCCCTGCCCAGGCGCGCGCAGCGGTTGCGTCTGGGTGACTTGCACCATCTCGCCCATCCTCGAGCGCCCCGCTTCGAGCAAGGCGAGCGCAATCGGCCGGCCCAGTGCCTCGCTGCTCACGCTGGCGGTCACCAGTCCGATCGACTGGCACTGACCCGCAAGCAGCACCGCATCGCCGCTCAGCAGCTGCGCACCTTCTTCAAAGGGCAGCCCCCCATCGACGCACTCCAGCCCGACCAGATGCCTGCGCCCAGCGGGCTGCGCCCGATCACGCACCAGCGAACGCCGTCCGATGAAGTCAGGCTTGTCCCAGTGCACGCCCCAGCCCAGACCAAGATCATCGGCGTTCGTGTCTCCGTCCACTTCGTGCCCAAGCGAGATGAAACCCTTTTCAACCCGCAACACATGGTTGGCCTCCGACCCCACCGGCTCGATACCCAGGTCGGCACCGGCCGCCATGACCGCCTCCCAGAGTGCAAGCCCGCGCGAAGCCGGCACGCAGAGTTCGAAGCTGAGCTCACCGGTAAAGCTCACGCGGAACACGCGCGCCTCGATGCCCGCCACCTTTATGGGCCGCCAGCGCATGACGGCAAATGACTCACGGGCGAGATCGGCGCGCGCCTCGGGCGCCACCAGTCGAGCGAGCAGATCGCGCGACTGCGGCCCGCACACCACAATGTCAGCCCAATGCGATCCGACGGGCTCGATCAGGACCCGTAACGATCCCTTGAACAGCCACTGGCGCGCGTACTCGAGCCAGCCCGCCATCGCGTCGGCGTTGCCAGCGGTGCTGCTCAGCCAATAGCGCCTGTCGTCCAGCCGGAACACGGTGCCGTCATCGAAGATACGACCGTCTTCTCGAAGCGCGAGCGCGTAGCGGCCGCGGCCTGGCTGCAGGTCGCTGACCCGACACGCGAGGACGCGCTCGAGAAAGACCGCAGCATCCGGGCCACCGATTTCGAATTTACCGAGCGGCGAACTGTCGTAGACCCCCACCGCCCGGCGAACCGCACGGCATTCGCGGCGTACCGCATCGTCCATCGATTCACCCGCGTGCGGGTAATAGCCCGGCCGGCGCCAATTGGCACCGGATTCGTAAAACACCGCGCCATGATCGCGATGCCAGCCGGTGATCGGCGTTTCACGGACGGGCCGGATCAGCGGGCCGGGGTCGGATCCGGCCAGTGTGCCGAAGGCCACCGGTACGAAGGGCGGCCGTGCGCGGGTCGGGGGCAGCGACGACGGATCACGACCTTCCAGCCGGGCCAGATGCAGCAGGCCGTCGACCCCGGCCGAGCGTCCCTGATCAGGGCCCATCCCCAAGGTGGTGTAGCGCTTGAGCAATTCGGTCGCCGAGTAACCCTCGCGCGAAGCAAGCGCGATGTCAGCCGCAGTTACATCGCCTGCGAGATCGACAAACACGCGGGTGGCATCCAGAGACATCGAGGAGCCGGTCTCATGAGCCTGCTGCGCCGGGGCCGCGTCCAGGTTGATGTCGCTCGCCTGCTGCATAGGCGCGGGCGCAACCGACGACCCCGGTGTGCGCACACCGGACAATCGATCAAGAAGCCTGCGCGCCGCTTGCCTGCCGCTTTCCATGCACGCTTCAGTCGACAAGGCGCCCGCCACAGCGCCCGCGAGTACCGGAACTCGATCGTCGGGCTCTCCTCGAAGCGCGCCACTAGCAGCGTGGTAGCGCGCAATACCGCCAGCCTGAACGTAAAGCTGAAGCGCGGGGTTCCAGCCGCCCGAGATCGCCAGACCATCGCAGGCAAGCGTACGCGCGGCGCCGCCTGTGCTTACCGTGACCGCGGAAAGCCCCTGCCGACCACCCTGCGCGCGAAGCACCTGCCCTTCGATGAGCGCGATTCCGCGATCGCGTATCGCCTCACGAATCGTGGCTGGCGCAGCCGCCAGTCGCGGCGATACGACCGCGGCCACCTGGAGGCCCGCGCGGTGCGCCTCGAGCGCGACCGGCCATGCCGACGGATCGCTCGCGGCAAGCACCAGCTGCCGACATGGGGCCACAGCGTAACGATGCAGCGCCGAGCGCACTGCGCCAGCGGTCATCACCCCCGGGCGGTCGTTGTCCTCGAACGCAAGGCCGCGCTCGAACGCGCCTGTGGCGAGGCAGACTGCATCGACGCGGATCATCCACAGGCACTCGCGCGACCATCCGTCGCGCTCGAGTGCCATCGCGAGGCCGTGATCATGAAGCGCCAGCACCGTCGTGGCTGCGAGCGTGCGCAGACCCGGCGCAGACGACCATCGGGCCGCATCCCCCCAAATGGAGTCAAGCGCCGCGCGATCGGCGGGCTCGGAGCTTGCACCCAGCGCTCCGCCGGGCGAGGCGCGATCGTCGGCCCAGACCACCGAGCAGCCTGCAGCGAGCAGCTGCGCCACCGCCGTCGCCCCGGCGGGGCCAGCTCCCACCACCAGCACATCGGCTTTGACGTGGCGTCGCTCAACCCGCGGCCCCCCCGCCGTGCGCGGTGCGCGCCCCAACCCGGCCGCGCGGCGAATCAAGGATTCGTAGAGCGGCCAGGCCCAGCCCGGCCACTTGAAGGTTTTGTAGTAGAACCCCGCGGGCAGGAACGCATGGAGCCAGTCGGCGACCACGCCGACATCCCATTCGATGCCGGGCCAGCCATGCATGCCGCGTGCGACCAGCCCCGCCGCAAGCGGCGCCCGCGTGGCGAGCAGGTTGGGCTCCTCCCAAGGTTCAACCAGCTGCACGAATGCGTTCGGATCATCCCAGCCCTCGGCGCGAATGCCGCGTCGCCGATGAAGCTTGAAGCTGCGGGCCACCGTGCGCACACCGTTGGCAAGAAGGGCCGACGCCAAGGTATCGCCGGCAAAACCCGCGAGCCTTCGATCATCGAACCGAAATTCCAGCCGCTGCGAACGGTCAATGTCGGTGCCGCCCTCGGCCAGACGAAACCCCGCGCTCACTGCGCTTCTCCGGCGACCGTGATCGACCTGATGTCGTGGGTCAGGGTGTGCCGCTCGACACGCAGCCATTGACGGCATCCGGCCACATGCCACCAGAGTTCGATGGTCCAGCCCGAGGGGTTGGCACGCTGGTAAAGGAGATGCGACCAAGCGGCCTCGTCAAGCGCGCCCGGATCGTCCGGACGGCGCGTGGCCTCACCCGCGCACTGAAACTCGGTTTCAGGACGCTCGCCGCAAAAGGGGCAGTGAAGTCTGAGCATCCCTAAAACCTGTTGGAGGCGCTGGCGGTTTCAAACAGGAGCCGCCCGGTGAGGAAACGCTCGAGCGAAAACGGCCGAATCCACGGGTCGGGCTCGCCAGTGGCGATCAGCCTGGCAAAACTGCGACCGCCTGCGGGAATTGACTTGAAGCCGCCCGAGCCCCAGCCCGTGCTCACGAACAGTCCCTTGACCGGGGTGTCCGAGACGATCGGCGTGGTGTCGACCGAGAGGTCAATTGCACCCGCCCACTGACGGAGGAGTTTGATGCGCGCAAAGGACGGAAACAGTTCGATCATCGAGGCCACGGTATCGAGCACCACCTGTGGCGTGCCCCGCTGGGCATAGGACGCGTACCCGTCGGCGCCTCCGCCAATGACCAGCTCGCCCTTGTCGGATTGACTGAGGTAGACCGCGAGCGCCGGTGCAGTCACCACGATGTCGAGCACGGGCTTGAGCGGCTCGGATACAAACGCCTGCAAAGCGACGGTTTCAATGGGGAGTCGCAGCCCGGCCATGGCCGCCAGCCGTCCGGAGTGGCCCGCGACCGCCAGACCAACAAGCGGTGTGGTGATGTCGCCGCGCGACGTGCGTACGCCCCTCACCAATCCGCCAAGGCAATCGATGCCGGTCACCTCGCAGCCCTCGACAATGTCCACGCCCGCGGTGCTTGCAGCCCGCGCATAGCCCCAGGCCACCGCGTCGTGACGCACAGTGCCGGCGCGCCCCTGCCAGGCCCCTCCGAGAATGGGAAGCCGCATGTCGGGCGCGCGGTTCAGAAGCGGGAGGAGGCGATAGCACTCGTCGGCGTTGAGGAGTTCGTAATCGGCCCCTACCATCCGCATGGTGTGAAGGCGCCGGCGCGAATCGCGAACCTTGCCCCAGGTCTGAAGCAGCTCGATCTGTCCGCGGTGGCTCACCATGAGGTTGAAGTCAAGCTTTGCCGACAGGTCGGTCCAGAGCCGGAGATTCTCATCCTGAAAACGGATCGCCTGCTCGCGCAGGTAGTTTGACCGGATCACGGTGGTGTTGCGACCGGTGTTCCCGGATCCGATCCAGCCGCGCTCGAGCACCGCCACGCGCAGGCCATGGTCGCGGGCGAGATGCCAGGCGCTTGCCAGCCCGTGGCCGCCACCGCCCACGATGACCGCGTCGTAGCGCAACGCAGGCGCTGCAGCGCGCCAGGCCCGCGGCCAGCCGCAATGGCCCCGCAGGGCCTGGCGGATCAGGTTGAAGATCGAATAACGCATCGCGTCGCGAGTGTAGCCGCACATCCCCGCGCGCGATGCCCGCATCGCTGGCGAGGTGAGGGTTTGCTGCTAACATCCGGGCGATCCGTTCAACCGATGAGGACTGTCTGATGAAAGCCTTCCGGATCCTGGTCGCCCTTGCCGCGACCAGCCTTGCCCTGTTCACTGCGGCCAGTCAGGCGCAGGCCCCTGGTAAATCACGACTGCAAACCGTGCTCGAGCGTGGCACGGTTCGAGTCGGCACCACCGGCGACTTCAACCCCATGTCGATTCGCGACCCTGCCACCAACAGCTACCGTGGCTTCGACATCGAGGCCATGGAGCAGTTCGCGAAAGACCTGGGCGTGAAGATCGAGTGGGTTCCCGCGGAGTGGGCAACGCTGGTTGCCGGCATCACCGCAAACCGCTACGACATCTTCTCGGGCGCCTCGCTCAACATGGCGCGCGCCAAGACCGTTGGCTTCTCCGACCCTTACACCGAGGCGGGCACCGTGCCGCTGGTTCAGAAAAACGACGCGGCCAAATTCAAAAGCTGGGCCGACCTTAACCAGTCAGGCACCGTGGTAGCCGTGCTGCTCGGCACCGTGTTCGAAGAGCAGGCGAAGACCCACTTCCCGCAGGCCCGTGTGCGCTCGGTTGAAAAACCCGCCACCGGCTATCAGGAGGTGCTCGCCGGCCGCGCGCAGGCCACCATCACCAGCAATGTGGAAGCTGCCACGCTCGTCAAGCAGTTCCCCAATCTGGCGATCGTGGGCGGCGCCGAGCTTCGCAACAAGCGGCCGTTTGCCTACCCCCTGCCCCAGGGCGATGCGGTCTGGACGACCTACGTCAACAACTGGATTGCGCTCAAGAAATCCGAGGGCTTCTTCCAGGCTCTTGAAGCCAAGTGGCTCGGCGGGCAGTAACCCTCGCCTTGTGCGCGGCCCTGCCACTTCTGCTGGCAGGCTGCGCATCCAACTCCGGGAGCTACACCTGGGGCTGGTACATCTTCAATCCGCTCTCCGCCAAAGGACTGGGCAACATTCAGTTCATGGCGGCGGGCCTGGGTCTCACAATCTCGCTCGCGGTCTGCGCCATTGTGCTGTCGGTGCTGATCGGCATTTCAATGGCTCTCGCCGGCATGTCGTCCTCGCGGCTGCTTCGCAGCGCGTCGCGTGTCTATGTGGAGTGCCTGCGCGCCATTCCGCTTCTGGTGCTGCTTCTCTGGGTCTACTACGGTCTGCCGGTCATTACCGGGCTGCAGTTCGGCGCCTTCACGGCAGGCGTCCTGTCACTTGCGCTCTCCGACTCCGCCTTCGAGGCTGAAGTCTTCCGCGCGGGCATTCAGTCGGTCGCGCGCGGTCAAAGTGAGGCGGCGCGCTCGCTCGGGCTCTCCCGCTGGCACACCTTCCGGCTGGTGATTTTCCCTCAGGCCATTCGCACCATTCTTCCTGCGCTTGGCAATCAGTTCGTCTACGTACTCAAGATGAGTTCGCTGGTATCGGTCATCGGTCTGCAAGAGCTCACGCGCCGCGCCAATGAACTCAATGTGACTGAATATCGCCCGCTCGAGATCTACACCATGCTGGTCCTCGAGTATCTGGTGCTGATTCTGCTCACCTCCTGGGGCGTGCGCTCGCTCGAGCGCAGGATGTCGCGTCATCAGCGGTAAGGCGCGCCGAAAGAGTCCATCACCATGCAGCTCGCCCTCAGCACCTCGGCGCAGGTGGCGCAGTACCTGGAGCGATCGCGCACCATCGTGCTGCCGATCGGGTCCACCGAGCAGCACGGACCGGTCGGGCTGATCGGCACCGACTCACTGTGCGCGCAGACCATTGCGGGCCGACTGGGTGAGCGCACCGGCGTGCTCGTCGCACCGACGCTTGCCCATACGGTCGCGCAGTTCAACCTTGGTTTTCCGGGAACCATCGCGGTGCGGGCAAGCACGCTGCTTGCACTTATTCTGGACATGGTGCATGCGCTTGCCGATCAGGGGTTTGAGCGGATCTACTGCCTGAACGGCCATGGCGCGAACATCGGCGTGGCGCGCGCAGCATTTCAGGATTTTTATCTCGAACGCGCCAGGATGCAGGGCGCCCGGATGGCCCGCTGCCGTCTGCGCAGCTGGTGGGAGTATCCCGAGGTGAATCAACTGCGGCGCGAGTGGTACGGCGCACACGAAGGCCTTCACGCCACCCCCAGTGAAATTGCCATCGCGATGGCGGTTGAGCCGGCAGCCAGCGAGCGCGCACGCGGCGAAGGAGCCCAGCAGGCGCTCGAGGCGCCACCGGTGCTCGACGCCGCGTTTCTGCGCGATCACAGCGGCGACAATCATTTCGACCGGAGCACCCATCGCGCGGCCTTCCCTGATGGCCGGGTGGGTTCACACTCGCTCCTTGCCACCCGCGAGCAGGGCGAGGCGCTGCTCGCGGCCGCGGTGAGGGATGCGGTGCACGATATAGCTGAGTTTGAAGCGGAGCGTTGAGATGCTGATCCTCTACGGGCTACCGGTTTCCACCTTCAGCACCAAGGTGCGGATTGCCCTTCATGCCAAGGGCATTGCCTTCGATGAACGTCCGCCACCAAACGGTTACCGATCCGATGCCTGGCGCGCCATCATTCCCACCGGCACCATCCCCGCCATCGACCATGATGGTTTCCTGCTGGCCGAATCCGAGGCAATCATCGAATACCTCGATGAAGCTTTCGAGGGGCCGGCGCTCCTGCCAGGCAATGCCGCCGCCCGCGCGCGGGCCCGAATGCTGGCCCGCGTGCACGATCTGGCGGTGGAGCCTGCCGTGCGCGCCCTGTTTCCGCTGATTCGCGATCCTGCCCGACGCGAGGCGCTACCCACCTTGGCTGCCGCCATCGCAGAGCGGCTGCGACAACTCGAGCAGCTGCGATCTGGCGACGCGCACTGGATGGCGGGCGAGGCATTCAGCACTGCCGACTGCGGCTTTGCCGTCACACTGCGGCTCGCGGTGCGCCTCCTGAAGGCGCTCGGCCAACCCCTCACGATGACCGACTCGATCGCCGGCTGGCTTGCGCGAAGCGCCGATCATCCGGCCGTCGCTACCGGCCTTGCCCCCTGGCACCCGGCCACCGAGGCTTGGCTCGCACAGGCCCTGGTGGGAGCACCCCAATGAAAGGACACCCGAAGGCAAGCCCGCTCTACCTGCCCGATTGGCAATACGTGGAGAAAACTGCGCTCGAAGACTTCACCCGCGCAGACTGGGACCTGCTGGGCACCCAGCGCAAGCGCTACTACGCCGATGAGCAGGCCAGGCAGGTGCTTCGCATGCTCGCGGCCTCCGAGCACGACACCACGTTCGGCTATCAGGTGAACAACTATCGCCACAGCCTGCAGTCCGCCACCATGGCGCTGCGCGACGGCCTCGATGAGGAGGACGTGGTGGTGGCGCTGCTGCATGACATCGGCTTCATTGTTTGCCCGCAACGGCACGGCGAGTTCGCAGCGGCGCTGCTCGGCGCCTATGTCAGTGAGCGCAACGAATGGATGCTGCGCAGGCATGCGATTTTTCAGGATGTCCACGCCCCCCATCATCCGGATGCCGATCAGCACGCCCGCGAGCGCTGGCGCGGGCATCCGCACTTCGAGTGGGCGGCAACCTTCGTGGCGCGTTACGACCAGGCGACGGTCGACCCGGCCTATGACTGTGCGCCGCTCAAGCATTTCGAGCCGATGGTGAAGCGCCTGTTCGCGCGGCAGCCTCGGCCGATGCCGCTTCCGGACTGAGCGCAGCGTGCGCCTGAATTCACTGGGTCCACGCGCGCGCTCGGCCCACGCTGCGAACACCTCGCCCTGATCAACCCAGCCCTGGAGCACCTCAGATGTCCGCCTGGATCCGCATGATTCCCCTTGAAGAGGCGCAGGGATCGCTCGCCTCCGCCTATCAGAAAGTGACAACGCCACACGGCACCGTGGACAACGTCATGAAGGCGCACAGCCTGCGACCGCACACGATGGAAGGCCATGTGGCCCTTTATCGCAGCGTGCTGCACAACCCCGACAACACGCTGCCGTTCTGGTTTCTTGAAGTGGTGGCGTCTTATGTGAGCATGCTCAACGAATGCGCCTACAGCCTCACGCATCATTGGTCCAACGCCCGGCGTCTGATTCGCGACAAGGCGCGTTCCGACGCAATTCATGCAGCGCTCTCGGCACGGGCACCCGAACAGGCATTCGACGGCAAGGAGCTCGAACTTCTTCGCTATGCCGGCAAGCTCACCACCAGCGTCGCACGCATGGAGAAGGCCGATATCGATGCGCTGCATGCGGCCGGCTGCAACGATGGCGAAATACTGGAGGTCAATCAGGTCTGCGCCTATTTCAACTATTCGAACCGGTTGCTCAATGGCCTGGGTGTGACCACCCAGGGCGACGTGATCGGCTATTACAAGGAAGACGAATGAACCGGCACAGCGCTCGCGTCGTATCGGCCGACGACATTCCAGTCATTGACGTATCCGGACTGGCCGACCCGAATCGCGCCACGCTCGAAGAAGTGGGCGAACAGATGCGCGAAGCGGCCGCGCGGATCGGCTTCTTCTATGTGAGCGGGCATGGAATTGCACAGTCGCTGATCGATGAGGTCGACGCCACGGCCCGACGCTTTTTCGCGGCGCCGCTCGCAGACAAGCTCTCGATCGAGCCGGTTGGCAGGCATCGCGGCTACATCAAGCAGGGCGAAGCGAAGATGTCCGACCGCGCGCGCCCGGACCTCAAGGAAAGCTTCATCTGGGGGCTGGACGTGGGCGAGGATGACCCCGACTTTCTGGCAGGAAACCGCATGATCGGACCGAACCGCTGGCCCGCTTTCATGCCCGAGCTGCGACCCGTCTTGAACCGCTATCTCGATGAGGCGCATGCCTGCGCGAAGCGTCTGCTTCGCGCGCTCGCCGTGAGCCTGAACGCCCCCGACGACACCTTCATCCAGCGCTTTGAGAAGCCGATTTCGCGTGGCTCGCTGGTCTACTATCCCCCGCAGCCGCCCGAGCTTGGTGACCGGCAATATGGCGTGGCGCCGCATACCGACTACGGGGTCATCACGCTCCTGCATCAGGACCCGGTTGGGGGGCTTCAGGTTGCAACGCGTGGAGGCGAGTGGGTCACCGCCACCCCCATCCCGGGCACGCTGGTGATCAACGCAGGCGACCTGATGGGGCGCTGGTCAAATGATGTGTTCAAGTCGAACCCGCATCGGGTGATCAACAGTTCGGGGCGCGAGCGGCTGTCGATTGCTGTGTTCGTTGATCCCGACTACGACACGCCGATTGTGCCGGTGACTGCGGCGGGGGTTGCTGCGAAGTATCCCGAGGTGAGCTGCGGCGAATACATCCTGGGGCGCTTTGACAAAGCGTTTGAATATCGTAAGCGCGCGGGGTGAGCGGGCGGCAACCCTAAAGACCCGACAGCACCGCGTCCATCGCCGACACCAGGACGCTGCCCTGCGCGGCGACATTGTCCACGGAACGGCGGAGCAGCTTCGCAGGCAGCGGGGCGGCGTAGTGCGCAAGTGCATACATGCGTTGACCCTTGACGACAATGACCGGGCACAGCGCGGTTGGCACCTTGATCGCGGCGCCGACCACTGCAAGCGGCACCGTCAGTCTGGTTGCCAGCGCATCAAGCAGATCGCTCTGAATGACCACTACATATGGGATGCCGTCCGCCGCGCTGCTGCTTGGATTGGCGAATACATCGTACTGGGCCATGAACTCGTCACCACGGACGCAGATCGGCACCAGGAATGCCGTGCGCTTCAAAGCGGGCGTTCTGTGCCGCAATCCATTCCCTGTACTCCGCTTCAAATTTCTTCCTGCGGGCGGTACGGTTGGTCTTGTCGTGGTTGGCTTTCAGCGCGTAGTAGTGCTCGGCGGAAAGAATCACCGTGTCAAGTTGCCCTGCCTTTTCCACGAATATCGGTTCTAGCTTGGCGTGAGCCGACAGACTGCCGAATCGATTCTTGGCTTCAGTGGCGGAAACGCGCATGATCAGCCCCTTTAATAATTAGCCATTTTAGCCATTTAGGCGCCCCGCTGAAAGCAGAATCAGGCCGCCTCCGTTTTGGTGGGATACCCTTCCAGATTGAGGGCGGGTCAGCCCCCTTTCAATGGAGCCACCATGCTCAAACTTGTTATCGGGAACAAGAACTACTCCTCCTGGTCCATGCGCGCCTGGGTGGTGATGCGGCAGTCGGGCATTGACTTCCAAGAGGTCATGCTGCGCTTTGATGGTTTTTCTCTTGACTCGCAGTTCAAGACACGCATCGCCGAAGTCAGCCCAGCCGGTCAGGTGCCCGTATTGATCGATGCAGATCTCGCCATTTGGGATACGCTGGCCATCGCCGAGTATCTGGCCGAAAAGTTTCCTGAGCGCCAGCTCTGGCCCAGCCTTGTCGCAGCCCGCGCGCGGGCGCGCAGTGTCTGCGCCGAAATGCATGGCGGCTTCTCGGCATTACGCAGTGCCTGCCCGATGAACATCGAGGCACGCTTGCCCGAAGTTGGCGCGCTGGCTATGCGCGACAAGCCCGCGGTACGCGCCGACCTGAATCGAATCGTGACGATGTGGTCCGAACTGCTGAGGCAATTCAAAGGACCCATGTTGTTCGGCCAATTCAGCATCGCCGATGCCTACTATGCCCCGGTCGTGATGCGTCTGCTCACCTACCAGTTGCCTGTGCCAGCCGATGTACGCGCCTACATGGACCGGGTAACAAACCTGGAATCGGTCGGCGCCTGGATGCAGGACGCCCTCGCTGAACAGGACTTTCGGGATTTTGAGGAGCCCTACCGGTTGAGC
The DNA here is from genome assembly GCA_945872335.1 of Bordetella parapertussis. Lineage (GTDB taxonomy): Bacteria > Pseudomonadota > Gammaproteobacteria > Burkholderiales > Burkholderiaceae_E > SYIM01. The sequence continues at coordinate 526 of CAMBZS010000077.1, read as the reverse complement.
CGCTGAGCGCCTGAGCAAGGAGATGAGCGCCCACCCGCGCAGGCGAGCGGCTCTTCAGGCGGCCGCCGGAGCACCGCCAACCAGCTCGATCAGCGCCTCTTCAGAAATCACTTCGGTCCCGAGCTTTCTCGCCTTCTCGGCCTTGCTGCTCGCCGACTGCGGGTCGGCGAGCACCAGATAAGTGGTCTCGCGCGTGACCGTATCCACGAGCTTCAAGCCCACCGCGGCGAGTGGGGCTTCGTAGTCGGACTTCTTCCGTCCGCTCGGAAGTTTGCCGCTGATACACACCGTTTTCGCGGGTTCGCGCGCGGCGTCATCACCATGCACATCACGCTGAGGGAGCATAACCGCTACACCGTTGGCGAGCATTTTGTCGATAACGTTGCCCATCGCATCGATACCATCTTGAATCGGCCCCCCCAGGTTGGGAACCCCCGCGCGCTCGGCGAACGCTGCTTCCCGCAACCGCCCGGCGCGCCACTGGTCGAGCGTGTCCAACTCACCGCCCGCCGCTTCGATCATGAGC
>CAMBZS010000076.1 GCA_945872335.1 Bordetella parapertussis | reverse complement strand
AGCGATGAACGGCCGCTCAGCGCCACCACGAATTCATCGCCGCCGACGCGCGCGGCAAAGTCGCCAGGCTGCAGCAGTTCGCGCATGCGGGTGGAAAACTGTCGCAGGACAGAGTCGCCTGCCGCATGTCCGAATACGTCGTTGATGGGCTTGAATCCATCAAGATCCATGAAGACGAGACTCACAGGGCAAACCGCGCTTCGGGCGATGACGTCGGCCAGGTGCCGTTGCAGTCCACGACGATTCATCAGCCCGGTGAGCGGATCATGGAGGGCGGCAAACCGCAGCCCGGTTTCGGTTCGTCTGAGCGCGCTCACATCCTCTACCCAGCCGCGCATACCCTCTACGGAGCGACGCGCGCGCAGAAGCATCGTGCGACCATCTGACAGGGCGCAGTCAGCCGATGCAAACGCTCGGTGACGAGCCTGATCAAGCACCCGCGTGGCCGCAGTGCCCATCAATCTGCCAAGCGTGAGTGGCCGGGGACTTGGCGGGCGGGTGTGCAGTGCGAGCAGTCGCGCGAAAACAGGGTCAAAGCGACTCAGGCGGCCATCGTCTGTGGAAACAAACATTCCGATCGGTCCCACCGGCGGATTCTCACCATGTGCATCGCGCGCAGCACGGCGTCGCTCGGCGACAATGGGACGGTAAACGGAACGCTCGGACATGACAGTCGCACTTCGCACAGGAACGAAGGGCGATGGTAGGCGCTGGACCGCAGCATTGAGAGGGTGATCCGACCGAAGGGTTGCGACCCCGGGCGGGCGGTGGCATGACACCGCCCAGTGGCCGGGGCGATCGTCAGAGGCGTTCGACGATGGTGGCAATGCCCATGCCGCCGCCCACGCAGAGCGTGATGAGCCCGCGCCGCAACGACCGGCGTTCGAGTTCGTCGATGAGCGTGCCGAGCAGCATGGCGCCGGTTGCGCCCAGCGGATGGCCCATGGCAATTGAACCGCCGTTCACATTGATTTTTTCCGCGGGCACACCGAGTTCCTGCATGTAGCGAAGAGGAACTGCTGCAAATGCTTCGTTGACCTCGAAGAGATCAATGTCATCGATCGAGAGGCCCGCCTTTGCGAGCGCCTTGCGGGTGGCGGGCATGGGGCCTGTAAGCATGATGGTGGGGTCGGTGCCGGTCAGCGCAGTGGCCACGATTCTGGCGCGCGGGGTGATCCCCAGCGTGCGGGCGGCGGATTCGTTACCGATCAGGACCAGTGCCGCGCCATCGACGATGCCCGAGGAATTGCCTGCGTGATGAACATGCCGGATGCGTTCGACCTGCGGATATTTGCGCAGCGCCACCGCGTCAAAGCCCATCTGACCCATCTTTTCGAACGAAGGCTTCAACTGGCCCATGGCCTCGAGCGAGGCGTCCGGACGGATGGTTTCGTCGTGATCGAGAATGGTGAGACCGATTTCATCGTGCACCGGTACGATCGATCGCTTGAAACGACCGTCGGCGCGCGCGGCAGCGGCCAATCGATGCGAACGCACGCCCCATTCGTCGACCTGCTCGCGCGACCAGTCATCGAGCGTGGCGATCAGGTCGGCGCCAATGCCCTGCGGAATGAACGCGGTGTCAAGGTTGGTTTCTGGGTCCATCATCCAGGCGCCCCCGTCGCTGCCCATCGGCACGCGCGACATCGATTCGACGCCACCGGCCACGATCAGGTCTTCCCAGCCCGAGCGCACCTTTTGGGCGGCGAGATTGACCGCCTCGAGACCCGAGGCACAGAAGCGGTTGATCTGGACGCCTGACACCCGGAGATCCCACCCGGCAGCCAACGCAGCGGTTTTCGGAATGACCGAACCCTGATCGCCGACCGGCGACACGCAGCCCAACACCACGTCTTCGACCAGCGAGGTGTCGAGGTCGTGGCGCGACTGGAGCTCATGCATCAGGGTGGTGAGGAGCTTGACCGGCTTGACTTCGTGCAGCGAACCGCTGGACTTGCCGCGGCCGCGCGGTGTGCGAATGGCATCGAAGACGAAGGCCTCGGACATGACGGTGCTCCAGGTTGACGTGAACGGAGAGATCGGGCGCAATGCTGACCCGCTTCATCTCCAATTTTACAACCGTTGCCACCGGAGCCGCCGATGCTGGAAAGAAAGCTGTTCAACGAAGACCACGCGATGTTTCGCGACTCGGTTCGCCGCTTTCTTGAAAAAGAGGCGCTGCCCTTTCACGCTGCCTGGGAAGAGCAGGGTTATGTTGATCGCGAGATCTGGCGCAAGGCCGGTGAGAACGGCTTTCTTTGCAGTTCTATCCCTGAGGAGTGGGGTGGGCCGGGCGCCGATCGGCTTTACTCGGTGATCGTGATGGAGGAGATCGCAAGGGTGAACGCCACCGGGCTTGGCTTTGTGCTCCACTCGGAGATCGTGGCGCCCTACCTGCTTCGCTACGGCACTGACGAACAGAAGCGGCGGTACCTGCCCAAAATGGCCTCGGGCGACATGATTGGTGCCATCGCCATGAGCGAGCCGGCCGCGGGCTCCGACCTGCAGGGCGTTCGCACCACAGCGCTTCGCGACGGCGATCACTACGTGCTGAACGGTTCCAAGACCTTCATTACCAACGGCTGGCACGCCGATCTGGTGGTGGTGGTTGCCAAGACCGATCCTGCCGCCGGCGCCAAAGGCACCAGCCTCTTCCTGATTGAGCGCGGCATGCCGGGGTTTGACAAGGGTCAACGACTGAAGAAAGTGGGCCTCAAGGCGCAGGACACCTCCGAGCTCTTCTTCAACGATCTTCGGGTGCCGGCCTCGCAGCTGCTCGGCAAGGAGAACCAGGGGTTTATTTATCTGATGCAGGAACTCCCCTGGGAGCGCATGCAAATCGCAATCGGCGCGGTGGAAAGCGCCCAGGCAGCCATCGACTGGACCGTCGACTATGTGAAGAACCGCAAGGTGTTCGGCACCACGGTGGCGAACTTTCAGAACACGCGGTTCCGGCTGGCCGAGCTCCAGACCGAGGTACAGATCGCGCGGGTGTTCGTCGATCGCTGTCTGGAGGCACTCCTCGAGGACAAGCTCGATACCGCCACCGCTTCCATGGCGAAATACTGGTGCAGCGACCTGCAGGGCAAAGTGCTGGACGAATGCGTGCAGCTCCACGGCGGCTACGGATTCATGTGGGAATACCCGGTCGCCCGCGCCTGGGCCGACGCCCGCGTCCAGCGCATCTACGGCGGCACCAACGAGATCATGAAGGAGCTGATCACCCGTTCCATGGGGCTTGCAGCACCGAAGTGACCACGGGAATCTTTGACGCCTGGCAGCCCCGTCGATAGACTCGACACCCATCATTCGAGCCGCGTAAACGGCTCCGATGCCAATGAACAGCGGGGCGCCGGCGATGCCGGCAGCCGAAGCGGGACCTGGGGGACATGGAGTTTTTGCAACTGGCGATCGGTGGTGTTGCAATGGGCTGCATCTATGCGCTCATTGCGCTTGGCTTTGTATTGATTTACAAGGCCACCGAAGTGGTGAATTTCGCGCAGGGCGATGTGATGATGCTGGGCGCCTTTGTCGCGTTCACATTCGCAAGTCTCTGGCAGTTGCCGTTCGCGTTGGCTGTCGCGATGACCCTCGCGGTGCTGGTGGCAGTGGGCGCGCTGTTCGACCGCTTCCTGTTGCGGCCGATCATCGGTCAGCCCACGTTTTCCGCGGTGATGGTCACCATCGGGATTGGCTTTGTCGCCCGCGGGATCGCCACCATGGTCCCCGGCTGGGGGACTGACACTCATGCGCTCAAGGCGCCCTGGTCTGACAGCACGATCCACTTAGGCTCGCTGGTCGTGTCATCCGATGACCTGGCGATCATTGCGCTCACTGCAGCGCTCTGCTTGGTGTTGTGGCTTTTTTTCAGCCGCACCCGTATCGGTATCGCCATGCAGGCGAGTTCGCAGAACCAGCTGGCGGCCTACTACATGGGTATTCCGGTGCGCCGCATCAACACGCTGATATGGGGCATTTCCGCAGGCATCGCAGCCTTCGCGGCGGTGCTGCTGGCGCCAGTCACCTTTGTGCATTCCAATATGGGGTTCGTGGGCCTGAAGGCGTTTCCGGCCGCCGTGGTGGGGGGATTTGGCAGCATCCCCGGTGCGATCGTTGGCGGTCTGATCATTGGCCTGGTTGAGGCCTTCGCAGGCTTCTATCTGCCCGAGGGCTTCAAAAGCGTGGCGGCCTACATCGTGGTGCTGATTGTGCTGGTGGTTCGTCCCTCGGGCATCTTTGCCGAGATGCGGCGCAAGAAGGTCTGAGGCGGCCATCGCATGCGATTCATTTTCAAGACCCGATACGAGCAGGATCTACAGCTGTTTCGTGACCGCACCGAAGCGGGCTGGTACGGGCTCCTTCTGGTGGTTCTGCTGGCTGCGCCGTTTGTCGTGCCCGAATACTGGCGCGCGCAGCTGGTATTCATTTACATCTGGGGCATTGTCGGCTTTGGCCTCATGCTGCTCAGCGGCTTTACCGGCCAGCTCTCCATGGGACATGCGGCGTTCCTTGCGATCGGCGCTTATACCGAGACGCTGCTGCAGGCGGCGGGCTGGCCGTTTCTGCTGAGTGCGCCCGCTTCGATTCTGCTCGCGGCCGCGGCAGGCATCCTGATCGGGGTGCCTGCGCTGCGACTCACGGGCATTTATTTGGCCATTGCCACGCTCGCCTTCGGGTTCATCGTCGAGGAGGTGCTCGCGCGCTGGGAGTCGCTCACTGCGGGCAACTCCGGGCTGATGGTGCCACCGCTTAATCTGGCGGGTAGCCCACTCACCGGCTCAAACAGCTTTTACTACCTGTGTCTCGTATGCATCGTGCTTGTGGCGCTTGTCGTACGCAACCTGCTGCGTGCCCCCACCGGTCGCGCCTTCATCGCCATCCGCGACTCAGAAATCTCGGCGCAGAGCATGGGCGTGAATCTGGCCCGCTACAAGACGCTGAGTTTTGCACTATCGGCTGGCATCACCGGCCTGGCCGGCGCGCTTTATGCCCACCAGATCCGCTTCATCAGTCCCGAGCAGTTCACGTTGTTTCTGTCGATTGAGTTCCTCATGATGATCGTGATTGGTGGCATGGGGTCGCTGCACGGCGCGGTGTTCGGGGCAATTTTCATGATCGTGCTGCCTGAGTTGATCGCCATCACCAAAGACTATCTGCCGCAGGTGGTAGCCGAACAGACCGGGCTCAAGTCCACCGTGTTTGGCGTGCTCATGATTCTGTTCGTCCTGTTTGAACCGTTGGGTCTCTATGGACGATGGGTGAAGATCCGCACCTGGTTCTCGCTCTTTCCCATGTACAAGGCGGGCATGTTCAGGCGCCAGAAGACGTACCAGAAGTCGGAGCGGGTGCACTGATGGAACTGCTTCGCGTCGAACAACTGACCAAACGCTTCGGCGGCCTCACGGCGGTCGATGATGTGAGTTTTGGTGTGCGCGAGGGCGAGATCTACACCATCATCGGTCCGAACGGCGCGGGCAAGACCACCATCTTCAATCTGGTGAGCCTGATTTATCCGGCGAGCGCCGGACGGATTGTGTATCGTGGGGAAGACCTGGCAGCGCTTGCGCCCGATCGGGTGGTCTCGCGTGGCATCGGCCGCACATTCCAGAACATCGAACTGTTCGAGCACGCCACGGTGCTTCAGAACCTATTAATTGGCTGCCATGCCCAGGCGCAGCCGAACTTCATTGCTGAAATGCTCTTCCTGCCCTCGGTCCGGCGTCGCGAGGTCGAGCATCGGCGCCGGGTAGAGAAGATCATCGACTTTCTCGATCTGCAGGTGCACCGGGACAGTCGGGTGGCGGGGCTGCCCTACGGCGTTCGCAAAGTGGTGGAGCTGGCACGGGCGCTCTGTGCGCAGCCCAAGCTGCTGCTGCTCGATGAACCCTCGTCGGGGCTCAATGTCGAGGAAACCGACGACATGGCCTACTGGATTCAGGACATTCGTGATCTGCTGGGGATCACGGTGCTGATGGTCGAGCATGACATGAGCCTGGTGTCGCGCGTGTCTGACCGGGTGCTCGCGGTGAACTATGGCAAGGTGCTGGCCGAGGGCTCTCCTTCGGAAGTTCAATCGCATCCCGATGTCATTGCGGCTTACCTCGGAGACTGAGCGCGTGACCGACGACGTGATTCTGCGGCTGTCGAACATCGAGTCGAGCTACGGCCCGGTGCAGGCGATTCGGGGTGTGAGCCTGGAAGTCCGGCGCGGTTCGATCGTCACCGTGCTCGGCGCCAACGGCGCAGGCAAGACCACCATCCTGAAAACCATTTCCGGGATCATCGATCCGCAGAAGGGAACGGTGTGGTTCGACGGCGAGGACATCCAGTGCCGCGATCCCGATTGGGTGGTTCGGCGCGGAATCAGCCACGTGCCCGAGGGGCGCGAGGTATTTCCCATGTTGTCGGTGCGTGACAACCTGATGATGGGCGCTTTCACGCGGCGCGATCCCGCCGGTGTGGCGGCCGATATCGAACGGATGTACGGCTACTTTCCTATTCTTCGCGAACGTGCGGCCCAGGAGGCTGGCCAGCTCTCGGGCGGGCAGCAACAGATGCTCGCCATTGCGCGGGCACTCATGTCGCGGCCGCGCCTGCTGCTTCTCGATGAGCCCAGCCTGGGGCTGAGTCCCAAGCTCACCAAGGAGATTTTTTCGATCGTCAAGCGGGTCAATCGCGAGGAAGGCACCACCATGTTGCTCGTGGAACAAAACGCCAGCATTGCACTCGCCACCGCCGATTTCGGCTATGTGCTCGAGGTGGGTCGGGTGGTGATGGAAGACCGCTGCGAGGCGCTGCTCCGCAAAGACGACATCCGTGAGTTTTACCTGGGCATGAAGGCAGAGTCGGCGCGCGGCGAACGTCGCTGGAAAAAGAAGAAGCAATGGCGATGACGGCGACCCAAACTGCACGCCCGCAGGGCGAGACCATCGGGCGCAAGTTTTGGCACGCGGTGCAGTTGCGAGGCGACCGGATCGCGCTGCGCCAGAAGGTGCTGGGCATCTGGGAAGAGCAATCCTGGCGCGATCTGGGTGGACACGCCCGGCGAATCGCGATGGCGTTGGCGGCAGACGGTGTGCAGCCTGGCGAGGTGGCGGCAATCCTTGCCAACACTCGCCGAGAGTGGAGCTATGCCGACTACGGCATTCTTCTCGCGGGCGGGGTGTCGAGTGGTATCTATCCCACCGATGCGGCCTCTCAGGTTCACTACCTGTGCGCCGATTCCGCGGCCCGGGTGCTGTTCGTTGAAGATGATGAGCAACTCGACAAAGTGCTCGAGGTGCGCGACCGGCTTCCGTTGCTGTCCCGGGTGGTGGTGTTCGATATGGAAGGGCTTGAACGCCTCGACGACCCGATGGTGATGAGTCTCGAAGCGTTTGAAGCGCGCGGGGCGGCCCATGATGAAGCGAACCCTGATGAGTTCGAGCGCCGACTTGCCGCGCGCAGCCCGCATGATCTGGCCATTCTGATTTACACCTCGGGCACCACCGGCAAGCCCAAGGGGGCGATGCTTTCGCATAGGAATCTGTGCTCGGTGATGGAGCGCTTTGCGCCGGAGCTCTCGGCTGACGAGAACGACGACAAGATGGCTTTTTTGCCGCTTTGCCACGTTGCCGAGCGAATGGTCGGCCAGTTTCTGTCGCTTGAAACTGGAGCCCGGTTGAACTACGTTGAAAACCCGGAAACCATTGCCGAGAATATTCGCGAGATCGCGCCCTCCATCATTCTGTGTGTGCCGCGCGTCTGGGAAAAATTCTATTCCGCGGTATCCATCCGGCTCCGCGAGGCCACGCCTCTTCAGCGCTGGGCCTATGGCGCGGCACTGTCGATCGGTTATCGCGTGGCTGATCGAAGGCTCTCCGGTCAGCCGGTGGGAGCCGGACTCCTCGCGGCTTTCGGGCTGGCCCGTTTTCTGGTGCTGAACAACATCCGCAAGGCGATCGGCGTGAACCGAATGCGCTGGGCGATCAGCGGCGCGGCACCCATCTCGCCCGAACTCATTCGCTGGTATCACGCGCTTGGCGTTCCGCTCTACGAAGGCTGGGGCATGTCGGAGACCACCGCAGGGGGATCGCTCAATCTCCCGGGCGCCATCCGCCTGGGCACCATCGGTCGTCCTCAGCCCTGGGCGGAAATGAAAGTGTCAGCAGAGGGCGAGATCCTGATCCGTGGCGATAGCGTCTTCATGGGATATCTCAATCAGCCCGACAAAACCGCCGAGGCCATTGATTCCGAAGGGTGGCTGCACACGGGCGATGTTGGAACAGTCGATGAGGATGGGTTCTTCCGGATCACCGATCGGATGAAGGACATCATCATCACGGCAGGCGGCAAGAACATCACGCCCTCAGAAATTGAGAACGAGCTCAAGTTTTCGCCCTACATCACCGATGCGGTGGTGATCGGTGACCGGCGGGCTTTCCTGACCGCCCTTGTCATGATTGATCATGAAAACGTTGAGCGCTTCGCGCAGGAGCTCAACGTGCCGTTTACCAACTTTCAGAGCCTCTGCCGCACCCGAGAAGTGCAGGAACTGATCCAGGGCGAGGTGGACCGTGTGAACGCCAAATTCGCGCGCGTGGAGCAGGTGAAGAAATTCCGTTTGATCGAACACAAGCTCACCGCTGAAGACGAGGAGCTCACGCCCACCATGAAGTTGAAACGTAAGCTGGTCAATGAAAAGTATCGTGATCTGATTGAATCGATGTACTCTGCAAAATCTTGAAGGAGACAACACCATGAACTCACGCAGACAGTTTCTTGAACTCGGCGCGGCCGGTGGCGTGCTCGCCGCGGTGCCCGCCTCCAGTGCCTGGGCCGATCAGGGCGTCACCCGCGACCAGATCGTGCTCGGGTCCATCCAGGATCTGTCCGGGCCGTTGGTCACCCTTGGCAAACCCATCCAGAACGGCATGATCATGCGCGCCGAGCAGATCAATGCCGAGGGCGGCATTCACGGGCGCAAGATCCGCCTGGTGGTTGAGGATTCGGGCTATGACCCGCGCAAGGCGGTGCTGGGCGCACAGAAGCTTCTGACGCAGGACCGCATTTTTGCGATGGTCGGATCGCTGGGCTCGGTAGTGTCGCTTGCCACCATCCCGCTGGTGATCGAAAAGAACGTCGCCCATCTGTTTCCCACCACGGCGCACCACGGCAACTTCGATCCATTCCACAAGCTCAAGTTCGCGCTCGCCACCCCCTATCCGCAGAGCACGGCGGTGGGTCTCAAGGAAGTGGTGAAGCTGTCTGGCGCCAAGCGTGTTGGCATCCTGTATCAGGATGATGAGTATGGGCTCGAGGTGTTGCGTGGCACCGAATCGGCGCTGAAGGATCTCGGACTCACCCTGGTCGAGCGCACCACCTATAAGCGTGGCGCCACCGATTTCGCCTCGCAGATGCAGCGCCTGCGCGCAGCCACCCCCGACCTGATTGTGCTGGGCACCATCGTTCGCGAAACCATTGGTGCAATGGCTACCGCGCGCCGACTGGGCTACACCGGGCAGTTCTTCGGTAGTCAGGCGGCTTACATGCCGGCGGTCCCGAAGGCGGGTGGCGCGGCGGTGGAGGGCCTGTTTGCCATCAGCGAAACGCCGGTGCCCTATCGCGATGATCCGTCCAATACCCGCTCTCTCAATGAATGGATGGACGCCTTCAAGGCGCGCTTCAAGGAAGACGCCGAGTTGTGGGCAGCCACGGGCTGGATGTATGTGGATATTTTTGCGCGCGCCGCTGAGCGGGCTGGCCCCAAGCTCACCACTGACTCGCTGGTGAAGGCGCTCGAGGACCACCCCTACCCGCGTGGCTTCCTGGGTAATCCAGAGTTCGTTTTCGGGCCGCAGAAGCGCCTGGGTAACGATCAGACGCGTCTGGCGCAGATTCAAGGGGGACGTTGGAAAACGGTATCGGACTTCCTTCGCTGAGTCCGGGCGCTTTTCGCTGGCACTTCCGTCTGGGCGAGTGGCCCGGGCGGAAGCCGCCCGCGCAGCGGGATTGGGCGATCTTGCGGCCCAGGATGTCGAGGGTGGGTTGGCCAGCGGGTCAGCCGACCGCAAATACCGCGGATCCGGTCGCGATCAGCGTGTGATGCTCGTTCTCCAGACGCATCTGTATCGACGCCGTGCGCTCGCCCATCCGCAGCACCCGGGCAGAGGCTGCGAAGCGCTCGCCCAAACCTTTCTCTAGATAGTCGATTCGCAGGTCTACGGTGTGAGTGCGCGCCAGTCGCGCGAATACCTGCTCCGGCGCAGAATCACGATGACGCTCAATGAGTGCGAGCATCACCGCAAGCCCGGCTGCGGAGTCCAGCGCGGTCGCAATCACGCCGCCGTGAAGCTGCCCGTGAACAAAATGTCCCACCAGCTCCGGGCGCATGGCAAAGCCAAGTACGGGCTCCTGTGGGTCGAGTGACTCCACCCTGATGCCCAGCACCGTGTTGAAGCGGATACGCTCTTCGAAGGTGTTGATCACCGTGCGCGACAGCCAGGCCGCGCGTTCAGCGGGGTCTTGGGGCAGCTCGGCAAACTGGTTGGCGGACATCATGCAGCGGTCACGTGCGGGACAAGAGTCCCATGGTTTTTGCGATGATGCCCAGCATCACTTCATCGGCGCCGCCGCCAATCGAGGCAAGCCGGGAGTCGCGCCAATGGCGGTTGACCGAGGTTTCCTCGATATAGCCCATGCCGCCCCAGAACTGCAGGCACCAGTCGGCGGTTTCGCGCGCGACGCGTGCCGCCTTGAGTTTGCACATGGAGGCGAGCTGGGTCACATCCTGGCCTGCGATGTAGAGCCCGACAGTCTTGTGGAGCAGCGCCCCGGTGGCCTCCACTTCGGTCTGCAGCTCGGCGAGTTTGAACTGAATGAACTGGTTGGTCAGCAGTGATTTGCCAAACGCCTCACGGCTCTTCAGATAGTCGATGGTTTCCTGGATGATGAGCGCGTTTTTCTGCCAGCCGGCGGCTGCCCACATGCGCTCTTCCTGAAACTGCATCATCTGGTAGGTGAAGCCCATGCCCTCTTCGCCGATTCGCCAGCGCTGCGGGACGCGAACGCTGTCAAAGTGAATCTGCGCGGTATCGGATGAGTGCATGCCGGCCTTGCGCAACTTCCGCGCAATGGTGATGCCGGGTGTATCCATGGGTACGCAGATCAGGGTCTTGTTGCGATGGGCAGCGCCCTCCGAGGTGTTGGCAAGGAGGCACATCCAGTCGGCCTGCGTGCCACTGGTGGTCCACATCTTGCCGCCGTCGATCACGTAGTCGTCGCCATCGCGGCGTGCCACGGTTCGGATAGAGGCGACGTCCGAGCCTGCGCCGACCTCGGATACCCCGAGGCAGGCCACCCGCTCGCCGCTGATGGAGGGAGCGAGGAATTCCTGCTTTACCTCGTCAGAGCCGAAGCGCGCGAGTGCCGGTGTGGCCATGTCGGTTTGTACGCCGATTGCCATCGGGACACCGCCGCAGCGTACCCAGGAGAGTGCCTCGGCCATGGCGAGGCCGTAGGAGTAGTCAAGCCCCATGCCCCCGAATTCCACCGGCTTGCAGACCCCGAGAAATCCCAGGCGTCCCATCTTGCGAAACAGTTCGCGCGCCGGAAAGATGCCGTCGGCCTCCCACTGATCGACGTGCGGATTGATCTCGGACTCGATGAACTTTCTGAGCGAGTCCTGAAGCTGTCGGTGCTGGTCGGTATAGAGGTTCATGGTGTGGCTGAATCGTATCAGGGCTTCGTTGTAGTCGACTGACTGGCCTGGCGTGTTTCTGCCACCATCGATGCGATGCCGCTTGCGCAGATGATGGCAATACCCAGACTGCCGATTGGGTCGGGAAGGTCGCCGAAAAAGAACCAGCCTGCGATCGCGGCTCCGACAATCTGCAGAAAGGTGAGCGGCGCCACGAAGGAGGCGCTCGACCAGTAGTAGGCCTGAACCAGACAGATCTGACTAACCGTGCCGCACACACCAATTCCGACGAGCTGCGCCCACATCGCTAACGTGAAGGTCTGAGGCCAGCCTCCCCAGACGGGCATCAGAGGCAGCGTGAGCGCCGACACGACCGTGCCGACCAGTGCGGTGATCAGTACGGTGGCTGTTGTTCCTTCGCCCGGTGTTGCGGAGAGCTTCCGGGTGAGCAGCTGAAAGACGATGCTGCAGGCTACGGTAATGAGGGCGAACCCCACGCCAGTCGGGCTCAGATCGGTGCCGGGCCTCAGGATGAGGAGCATGCCGGCGAACCCGCCGGCCGCACCAAGCCAGCGCCAGATCGTTACCCGCTCGCCGAGTAACGGTCCCGCGAGCAGCATCACAAAGAAAGGTGTGATGAACGCAATCGCCGTGGCCTCGGCCTGGGGCAGATAACCGAGCGCGCTGAAGAAGCTTAAGGTGAACCCGACCAGCATCAGTCCGCGGATGATTTGCAGCCAGGGCCGATGCGTCCGAATGATGGCTGCGCCCAGCCGGGGGCCGAAGATCAGCACCATCAACATGGCATGGACAGCGTGACGGACGAACGAGATCAAAGGCGTGCCCATTTGCGTGGCGAGCGCTTTGGCAATCGCATCCATCAGGATGAAGAAAATCAATCCGGTCAGGAGAAAAGCGAAGGCACGGACTGGACGCGCGTGGTGAACAGATACCCCGCTCAATATGATCCTTCTTTTGTTTTCGGTGCTCTGATTCGCTGACCTATGCCCGCTGCACTGAGCGCGAATTCAGGTATCTTGAAACGAATGACGAAAGGTATCTCATGAATCTCGCCCAGTCGTTTCGCGCAGTCCCGATTTTCATGTTGGCTTTGCTCAGCCTGCTGCTTGGTGGCTGTGGGTATAACGATTTTCAGCGGCTTGACGAGCAGACCAAAGCGGCCTGGTCGGAAGTGCTCAACCAATATCAGCGGCGCGCCGATCTGGTGCCCAATCTGGTGGCCACCGTCAAGGGGGAAGCCTCGTTCGAGCAGGAGACCCTTACGAGGGTGGTGGAGGCGCGTGCCCGCGCAACGGCGATCCAGGTTACGCCTGAGACGCTCAACGATCCGCAGGCCCTGCAACGCTTCCAGGCAGCCCAGGGCAGCCTCGGCTCGGCGCTGTCGCGTCTACTCGCGGTGAGCGAAAGCTATCCCACGCTCAAATCCAATCAGGGCTTTCAGGATTTGCGAGTTCAGCTTGAGGGCACGGAAAACCGGATCACTGTCGCCCGCAATCGCTACATTCAGGCAGTGCAGCAGTACAACACGCTCGTGCGTAGTTTTCCGAGCAATCTCACTGCGCTTGCGCTGAGTTACCCGATCAAGCCTAACCTGAGCGTCAGCAACGAGGCGCAGCTCAGCCAGCCCCCTGCTGTCGACTTCCAGAAGAAGTGAGCGTTTCAACATGATGCGCAGCCCGGCCCTCGCGCCCAGTTTTTTGCGCACGCTGGCCAGATGGGGGCTCGCGCTCGCGCTCGCGAGCCTTCAAGGGCTTGCGCACAGTCAGGCGCTTCAGGCGATTCCTCCGCTAAGCGCGCGCATCATCGACACCACGTCTACCCTGAAAGCCGAACAGGTGCAGGCGATTGAAGCCAGGCTGCGGGCTTTCGAAGCGGCCCGGGGTACCCAGATCGTTGTGCTGATGGTGCCCACTACGGCGCCGGAAGACATTACCGACTTTACCCAACGGGTCGGTGATGCCTGGAAGATCGGTCGCAGGGACATTGGAGACGGTCTGCTCGTGATCATCGCCAAGAATGACCGCACGCTCCGTATCGCGCCGGCCAAAGCGCTGGAGGGTGCCGTACCCGATCTCGCGGCGCGCCAGGTGATTGACCGAAGCATCGCGCCACGCTTTCGCGAGGGGGACTTCGCGGGCGGCATTGATGCAGGCCTCAGCCGGTTGATGGCCCTCATCGCGGGCGAAGCGCTGCCAGAACCGCGGGGGGCGAGCGGTACAGCGAAATCCGCCTCCGACTGGACCGATGCCCTGGTACTTTTGCTGGTGGCCGTCCCGGTCCTGGCCCGCCGGCTGACGGGCTGGTTCGGGCGCAAACTGGCGTGCCTCGTCACCGGACTGGGAGCGGGACTCCTCACCTGGGCCTCAGGCGCGGGCTTGATCCTGGTTCTGCTTTCCGTGCCCCTGGCGGTTCTCTGGGGATTGATTGCGACCATGGCGACCTGGCGGGTTCATCCCAGTCGATCCCATGGCGACTGGGCGAATTCGAGCGGCCGTTCCGGCACGTGGTCGGATGGCGGGTTCAGGAGCGGCGGTGGCGGAAATTTCGGTGGCGGCGGCGCCTCGGGGAGGTGGTGACATGACACCGCGAGCGGGCACCCTCTCGAAGTGGTTTGGCTTCGCAGCCCGGCAGTTGTGGTTCGACGAAACCGATATCGATCGGCTGCTGGGCCCAGGCTGGGCCGAGCGGCTGGCCGAGCAAATCCAGACCACTGAAGCGGGTGGCTCGGGTGAGGTGAGGCTATGCGTTGAAGCGGCTTTGCCCTGGGCTGATGTCGTACGGGCGCGCGAGCTTGGTATTGATCCGCTGATCCGCGAGCGCGCTTCGAATCTCTTTGCCCAATTGCGGGTCTGGGATACCGAGAACAACAGCGGTGTCCTGTTTTATATGCTCCTGTCCGAGAGAGCCATCGAAATCGTGGTCGACCGCGGCTTACGCCGCATAGACGCCCGCTGCTGGCAGGATCTGGCAGAGGACACGGCGCGGGGCTTGCGGGCGGGACAAGGCTTGCGGGCGCTTTTAACGAGCCTCGAGCGGTGCAGGGGCCTGCTGCAGGGGGCTGGTCTGCCCGAGGACAGTGCAGGCAATGAGCTTCCCGATACGCCGCATCGGCAGTAGTGGGGAAGAGCCCAGTAGTGGCGCCCCCGACACGAATCGAACGTGTGACCCTCCCCTTAGGAGGGGGATGCTCTATCCACTGAGCTACGGGGGCGTGCCGTGGATTGTAGCCGAGCCGCCTGTTGCCTCGTGTGCCCGCTCGAGGTTGCGGTAATGCGAGATGGCGTAGCTGATGCCGCTTGCCGAGAGATGCGTCTGTCGCGACCGTAGCAACCACTTCGCGGGATCGAGGGATGGGAAGAATGCGTCGCCCTCAGGCTCGAGATCGATCTCGGTGATGATCGCCTGATCGGCCTGGTCGAGTACGGCGCGATAGATCTCCCCTCCCCCGGCAATAAAGACATGGGGGACATCGCCTGCGAGCCTGACTGCCTCACCAAGTGAGGCCGCGCGCTCGCAACCTGGGCTCGTCCAGGAGGGATCGCGGGTGAGTACGATGGTGCGACGGCCCGGGAGCGGTCGGCCGATGGACTCGAAGGTTTTCCTACCCATCACCAGCACATGACCCAGCGTGGTTGCTTTGAAATGCCGGAGATCTTCAGGCAGCTGCCAGGGCAGGGTGTTGTTCAGACCGATCACGCCATTGGCGGCACGGGCCACGATGAGGGTGATCAGGGGGCGCGGTGCCACCGCGCGAACGCCCCGCGTCATACCGCGACCGGGGCCTTGATATGCGGATGCGACTGATAGCCGGAGATCTCGAAGTCTTCAAACCGATAGTCGAAGATGGAATCCGGACGGCGCAGGATGGTGAGGCGGGGCAGCGGGAATGGCTCGCGCGCGAGTTGCGTGCGGGCCTGTTCGAGATGATTGAGATACAGATGGCAGTCGCCGCCCGTCCAGATGAAATCACCGGGTTGCAGATCGCATTGCTGCGCCACCATGTGGGTGAGGAGCGCATACGATGCAATGTTGAACGGGACGCCCAGAAAAATATCGGCGCTGCGCTGATACATCTGGCACGACAATCGCCCCCCCGCTACATGAAACTGGAAGAACGCATGACAGGGCGCGAGCGCCATTTTTGGCAGGTCGGCGACATTCCAGGCCGACACAATGAGGCGCCGTGAGGAGGGGTCACGCCGGATTCGATCGACCACATCGGTGATCTGGTCGATGGTGCCGCCGTCGCCTGCGGGCCAATTGCGCCACTGATAGCCGTAGACAGGACCCAGCTCGCCCTGTTCGTCGGCCCATTCGTCCCAGATGCTGACACCGTTGTCGCGCAGGTAAGCGACGTTGGTAGAGCCCTGCAGGAACCAAAGAAGCTCGTGAATGATCGAGCGAAGGTGCAACTTCTTGGTGGTGACCAGCGGAAAGCCCTCCTCTTGCACTGATTCATCGAGTTTGTCTT
>CAMBZS010000075.1 GCA_945872335.1 Bordetella parapertussis | reverse complement strand
CGTGATGAGATTTTTGACCCGACGACCAGCGCAAAGCCGCGCAGGGTCGTCGATCTGCGTACCCCATAAAAAGGAATCGTTTCAATGAATCGTTCGATCAAGGTCATCGACTGCGTGGTCAACCCGATCACGCCCGAGGTGATGAAGCTTCGCCCGGCGTGGTCCAAAACATTCTGGACCGGCAAGATCGGGCGTGAGTCGTCGGTTGCAGACGGACTCACCCATGAGCAGATGCTCGAACTGATGGACCGCAACGGCATCGAGCGTTCGCTGCTGATCGCCACCAAGACCGGGCAGATGGGCATTCCCGGCAGCTGGCATCTTCCCTACGAAATGGTGGCCGATGCGGTTCAGCGCTGGCCCGACCGGTTCAGCGGTCTGGCCGGGCTTGATCCAACCGAGGGCATGGCAGGCGTTCGTGCGTTCGAGCGTTCGGTGCGGGAATATGGTTTCGTGGGTGGGCACTTCTATCCCCACTGGTTCGAGCTCGCCCCCGACCATGCGCGGTGGTATCCGTTTTATGCGAAGTGTGTGGAGCTCGACGTACCGGTGCAGCTTCAGGTGGGACAGTCACTGGTCTATGACCCCACGCGGCCGCTGAAGAGCGTTGGGCGGCCCATCACCCTCGATACGGTGGCCTGTGATTTTCCCGAGCTGAAACTGGTGGGCATTCACGTGGGCATTCCCTGGACCGAGGAGATGATCGCCATGGCCTGGAAGCATCCCAACATCTATATCGGCTGCGATGCCCACAGCCCGCGCTACTGGCCGCAGTCGTTCGTACACTTCATCAACACCTTTGGGCAGGACAAGGTGATCTTTGGCACCGACTACCCGGTACTTGATTTTGAACGCACATTACGCGAGATCGATGCGCTCAACCTCCGGCCGGTGGCGCTGGAGAAGCTGCTCCGCGGCAATGCGCAGCGCTTGTATCGGCTGGGTCAGGACTGATCGGTGGCGCTGCCCCGCTGTCGGGATTCGATTCTTAACCAGTCGCCAACTTTCAGCGCAGCCTCGATCCGCAACGGGTCCGGGCGGGGGTTGATGGCAAGCGTCAACACCTCCCGCATCGGCTCGGCCATCCCCGGATAGTGACGGGCAAAGCCGATCCAGCACGGGTACAGGTCGCGCGTATAGGCGCGCTCCCGTTCGGCGACCAACTCAAAGCCTGCGCGGACAATCTTCTTGGCAATCCATCGACAGAGTTGTTCGCGCTCGTCTGCTCCAATGCCTGGCTGGCGGGTGAGCGACGCACGCGTTCCAGCAAGCGATGTCGTCAGCCCCTGGAGTGTGATCCGGGCCTGCTGGAGCCCGAATGACGGCCAGTTTCCAGTGATGTCTTCACCCGCGATGCAGAGGCTTTGCGTCTTGAGTAAAAGCCGAAGCGCAGCTGATCGGCCAGGGGTGAGCAGCCTGTCATGCGTGATGATGCGCAGATCCACGCCGGTACAAAACGGATGCGCCTCGCGCACTCTTGCCTGAATGGCTGCAGGCAATGACGGCGGAAGCGGCGGCGCCGATCGGGTGACACATACCGCATCGAGATCGGAGTGGTATTCGACGGCGGTTCCGCGCGGTACTGAGCCACGCAGATAGAGACTTTGGAGCGAGGCCCCCAGCGAGGTCTGGCACAACGTGCTCAGCAGGTTGACCGCCTCCCGCCAGGGCGAAACCACCCGCTCATTGCGGCAGGGGTTGACGATAAAGCCAAGCTCGCACACCGGCACTGCGTGTCCGATCGGCAGGATCGGTACGTCATGCATCGCAGCGACTCATTTTTCCGGCTGATGTCGGCCGGGCTGCCGCTGCATTGGGTCAAGCGCATAGTGGCCCCGCGGCTGGCGATTGGCTTCGATCTCGGACAACAGGGATGAGAGCTCAGCGGGGTTGCGAGCGATTTCCGAGAAACCCTCGGCGAGCCGCGCAACATGGCGCGCCAGCGCGTCGATGCCCGCATGCAGGTCGTAGCTGGGGCGGGTCAGGTCGTCGCGGATGGCAAGTCTTTTCATCATCAGGCTCGCCAGGTCGATGGGCGTGACCTGCTTGATCGCGAACGTGAGGTGCATGGCGTGATCGGTTTCGGCAAACGCTTCGTGGATGACCCCGGCTGGCAGATAAAGAAAATCGCCTGGGCCGAGCGTGACCTGCTGCGCGACCTGACCGGCTGAGATTCTCAACTCCCGCTCAGGGGCGGGCTTGACTGCGGGATGCGCCCGGTTCGCATGCAGGCGCCATTGCTTGCGTCCGGAAACCTGTAGCGCGAGGACATCATGAATATCGTAGTGAAGCGGGAGCCCGCGGTGGCTGCGTTGGGAAAGATACAGATTGCTCTGAACACGAACCGCGAGTTGCGCCTCCAGTGCCTGTGCAATGGCACTGATGGCAGGCGACAGCCCGTCAAGGCCGTTCAGCACCAACGCCGCGCCGTGTCCGATGGCCTGCATCACACGCTCGGGCTGCGGGCGCCAGGTTCGCGGCTCGCCATCGGCGCCGGATCGCGCAAAGCAATACCGCTCAGGCGCAACCCGCCGTCCATCGACCATCAGACGCAGACGTGATTCATCCCAGTAGCCCGTGATATTCAGTAATCGTTCGAGCTCACCCCAGCTCATCAGCGAATCGAAGCGATGGGCGTCACCCGCCGGGACATGGAGAGGATGCTGGCCGTAGATCTCTCGAAGAAAGCGGTCGGTGTCGAATTCGCCGAGGAGGCTTGCGAGTGTGAAGTGCAGGGGGCGCTGGATCACGTTGATGCGGGCCAACCAGGAACGAGGCGTTCCATCCAGCCGCTGGCAGCCAGTCGATCGTTGAACCGTGCTTTCTCGGCGGCGGTCAGGTTCGTCATTGGCGGGCGCACTGGACCCGCCCGCATTCCCATCTGGTCCATCCAGTGTTTGATGAAGGGCAAGGGGTGCAGCGCGCCGTCCTTGTTCCAGAGCACCTGATACATCTCGGTCCAGATGCTGCGAAGCGGTTGAAGCTCATAGAAGAGCTTTGCGGCCTCGGCTCCCTTGCCTGCGCGCGCAAGTTCCCAGTATTGCTGGATTGGCTGACAGTGTGGGCTCTGCATCAAAAAGACAGGTGTCGTACCCAGCAGGACCTGCTGATCGAAGTGAAGCGTGGTGACCAGAAGATGCTCCTCGAGCGGGTCGCTGATCACGATCCGATCGCCGCACAGCTCCCAGCAGCGCACGGTGTGCGCGACGTCATTGACGGCGTCTTTGAGCGCACATACCGCAGGGATGCGAGACAGTCGCTCGACCGTCTCGGGCGTCATGCAGATTCCCGAGTGCCAGGTGTTGTACAGAAAAATCGCGATGTCGGTTTTCGAGGCAACGTATTCGAAGAACTGGCACACCATCTCCTGAGTTTTGGCCCATTCGAAGGGCGCCCAGACCATCACAGCGTCGGCACCGATCGCGGCTGCCCGTCGCGTAAAGGCGATCGTTTCTTCGACGCTGTGGTCGGTGGTGTGAACATAAGCCGGGACACGCTTGTTTGCTGCATCGACTGCCGTCTCAAAGGCGCGCGTACGCTCTTCGCGTGAAACGACCCAGGGCTCGGAAAAACCAAACCCAAGCCCTGCAGCTTTGCAACCGATCATGTAATCGACGTTGTGGCGAATCCCCGCCTCATCCAGCTTGAAATCAGGAGTGAACGGATACATCGGGCTGGTCCAAAGGCCCTTCATATGCTCGCGCGCCCAGTCTTTTGCCTCTGCTGCATTGGCCATCGTTGATTCCCTGGAAAGTAGGTTGTGACGGATCAGTCGGCGCGAGCGCCGGTTTGCCTGACGACCTTGCCCATCCGCTCGGTTTCGGACGCAACGAACGCCGCAAGCGCTTCGGGTGTCGAGGCAGTCGCCTCCAAACCCTGGGAGTCGAAACGGGTGCGTGTGGCGGGATCAGCCAGTACTTGATTGAGGGTTCGGTTGAGTATCCTCACACGTTCGGCGGACAAGCCTGCGGGAGCGAACATCCCGTACCAAGTGTTGAATTCGTAGCCGGCAACTGTTTCTGAAATTGGCGCAATCTCCGGGAACGCCGGAAGTCTTCCGCGGCTTCCCACGCCGATCAATCGCACTTTGCCCGACTGGATGTCGCCCATTGCCGAGACCTGCGCATCGAAATATCCCTGCAACAGTCCAGTGAAGAGGTCGACCTTCAACGGACCCGTTCCCTTGTAGGGAACATGCACCAACTGGATGCCGGCCATGGTGCTGAACATGGACATGGCCAGATGCGAGGCGCTGCCGTTGCCGGCAGAGCCGTAGTTGAGCTTGCCCGGGTTGGCCTTGGCGTGCGCGATGAATTCAGCGACCGATTTGACCGGCAGCGACGGCGGAACCACCAACAGCAGGGGGGCCTGCGCGACGCGGCCGATCGGCTGAAAATCTTTGATGGGATCGTAGGGCAGCTGTTGATAGAGGTGCACGTTGATGGCGTGCGTGCTGATCAGGCCGAGAAAGAGGGCATAGCCATCTGCGGGAGCGGTGGCAACTGCGGAGGCTGCGAGGTTCCCTCCGGCGCCAGGGCGATTCTCCACAACAACCTGCTGGTTGAAGCTCTTCGACATGCCCTCGCCCAAGATACGCGCGAGCGCGTCGGCGATACCGCCTGGAGGAAACGGCACCACCAGTCGTACAGTTTTTGCAGGGAAATCCTGCGCCTGAGACGCTTGAGGCAACATGGCGCCAAACAGGGCCAGGATGATGGAGAGCAAAGCAGGCTTCATTGGCAATCCCCGAACGGTGATCGCCGCACGCTAACGGCCTTGCCGATCCGGTGTCAAACCGGATGGCCGAAAAACAGGCTACGCGGAGATCTGCTTGACCGTCTCTTTGAGGACAGTGTGCACGATCGCTCTGACGCAGCGAATTTCCCCCGCCACCGTGGAGGCCAAGTCGGGGCGCTGGCGGACAATCCCGGCATTTTCCGCTTCGACTTCGGCGCACAGGGCTTGTGCCTCTGCCACCACCCGGCTGCGGAGACTCTCGAGCACGCGATCGGCTGTGCCTCTTTTCAAATTCAACACAGCGCCAGCCTCGAGCAGAACACTGCGGGTGATGCTCGAGAAGTGCCGCACACCCAAAATCGGCCAGGCCAACTGCGTTTGCTCTGGCCAGCCCTTCTTCTCGAAAGCAGGTGAGTCATAGGTGGCAATGCTGAGCAGGCCATAAAACGGGGCCAACTGAACACCCTCATGACTCACCATGAAGCTCAGGTTCTTGAGGTGGGCGTCGCTGTTACCTGCAAGCACATTGAATTCAGAGGATTTGATACAGCAAGGGCTTTTGTGCACAAAATCCTCTCATTCTTGAGGATTTTAAAGAACGTATCGTGCCTATCCATTGATCGGCGAACATGGCGCCGATATGGCGCGATGAACTCGCGTCGCGCGGCCACGTCCAGGTATCGATCGAAGACGGGCCTGGCCATGACCTGCCGCAAAGTGTGCTGGCAGGGTTGGAGGCTGCCATCTTCAAGGCTGGACGCGATACCGAGGTGATTGCCGCCTTGGGAGCAACCGGTGCCCAGGTATCGCTCCCAGATTCCGCCGAATTCGCCCGCACCCTGCAGCGCGACGTGGCTCACTGGGTCAAGGTGGTGACGGAGAACCCGGGTAGCCGCTGAGGGGTTGCTCCTGCGAGGGTGCGTCAGCCGCCCTCGATCATCCGAGCTACGGCCCCTCTGCACTGGGTACATTGGCCCGAAAGGATCAGGTCGCCCTTCAGCATCCGGCCGGTGAAGGATGTGATGCCGACTTGCTTTGTGCAGTGCGGACACCAGACATTGCGAAGCAGCCGATGCTGCAGATCGCCGGGGATGGACTCCCATCGCTTGAGCGCGGGCTTGGTGAAGCAGGAGGGATCAATGACATCCTGACTTCGGAACTTTCCCACGACGACATTGGCCATGTCCGAAGCGGAATCAACCGCCTTACCCGCAGCATCGCTTGCGAGGCCTGCCGTTATTGGCCGGTAGCGATGATGGCGATCGAACCGATATACCCCAGGCCAAAACCCAACTTGGCCGCCTCCAGCACGCGGCCGGTGCAGGCGATCGTTGGGTTGTCGGAGCGCTTCAGATCGGCGATGTGGTGATCAAGAAAGTCGTTGATGCTGGAGGCGGTTTGTGCAACGCCCGCGGCGGCCTTGCCGATTCCATACAACACCTTGATGGCGATTGTCATTGGTGCGAACGTGGCGGTAGCCATGAAAGCTCCTCGGTCGGGGCGGTTCGAGTTTCGAGCAGTTTGCGCCAGGAGATGTTGCGCTCGGAGCTGAGTCTCAAGATCGCCTGAAACTGGTAGTGCTCAGTCGGGAAACTTCTTCCGGGTATGCACGACGTTGAGCACGATGATTGAGTCGTCACGAAGCTGAATGAAGACAACGTACGGGAGCTTTTTCACAACGAGCTCCCGGGATCCCGGAACGCGGTCGCTTTCGCGTACTCGCTCCGGGAAAGGCGGGAGGGACTCTATTTCTCCGACGATGCGCCGCTCGACTGCCTCGGCGACCCTGGGAGAGGCTTCAAGATAGTAATAGGCGAGGATTTCCTCAAGGTCGTCGAGAGCCTCATTCGCCCAGAGAATCCGCACGGCTTATCCCAACTTGGTAATACGGGCCCGCAGCCTACCTTTCATGGCCTTCATCGCATCGGAATGCTCGGTCAGCTTGGCAGTGCCGTCCGCTACTCGGCCCATCGTCCGCGTAACTTTTCCGAAAAGCCAGTCGCCGTATCCGGGCTCCTGTTCCATCAGAAAATCAGCAAAAAGTGTTTCCTGCGCGTCCTCAATGGAGATCATGATCGCGACCGGCCGATCGTTCTTCGTCACGACCACCGGCTCGCGCCGGGCAGAATCGAGGAATTCCCCAAAATGGTTTTTGGCGTCGCGCGCCGTCATGACTTTCATAGGGGTGCCTTTCGTGCTGAGGTCAATCTGTCCATTGTAGCTAGAGTGGACACATTGACGAATGGGCAGTCACCATTGCAGACGCAAGCAACAGTGTTCAGGCATCGCAATTGCTGAGATGCCTGAATACCTTGCTGCACTGTGCTGATAACGCCTTCGAGCTGCTGCTGACTGCCCGAAGCGAAGAGAAGTTGGTAGGTCGTGCCAGATTCGAACTGGCGACCAACGGATTAAAAGTCCGCTGCTCTACCGGCTGAGCTAACGACCCGTGGAAAGCCCAAGATGATAGCGTTGTTCAGGCAGTCAGGTCAACTCAACGACCGGCTGCAGGGGCTGCGGGAAGGGTTTGCATCCGCTCGCGCGCGGTGGCCGCCACCTGCGCCTCGGGATACTTTTCGATGAGCGTCTCGAGCGTGCGGCGCGCAGCGCGTCGGTCATTCAGTTCGATCTGCGTGAAGGCGAGGTTCAGCATCGCCTCAGGCGCGCGCGGGCTGTCTGCATGACGCTGGGCCACTGCGTTCAGTGTGTCGGCCGCGCCCTTGTAGTCCTTCAACGCGAACTGGCTGCTGCCCAGCCAGTAGAGCGCTGACGGCGCATAGGGGCTGCTGGGATGGTTCAGCAGAAAGACCTGGAAGGCTGTTTGCGCAGCCCGAAAATCCTTGGCGCCAAAGGCAGCGAGGGCGGCTTCGAAACTGCGACGCTCGGCCGGGTCTACCCGCTGGCTTCGGCCGTCGATCTCGACTGCGACCGGTTCGAAGCGCCGCATGCGCGTTTCGAACTCGTCGCTTTTGTCGCGCAGCGCACGCTGCGTATTGGAGAGTTCATTGGTCTGCTCTTCCAGTACGCCACGCAACTTGGCGATTTCCTGCTGCAGGGTCTGGATCTGGCTTTGCAGGGCCAGTTGGCCGCGAGCGGTGGCCTCGAGGCGCTCCAGACGCGTGGTGAGGTCGCTCAGGCGGCCGCCAACATCAGCGGTGAGTTTGTCGATACGGGCGCGCTCGGCGAGGATGGCCTTCCTGGCCTGATCATCTTCGAAAATTGCCTGGCTGGTACCTGGCACAAGGAGAGCAGCCGCGCACAGCGCCGCGGCGATCAGACTGGCTGACTTCATGAAGACCTCCGCGGCGGGGGGGGGGCAGGGCGGGCGAGCGTTCCCCCGCAACATGATCAAACCCGAACCATTATTGATAGGCGAGATCGACGCGACGATTCTCGGCAAGGGCCGGCTCGTCAGCACCACTATTGCGCGGCCGCTCTTCACCGAAGCTCACCGCTTCCATCTGGTTCTCGGCCACACCGAGGGCGACCATGGCCCGACGAACCGCATCGGCCCGCTTCTGACCAAGGGCGATGTTGTACTCACGGCTGCCGCGGTCGTCGGTGTTGCCTTGCAGTACGACCTTGCGTGTGGGGTTGGCGACCAGGAAGCGTGAGTGCGCCTCGAGAACCGGACGAAAATCATCTTTGACGACGAAGCTGTCGAAGTCGAAGAAGATGCTGCGACGGGAGAGCGGGTTGTTCGGATCGTTGAACGGATCCTTGCTCGGGTCGTTGGCAACGTCGAGTTGCCGGACCGATCGGTCGCCGATCCCGGCCGATGCCGCGCTCGAGCCCGCACCCGCCGAGTCACCGCGCGACTCGATCGGCGCGCCCTTGTCCTCGAGTGGCGTTGGTGTGCTGCAGGCAGCCAGCAGAGCAGCAAGCGACAGGGCAACTGCTGCGGTCAGGGATCGTTTCATCATGCCTCCGGAGATAAGGGAACGGTGGTGAGCGGTGGATAGGGGGAGCCTAGCGGCTGAACGGACCCCAGGTGGGTTCGCGGATATCGGCTGCGTCAGAGCTCAGCCGCTGCTTGGTGCGGCCGTCGATGGAAACCGCCATGAGTGAGTCACGTCCGGCAGAACGCGTGGCGTACATGATCCAGCGGCTGTTGGGCGCGAAGCTGGGTGACTCTTCCCGACCGCCGTCGGAGAGCACCCGCTCGGAGCCGTTTGCCAGATCACGCACAACCAGCACGAGTCCGATGTCGCGCCGCGAGATGAAAGCAAGGGTGCGGCCGTCGGGGCTCACGCGCGGGCTCACGTTGTAGGGTGAACCGAAGGTGATGCGCGAGACATCACCCCCTGCGGCGGGCATTCGATAGATCTGGGGTGCGCCGCCACGGTCGGAGGTGAAATAGATAAAACGACCGTCGGGCGAGAACACGGGCTCGGTATCGATGCCCGACGACGTGGTGAGGCGTACGGGCGCCCCCTCTCCGGTGGCAGAGATCAGATAGATCTGCGACAAACCGTCACGGGTGAGGGCGACCGCGAGCGAGCGGCCATCAGGCGACCAGGCCGGCGCACTGTTGCTGCCCCGGAAATTGGCGACCGCAACGCGTTGGGCGTCGGAGAGCGAGTGCACGTAGACCACCGGTTTCTGGCTCTCGAACGAGACATAGGCCAGGCGCCTGCCGTCGGGCGACCAGGATGGCGAGATGATGGGCTCGGACGAACGCAGCGCGACCGAGGGGTTTTCACCATCCCAGTCGGCGATCGTGAGTCGAAAGACGTTGTTCTGTTTGGTGATGAAGGCGATGCGGGTGGCGAAGATGCCCTTCTGACCGGTGATTTTTTCGTAGACGTAGTCGGCGATCTGATGGCCAGCCAGGCGCAGATCGCCCTCGGATACCACCAGGGTGCTGCGACCCATGGCGGATTCCCGTACCGGATCGCTCAGCTGAAACCGGATGTCGAGACGGCCATCAGCCAACCGTGACACCGAACCACCCAGTACGGCGTCGGCGCCACGCGAACGCAGCGATGGGAAATCGATATTGGCCGACTCGGAGAGCGTTCCGGTTTGTTCGACCAGGCGGAAAGCGCCGCTTTGAACCAGATCGTTGCGGATCACGTCGGCGATTTGCCGGGGGACCCTGCTGTCGGTTACAAAATTGGCGACAGCAATGGGGTAGCGGGTTGCACCGACGCCGGAAACGTCGATTCTCATCTGCGCGAATACGCCAACGGGCATGGCCGGCAGCGCTGCGCACAGCGCAACAAACAGCAGGCGAAACAGCTTTCGCATGGGGGCCTCGTTCGGAAAAGTCCGAATGATGACAAACCCGCAATTATAGGCGATTGAACGCCTTGGAAGGGTTCAATCCTAAATCCTGGAAGGGATCAGTCGCGTGGTCGCTGGGTGATCTCGATCGACTCGCCCGGACAGTTGCCGTTAGGCATCCTTGGCCAGGGTGAGGATTTGCGGATGGCCTGCTCGGCTGCCCGATCCCAGGCCTGCTCGCCGCTCGTGCGAACCAGTTGTACCTCGATCACGCGGCAGTCCCGGGTATCGGCGGGTGCAGTGCCCGGAGGGCCGCTCAGACGGATGCGGAACCGGGCCTCCGGGTTGGCAGTGCTGGCGGTGGAATAGGTGGTGGCATCGCGTATCAGGCCCTTCACTTGACCACCCCAGGTGGCCATGCCGACGCCGTCGCCTGCCGCAGCGCTGCCGCTTGACCCAGCACCTGACCCCTGCGAGAGAAGTTGCGTCGCGCGCGCCCGCTCGGCCTCGACCAGCTGCTGGCGGCGCTTTTCATCCTCGGCCCGCTGTCGAGCCTCGGCGGCCTTTTTCTCATCAGCCGCCTTCTTTTCGTCAGCCAATTTCTTCGCTTCGGCTTCCTTGCGCGCTTTTTCCTCGGCAAGCTTCTTGTCCTCGGCCTCCTTGCGGGCCTTCTCCTCGGCTGCTTTCTTGGCATCGGCCTCTCGGCGTGCCTTCTCCTCGGCGAGCTTCTTCTGCTCGGCTTCCTTGCGGGCTTTTTCTTCCTGCGCCTTGCGCTCGCGCTCGCGCTTTTCGTCTTCCTGGCGTTTGCGTTCCTGTTCGACCGCGATGTCGGGCTTGGGGGCCTCGACTTTGGGTGGGGGCGGCGGGGGCGGGGGCGGAGGCGGGGGTTCGGGCTTCGGCTTGGGGGGCTCGGGGCGAGGCGGCTCGACCTGCGGGGTGGGGGGGGGCGTCCAGAGTTCGGCGCTCACGCTCTGCGGCTCCTGCGACTTCCAGCGGATGCCGACGAAAAGCAGCGCCACCAGCAGGCCATGCATCACCACCGCCAGGACAAATGCCTTGGTCCGCCCCTTCGGCGCAGGCGGCTTGGTAGGCGGGCGAACCGCGCTGGGATCGTCCGGCTCCGGACGCTTTGCGTTCATCGGCTGCCGCTCGGCGGACGCACCATCAGCGCAATCCGGTTGATGTTCATCTTCTGGAGTTCACCCATCACTTCAAGGATCACTTCGTAACGCACCTGGCGATCGCCGCTGATGACCACTGGCAGATCGCCGCCTCCGACGGCCCGGATGGCGTCGGCAAGCTCGCGTCTCCCCACCGTGGCTTCCGGCGAGTCGCCGCGGTTGCGCGCCCTGACTTTCATCTCCCCGGAAGCGGTGACCGTGACCTCGACATAGGCATCGGGGCGCTGGTTGCTGCGCCCGGCGCTGGGAAGGTCGACGACACCAGGCGGCAGCATGGGCGCGGTGACCATAAAGATCACAAGCAGCACCAGCATCACGTCGATGTAGGGGACGACGTTGATCTCGCTGACCGGACGTCTGCGACCGGAGCGACCGCCGCGGGAGGATACGGTTGCCATGGCGGGGGTCAGCGCGCGCGGCGCTGAAGAATGTTGGAGAACTCCTCGATGAAGGTCTCGAAACGCGAGGCCAGTCGATCGAGGTCGTGCGAGAACCGGTTGTAAGCCACGAAAGCAGGAATGGCGGCAAAGAGGCCGATGGCGGTGGCAACCAGCGCCTCGGCAATGCCAGGGGCGACCGAGGCGAGGGTCGCTTGCTGCACATTGGCGAGCCCCCGGAATGAATTCATGATGCCCCATACCGTGCCGAACAGGCCGATGTAGGGGCTCACCGAACCGGCCGAGGCAAGAAATGGCACGCTTGATTCCAGCATGTCCACTTCGCGCTGGTATGACGCCCGCATGGCACGACGTGCGCCATCGAGCATGGCCATGGGATCGCCCGGCTTTTGCTGGCGAACCTTGAGGAATTCGCTCATGCCAGCCTCGAAGATCCGGGCCAGCGAGCCGTGATCACGCGACTTGTCCTGAACCTGCTGATAAAGCTCGCCCAGATCGCGGTCACGCCAGAACTCGGCCTCGAACTGATCCGTGGCAATTCGCGCCGAGCGCAGCGCAAAGAGCTTGCGAAAGATGACGGTCCACGAGGCGACCGAAATCGCAAGGAGCAGTGCCATGACAAACTGCACCAGTGCGCTCGCCTGCTGTACGAGCGACAGGATTGACATGTCTGAATTCATTGGAGGCTCATCGGCTCAGGTTTCAGTGGCGAGCGCGCCACGGGTGGCAAGTTCGGCGAGCAGCGGTCGCGGCAAGGGCGCCGCGCGCTGGTCGGTGAGGCGGAGCGCCGCGATGCGGACGGTGGCGCGCACCAGCTCCTCGCCGCTTGCGGCATCGAATGCATTCTGGGTGAGCAATAGCGAGGCGCGCCGGGCTTCGGCCAGGTGCAGCTCGGTACGGATTGCCTGATCCAGCCGCCCGGGGCGCAGGAACGCGATCTGCATGTCGCGCACCACAAATCCGATACCTGTTGCGGGCCCAAGCGACGACTGCTCGATGCCAAGCGCGCGCAGCCAGTCGGTGCGGGCGCGCTCGAAAAACCGCAACCAGCTTGCGTGATAGACGATGCCACCGGCGTCGGTGTCTTCCAGATAGACACGAAGCGTTTGCGTGAGCAGGCTCGCCGAGCTCGCCGTGGCAGCGGAAATGGGTGCGTGATCGGCAAAGCGGTTGCGAGTCGCTGCGCGCGCGACAGATGATTCGGGTTCGGGAGGTGACACGCGCGCGATTCTAGCCTACTGGTGCCCCTCGACGTGCGCGCGCTTTTGCGCGTGCGGCCAATCACCCGTCCGCCCCGGGGGCAAGACCCGAACCTGGCGCCGGGGGTAAATGCGGGGCGATGTCCGCCCAGCGCGGCAAAGGGTCGATGGCGCCGCGGCCGGTGGTGGCAATTGCTGCGGCGACGGCTGCGGCGCGGGCGGCTGCGGCCAGCGTGTCGCCGGCGATCAGACGCGCCACCATGACCCCACCGAAACAGTCGCCCGCACCGGTGGCATCGATCGCATGGACCGGATGCGCGGCGATGGCAAGCGCCGTCTCGGGGTTGGCGACCCATGCGCCGGCCGCCCCTAGCTTGACGGCAACGGATCGCGCCCCAGCGGTGATCGCCCAGTCGGAGAGCCGCGCCGGGTCGGCCGATTCAAAGAGCACCTGCGCCTCGTCGATGGAAGGCAGGAACAGGTCGCAGTACGGCAACGTTGCACGGGCGATGGCCGCAGCGCGCGCCGCCGGCCACAGACGTGGCCGGAAATTGAGGTCGTAGCTGATCCGTATGCCGTGGGCGCGTGCGAATTCGATCGCCTCGAATACGGTGTCGCAGGCGCGATCGGAGATGGCCTGCGAGATGCCTGAAACATGAAGCCAGCGACTGGCCCGGATGCGGGCGCGAAACGCCTCGGTGAGCCGTATGCCGGTGGCAGCTGACCCCGCGCGCCGGTAGCTGAAAGTGTGACCGCGCTCGTCGTAACGGATGAAGTAGAGGCCGGTTGGTTGATGGGGGTCGAGTTCGACGGCGCCGCATTCCACACCCTCGCGCTCCCAGAGGGAAATCAGCGCACGGCCGAAGTCCTCATCGCCCAACCGGCTGAGATAGGTGCTGCGCGCGCCCGCGCGCTGGGCGGCAATGGCGAAATTTGACGTGTCGCCGCCAAAGCCCTGGCACCAGTCGTTCGTGCCAGGGGTCTGGCTGAATTCGATCAGCGGTTCGCCGAGCGCCGCCACATCGAAGGTGCGGGCATCGTCGCGGCGCATGGGTGGGGTGGGGTCCCGCAGACCATGACTGTCACTCACGAGAGCACCTGCCACGCCAGCCATGCGCAGGCGGCCGCAAGTGTGAGCGCTGCACCCAGGCGGAGCGCCGCCTTGACGGGCGCATCCTCCCAGCCGGGGCGGCCGTCGAGAATGGCTGCCAGCACGATGCCGGCGATCAGTCCGCCGAGGTGGGCGGCGTTATCGACGCCGCCCACGGTAAAGCCCAGCAGCAGCGACACGCCGATGTAGACCAGGAGCGAACTTTGAAGCGGTCTGAGGAGCGGGGCAGGAAGACTGCCCGGCCGCAGCCAGATCACCGCAAGCAAGGCACCGACCACACCCAGAATGGCACCCGAGGCGCCCACCGACACAGCGCTGCGCCCCGTAAAAAACAGGCTGGCCATCGAGCCCGCCAGGCCCGATCCCAGATACAGCACCAGAAACTGCAGATTGCCGTAGAAGCGCTCAGCCACCCGGCCGGTGTCCCACAGCGCCCACATGTTGAGAACCAGATGCAGCACGCCCGCGTGGAGCACGGTGGCGCTCATGAGCCGCCAGGGCTCGTTCCGTGTTTCGGCAAGCCGGTTGCCGCCAAGTGCGAGCAGTTCAGAGCCGTTCGGGTTCAGCGCCGAGGCGCCGCCCGCGACCGCAGCCAGCCAGGCCACGACATTGACCGCGACGATCAGATAGGTGACCCAGGTGCGCGGCGTGAGCTGGTGCAGGCGTGCCAGCGGGTCGTCATTCACCGCGGGGGTCCCAGAGCTCGGGCGTACGCCCGGCCGGCATGGCAAGGCCGAAGTGCTGCCAGGCATGCGAGGTGGCCACGCGGCCCCGTGGCGTGCGCTGGATGAACCCCTGTTGAATCAGGTAGGGCTCAAGCACATCTTCGATGGTGTCGCGCTCTTCGCCGATTGCCGCGGCAATGTTGTCGAGGCCGACCGGTCCACCACCGAATCGCTCGATCATGGCGCGCAGCAGCTTCCGGTCCATCAGATCAAAGCCCAGCGAGTCGACGTCAAGCATCTTGAGCGCCGCGTCGGCGATGGGCGCATCGATCTGACCGCCCGCTTTCACTTCGGCGTAGTCGCGAACGCGGCGCAGAAGCCGGTTGGCAATGCGCGGCGTGCCGCGCGAGCGTCGCGCGATCTCGCCCGCGCCCTCCGCGGTGATGGTGGCACCGAGCAACAGCGCCGAACGCGAGACGATCAGGGTGAGCTCATCCACATCGTAGAACTCGAGCCTGGAGACGATTCCGAAGCGGTCGCGCAGTGGGTTGGTGAGCATGCCGGCGCGGGTCGTGGCCCCCACCAGCGTGAACGGTTGAAGATCGAGCTTGATCGAGCGGGCAGCCGGTCCCTCGCCGATCATGATGTCGATCTGATAGTCCTCGAGTGCCGGGTAAAGAATTTCTTCGACCACCGGTGACAGGCGATGGATCTCGTCAATGAAAAGAACGTCGTTGCGTTCGAGGCTGGTGAGAATCGCGGCAAGATCGCCCGGACGCTCAATCACCGGCCCGGATGTCTGACGCAGCTTGACCCCCATCTCGGCGGCAACAATGTGTGCAAGCGTGGTTTTGCCCAGCCCGGGCGGGCCAAACAGCAGAAGGTGGTCTAGCGCCTCGCCGCGGCCGCGTGCGGCGGCGATGAAAATTTCCAGCTGCTCGCGAATCTTTCGCTGCCCGACATAGTCCGCCAGGGTGCGCGGTCGCAGCGCACGCTCGACCACATCCTCGGTGGGGGAGGTGCTGGCTGCAGAAACGATCCGATCGTTTTCGATCATGGTGTGAGCGGAGCGGGCGCGGGTCAGTTCTTGCCGAGCTGGCGAAGCGCCTGCCGGATGCCGTCAGAAACCGATATGTCGGGGGGCAGGCCGCGCAGGGCCGCCTGCGCTTCACGTTCGGAGTAGCCGAGCGCGATCAAGGCGCGAACGATATCGACCCCGGCATCGACCGTGACCGCCGTGCCCGGTGCATGGGGGAGTGCCGGCGCGAGTTTGCCCTTCAGTTCGAGCAGCAGACGCTCAGCGGTTTTCTTTCCAATGCCAGGCACCTTGAGAAGACGCGCGCTTTCCTGAAGCGCCACGGCCTGTGTGAGATCGGCCACCGACATGCCCGACAACACGGCCAGTGCGGTTCGCGGGCCCACGCCGGAAATGCGGATCAGCTGGCGGAACGTGTCACGCTCGGGTGCGGTCAGAAAGCCGTAGAGAAGTTGCGCGTCCTCGCGGACAATGAATTCGGTGAGCAGCACGACCCGCGTACCGATCTCGGGCAGGTCGTAGAAGCTGCTCATCGGGACGTCGACCTCGTAGCCCACGCCGCCCACGTCGACCAGCACGGTCGGTGGGGATTTCTCGAGCAGCAGTCCTGAGAGGCGACCGATCATC
>CAMBZS010000074.1 GCA_945872335.1 Bordetella parapertussis | reverse complement strand
TCCGGGCGCGCCATTGCCAACGGCCGCGACGAGGGCTTCACCAAACTGCTGTTTGATGAAGAGACGCATCGCTGCGTAGGCGGCGGCATCGTGGGCACCCACGCGGGCGACATGATCGGCGAAGTGGCGCTTGCCATCGAGATGGGTGCTGATCCGGTGGATATCGGGCGAACCATTCATCCGCACCCGACACTCGGCGAATCCATCGGCATGGCCGCCGAGGTGTACGAGGGCGTCTGCACCGATCTGCCGCCAGCAAGGAAGCGCTGAACACTGCCCTGCTTGCCACAGGCCCGGGTCTCCTCCAGGGCGGTGGCGCGGTCCGGGCTTCGTTCCCGGCGACCAGGATTGTGGACATCACCTGGCTGCCTCGGGATAGAATCAGAAAATGGAACGGGTGAAAGTTGTGATCGCCCGTCGATCCATCAGTGCTCAACTCAACTCATCGGAGACAGCCGAATGGAACGTCGTTCATTCGTCAAGCATGCAGGCGTAGCCGGCATTCTGGCCGCGGGCACCGCACCTGCGGTCCAAGCGCAGCAATCAATCCGCTGGCGGATTACCTCCAGTTTTCCAAAGTCGCTGGACACGCTCTATGGTGCAGCCGAGGTGTTTGCCAAGCAGGTGACATCTGCCTCGGGTGGACGCCTCACCGTGACCGCGCATCCGCCGGGTGAACTCGTTCCCGCTTTCGGTGTGGTCGATGCCGTTCAGAAAGGCACGGTAGAGGGTGGGCACACGGCTCCCTACTACTTCTTCGGGAAAGATGAAACCTTCGCGCTCGACTGCGCCGTTCCGTTTGGCATGAACTCGCGCCAGATGACTGCCTGGATGTACCACGGCAACGGACTGAAGCTCACGCGCGACTTCTATCGTCAATACGACATCGTCAATTTCCCGGCTGGCAACACCGGCGTGCAGATGGGGGGTTGGTATCGCAAGGAAATCAAGAGCGTCGAAGATCTCAAGGGCCTCAAGTTCCGTGTGGGTGGATTTGCCGGCCGTGTGCTCGAGCGCCTGGGCGTGGTGCCCCAGAACATCCCCGGCGGCGAAATCTATCCGGCCCTGGAAAAAGGCACGATCGATGCTGCAGAGTGGGTGGGGCCCTATGATGATCTGAAGCTTGGCTTCTACAAGGTGGCCAAGAACTACTACTACCCGGGCTTCTGGGAAGGTGGTCCGCAGCTGTCCATCTACCTGAATGCCAAGACCTGGGAGGCGCTGCCTGCCGATCTCAAGGCCATCGTGGAGGCGGCTGCGTCACACGCCCACGTCGATATGCAGGCCCGCTACGACGCGCTCAACCCGCAGGCGCTGCGCAAGCTCATCGCCGAAGGCACCCGCGTGGCTGCCCTCCCGCGTGATGTGCTGCAGGCGTCATTCAAGGCCGCGCACGACGTGTATGCCGAGGTGTCGGCCAAGAATCAGAACTGGGCCAAGATGTGGGCCGACTATTCGCGCTTCCGCGGTGAGCAGTATCAGTGGTTCAACTACGCTGAGCGCTCATACGACAATTTCATGTTCTCGCAGAAGCTGTAAGCGACCTGCTCTGGCGTTGCGCTTGCGCGGCGCGATGTGAGGAAACAGAAACGGGCCCGTCAGGGCCCGTTTCTGTTTGTGGCGGGGTCGGAAGGCTTGTCGCACCGGGCCCGCCGACGGCCCTGGTCAGGGCTACTTCGGCTTGTCCGGGTCGTCGCTTGGATCCGGGCTGTCGCTGCCGTATTCGTCCTTGGGTGCCTCAAGCTTCACGTCTTCCACATTAATGCCGGTACCCTTGTCCAGCGACCCGGTGACCATTTGCGGAAAGGCGATGACCAGCGCCACCATGATGATCTGAATGCACACAAAGGGTACCGCGCCCCAGTAGATCTGTCCGGTGGTCACACCCTCGACCGGACGCTTGGCGATCTTGTCGAAATACGCCCGTGCGGGTGCGACACTGCGCAGATAGAAGAGCGCGAAGCCGAACGGCGGATGCATGAACGACGTTTGCATGTTCACCGCGAGCAGCACGCCGAACCAGATCAGATCGATGCCCAGCTTTTCGGCAACCGGTCCGAGGAGCGGCACGATGATGAAGGCAAGCTCGAAGAAATCGAGGAAGAAGGCGAGCACGAACACCAGAATGTTCACCACGATCAGGAACCCGATCTGGCCGCCAGGCAGACCCTCG
The DNA here is from genome assembly GCA_945872335.1 of Bordetella parapertussis. GTDB lineage: Bacteria > Pseudomonadota > Gammaproteobacteria > Burkholderiales > Burkholderiaceae_E > SYIM01. Next base: position 14,050 of record CAMBZS010000074.1, on the reverse strand, counting down.
AGCAGATGCTCCACCCACTTGTTGCCGTCCACCGCCTGAAATGCAAGGTTGAACGTGGTGGAGCCAATCAGGATGAACACCACGAATGCGGAGAGCTTGGCGGTGGAGTTGAGCGCCTGCCTGGTAAGCGCCAGCGTCAGACGGTTTCTTGCGATCGCCATCACCAGCGCACCCACCGCGCCCATGGCACCACCCTCGGTCGGGGTGGCCACGCCGAGAAAGATGGTGCCCAGCACCAGGAAGATGAGCGCAAGGGGCGGGATCAGCACAAACGTGACCTGCTCGGCCATCTTCGACAGCAACCCCAGTTTGAAGATCCGGTTCAGGATGGATGCGGTGAAGGCGATGGCCGCGCCCACGCACATCGATACCACGATCACCTCGTCCGTGGGGGCCGGGGTCTCCTTGCCGCGAAGCCAGGTGAAGATCTCGGCGTAGTGCAGGCCAAAGGCCACCGAAATGGTCACCGTGATGCCCATCAGCACGCCCAGGGAACGAAGACCGCTTGTACCGTCGTCTTCGCGGATGGTGCGAGCCTCGGGTGGCAACGCTGGCGCGCACTCAGGTCGGATCATGGTGGCGAGAAACACATAGCCCACATACAGCCCGGTGAGGATGAATCCGGGGATGAAGGCGCCCATGTACATGTCGCCCACACTCTTGCCAAGCTGGTCGGCGATCACGATCAGGACGAGCGACGGCGGGATGATCTGCGCCAGGGTGCCTGAGGCAGCGATCACCCCGGAGGCCAGCCTCCGGTCATAGCCATAGCGCAGCATGATCGGCAGCGAAATGAGCCCCATCGAGATCACCGAGGCGGCGACGACGCCGGTGGTGGCCGCGAGCATTGCGCCCACCAGAATCACCGCGTAGGCAAGGCCGCCCCGAATGGGGCCGAACAGCTGCCCGATGGTGTCGAGCAGGTCCTCGGCCATGCCGCTTCGCTCGAGGATCAGTCCCATGAAGGTAAAGAACGGGATCGCAAGCAGCGTGTCGTTACTCATGATGCCGAAGAGCCGCAGCGGCAGCGCCTGGAAAAGCGAGGCCGGCATCAGGCCCAGTTCGATACCGATCAGTCCGAAGACCAGACCACAGGCACCGAGGGCGAACGCCACCGGATAGCCAAAGAGCAGAAAGATCACCAGGCCCACGAACATGATCGGGGCGATGTTCTGGGTGAGAAACTCGATCATTTCACCGCTCCCGTGGCAGCGGCCGCTTCATTCTGCTGGCGGACAAAATCGGCGAGCTCTTCTTCGGCGCTTTTGGCTACCTTGGGTGCGGACGGATCCTCGCAGTGCCCGGCAAGGAAGCCAATCCGCTTGATGAGCTCGGATATCGCCTGCAGACCAAGGAGCGCGACCCCCACCGGGATGAGCAGATAGGCTGGCCAGCGAATCAGGCCACCCGCGTTCGAAGACATTTCTCCGCTGACAAACGCCTGATGAAAGAACGGGATTCCCAGATAGAGCATGAGAATGACCCAGGGCATCAGGAAGAACACGATGCCCAGAATGTCGATCCAGGTTCGCCCGCGGGCCGAGAGGCGCCCCGACAGCACGTCGATACGGACATGTTCGTTTTTCAGGTAGGTGTAGCCGGCAGCCAGCATGAAGACCGCCGCGAACAGATACCACTGGATCTCGAGCCAGGCGTTGGAGCTGAGGTCGAACGCTTTGCGCGAGATGGCATTTCCCGCGCTGATCAGGACCGACGCGAGCACGGCCCAGATGACGATGCTGCCGACCCGTTCGTTGAGCGCGTCAATGAGCGCGCTGATTTTCAGGAAAGCTTTCAACGGAACCCCCGTCACGGCTGTCGAGGCGGGCAAGCGAAAACCGAATCGCGCTTCTGCCCACCAGTTGAACTGAGCGCGAGGAGTCTAACAGCGCCGGGCGGCAGTGGGGGACCATACCCCAGCGGCTGGGGGAAACCCCGGTGTCTGCAAGGGAGCGAGCCGGCAGATGCAGCCCCGGCGGGCGAACATCCCGCCCCGTCAGAGGGTGGCGCCGAGCCGCGCGCGCGCGCGGGTGATCGCCTGACGGACCGCCTCGGGTGCGGTGCCGCCGCGGTGCCGCCTGGCACTCACCGACCCCTCGAGGGTAAGGACCTGCAGTACGTCATCGCCCACCAGCGAACTGAAGGTGCGCAACGTTTCCACGCCCAGTTCCGAGAGGTCGCAGCCCTGATCGGCCGCCGCCCGCACCGCGCGCGCCACGGCTTCATGGGCATCGCGAAACGGGAGGCCCTTTCGTACCAGGTAGTCGGCAAGATCGGTGGCCGTGGAGAAGCCCTCGGCCGCGGCCTCGCGCATGCGCTCGGCGCGCACGCGGATGCCACCCACCATGTCGGCGAAGATCCGAAGCGTGTTCAGCACCGTGTCGGCGGTGTCGAAGATGGGCTCTTTGTCTTCCTGATTGTCCTTGTTGTAGGCAAGCGGCTGCCCTTTCATGAGCGTGAGAAGCGACATGAGGCTGCCGTAAACCCGCCCAGTCTTGCCGCGGGCGAGTTCCGGAACATCGGGGTTTTTCTTCTGCGGCATGATCGACGAGCCCGTGCAGAAGCGGTCGGCCAGGTCGATGAAGCCCACGCGGGGTGACATCCAGATCACCAGTTCTTCTGAAAACCGGGAGATGTGCATCATGGTGAGGCTTGCCGCCGAGCAGAACTCGATTGCGAAGTCGCGGTCGGACACGGCGTCGAGCGAGTTTTCGCATACGCCCTCAAAGCCGAGCGCCCGGGCAACCTGCTCGCGATCGATGGGGTAGGAGGTGCCGGCGAGCGCGGCCGCCCCGAGCGGCAGCCGGTTGACCCGACGCCGGCAGTCGGCCATGCGCTCGGCGTCGCGCGCGAACATTTCGACGTAGGCGAGCAGGTGATGACCGAAGGTGACAGGTTGCGCCACCTGCAGGTGGGTAAAGCCGGGCATGATGGTGTCGGTGTGGCCCTCGGCAAGATCGATCAGCGCCCGCTGCAAGGCGGTGAGCCCCAGCAGGATGTCGTCGATGGTGCCGCGCAGCCACAGGCGGATGTCGGTGGCCACCTGGTCGTTGCGTGAGCGCGCGGTGTGCAGGCGTTTGCCGGCATCCCCCACCAGATCGGTGAGGCGGCGTTCGATGTTGAGGTGAACGTCTTCCAGATCCACCGACCAGTTGAACTCGCCGCGCTCAATCTCGCCACGGATCTGCGCCATGCCGGAACGGATGGAATGAAGGTCGGCCACGGACAGGATGCCTGCCCCGGAAAGCATGGTGGCGTGGGCCAGCGAACCATCGATGTCGGCAAAGGCCAACCTGCGATCGAAGTCAACCGATGCCGTGTAGCGCTTGACCAACTCGGACACTGGTTCGGAAAAACGTCCCGACCAGCCCTCGGCCTTGTTCGCGAGTTGATCTGACATAATCGCCCGGGCGGAAAAAACGGAAATTATACGTTCGACCCGATTCACGAACGCAGGATTCCGATGCCTACCGCCCAATCCATCCTTATTGTCGATAGCGAAGCCGAGGGACGCAGTCAGTTGCGCCAAACCCTTGACGGGCTCCGCTCCGTGTTTCCCCACGAGATCGTGGGCGAGGCCGACAGCGCGAGAAGTGCGCTCGCGCAGATCGGTTCGCTGCGTCCCAGTGTGCTGCTCGTCAATCCGTCTCTGCCCGACATGAACGGCATCGAGTTTGGTCGACAACTCGCGGCGCGGGCAGCTGGCGCCACGCGGCAGATCCGTTGGCCCGAGCCGGAGCGGGGGACGCCAGACAGGGATCAGCCGATGGGGCGTGCCGCCCCGCAGCTCATTTACGTGAGCCGCAGCGATCGGCACGCGCTTGATGCGTTTGAAGTGAGTGCCCTCGATTACCTGCTGAAACCGGTGAACCCCGCGCGGCTGTTGAAGGCCCTGAACCGGGCTGTACCGAATGGGGTGCCCAATGGCGCCGCTGCTGCTCCGAGCTCGCGAGTCGAGCCGTCCAGCCTCGCCTTACCCGGCCCCCTGGCGCACCCGCTCCTGGCGGCGCCCGCTGCCGCCCCAGCGCGTGCGCCGGCGCGGCGCCATTTCGCGGTCCACGAGCGCGGCCGACTGATGCTGGTTCCGGTCGAGCAGGTGGTCTACCTCAAGGCGGAGCTCAAGTACGTCACCGTTCGAACGCGTCAGAGGGAATACCTGATCGAGGATTCGCTCACCGCCCTGGAGGCTGAATTCGGTGAGCGATTTGTGCGAATTCATCGCAATGCGCTGGTATGCCGGGCTGCCATTTCGGGTTTCGAGCGGGTGCCCGCCGACGGGCAGGGTGTGGGTTCGGAGCCGCATTGGCAGGTCGTTTTACGAGACGTTTCAGAACGCCTTCCCGTGAGCAGGCGACAATGGTCGACTGTTAGAAACCTCATGGGGTGACATGATGACCGCGAGTTCCCCTCAGTCCGACGCTCCGGCTCGACTGGTGATTGCCTCCCGGAAAAGCGCGCTGGCCATGTGGCAGGCTGAACATGTACGCGATCGTCTGCGGGAACTCTACCCCGCATGTACTGTCGAGATTCTCGGCATGACCACCGAAGGTGACCGGGTGCTCGACCGCACGCTGTCCGACATTGGGGGCAAGGGGCTGTTTGTGAAGGAACTCGAGGTCGCGCTCCTCGAGGGGCGTGCCCATCTTGCGGTGCATTCGCTCAAAGACGTGCCAATGGTGCTGGCACCCGAATTTGCGCTCCCCATCGTTATGAAACGCGAAGATCCGCGGGACGCCTTTGTGTCGAATCGCTTTGCCTCGCTCGATGATCTGCCCGAGGGCGCGAGAGTGGGAACGGCGAGCCTGCGTCGCGCCTCGCAGATTCGTCATCGCTATCCGAAGCTCTCGGTGCTGCCCCTTCGCGGGAACGTGCAGACGCGGTTGGCTAGGCTCGATGCCGGCGACTTCGAAGCCATCATTCTTGCCGCAGCTGGACTCAAGCGCCTGGGGCTTGCCGAGCGGATCCGGGCGGTGGTGTCGGTGCAGGCGAGTCTGCCCGCAGCGGGGCAGGGCGCGCTGGGCATCGAAACCCTCGCCGCGAGGCCGGATGTCGCGCGCTGGCTGTCGCCGCTTGCCGATCCGAGTACCACAGCGGAAGTCACGGCCGAGCGGGCAGTGTCGCGGGCACTCGGCGGCAATTGCCGGATGCCGCTCGCGGCCTACTGCGAAACCGGTCCGGATGGTGCGTTGCAGCTTCGCGCCCGCGTGGGGGCGGAAGATGGCAGCGGCATGGCCGATGTGGCGCTCGCCGAAGGGCCCGCCGATCCCGCTACCGCCGAGCGCCTAGGGGCCCGCGCGGCCAAGGATCTGCTTGCCCAGGGCGCGGGTCGGTGGCTCGGGTTGTCCTGACCCAGCCGCTGCCGCGGGTGGAGGCGCTCGAACGGGCGCTCGCCCGGCGCGGCCATGAGGTGGCGCGGCTGACCTTCACCCGCATCCAGGCCCGACCGATGGTCGGGCTTGCGGCTCAGGTGGCAGAGGTCGACTGGATAGTCGCCGTCAGTCCGGCGGCGGTTGAGGCGCTTGCATCGGCCCTGAGCCATGTGTGGCCGCCAGGACCGGGGCTCGCCCTCGTCGGACCCGGCAGCCTGCTGGCGCTGGAGCAAACTGGCCTGCGGGTTCCCGCCGATCGGCTGACCTTTCCTGCTGCAGCGCCCTTTGATGCCGGTGCCATGCTGGCAGCCGGACCGCTCGCCAGGCCTGCTGGATGCTCCGTGCTGGTGGTGCGTGGCGAGGGGGGACGTGACGACTGGATCGACGTGCTTCGCGCCCGCGGCGCGCAGGTTGAGGTCCTGTCGCTCTACGATCGTCAACCGGTTGTTCCCGAGCCCGACGCGTGCGCGCGTCTGGGGCAGTGGCTTGCCGAGTCGGCCCCGGTTTATTGCGTACTCACCCAATCAAGCGCAGCGATTGCGCTGGCCGCGCTGCCCGAGGCCGAACGCCTGCGCGAGCCCGCCAACCCGCTGGTTGCGCTTGCGATCCACGCTCGAATCGCCGAGGCGGCAATAACTGCAGGTTTTCACCGCGTTCAACTCATTGATCCTGGTGAGAATGCGATCGCCGCCGCGATAGAATGCGGGGCGGTCACGTAGGCACCTGCCCACGTCGGTCCGCCGCCAGCCCTTCGCGGAGCATCTCCCTTGTCTGAGCCGTCCCCCAACGCAAGCCCTGAGGGTCGTCGTGAACCGTCGGCAGCGGGTCGCCCCGCTGGTGGTGGCGACTACACGGCGCCCCGCGCGACGCCGTCGTCGCCAACAGGTCAGCCTGCGCGTACGCGGCGATCGCGCGTGGCCCTGGCATGGCGATGGTCAGGTCCGGCACTGGGTGTGGCGGCGCTGGTGTTTGCGTTCACGCTCGGCCAGCGGGTCGACCAACTTGAAGGCGGGGCGTTACGTCGCCTCGACGGTGGCGACAAACGCCTCGCCCAACTCGAAGCGTCGCTCAAGGTTTCGCAAGACCTGGTCCGGGATCTCCAGCAGCGGCAGGCGCTGGTCGACAGCCGCATGGCCGAGGCGCAAAGTCTTTATTCCCAGGTCGAAAAGCTCTATCGCGGGTTGATTCAGGAATCCGCCGATGCGGTGCTTGCCGAGGCTGAGTCTGTGATCTCGCTTGCCACCCAGCAACTGTCCCTGGGGACCGATCCGCGGGCGGCCGTCATGGCGTTGCAGGAGGTTGACCATCGTCTGGTCAGACAGAAAGACCCCACGCTCGCGCCCCTGCGCAAGGCGCTTCTTGGCGACATCGAGCGGCTGAAGGCTCATCCGGTCGCCGACATCGCCGGCATGGCCGCACGCATCGATGGCCTCATCACCCTGGTTGAGCAACTGCCTTTGTCCTCCACGGTGCAGCCCCGGCCCCGGGTGACCGACCCCAATGCGCCAGGCCGCCCGGGGGGCTTTGAAGAGGGGCTGGCCTCCTCCGGCATTGCCTATCTGCGCGAAGAGCTTCAAAAATTGATTCGGGTACGTCGGGTCGACGAGCCCGATTCCGTGCTGCTTGCGCCCGACCAGGCCTATTTTCTTCGCGAAAACATGCGGCTCATTCTGCTCAATGCACGCCTCGGGATGCTCGCGCGCAACGAACTGCAGTTTCAAACCGACCTGGGCCGGGCAATTGACTGGCTCACGCGCTACTACGACGCCGACAATCGGCTGGTGGTGGGTGCGCTTACGCAGCTCAAGCAACTGCGCACTTCGCGACTGGGCCTCGAGCCGCCCCTGCCGGGCGAGAGCCTGCGCGCGGTTCGCGCCATCCGCAGCAGTCGCGAAAGCAGGGGCTGAACCGTGGGACGCGTGATCGGCATTCTGCTGGTCCTGTCGGTGGCAGTCGGGCTGGCGCTCCTCATGCGCTTCAACGACGGCAACATCGCGCTCCTCTGGCCGCCGTACCGGGTCGATGTCTCCATGAACCTGGTGCTGCTTGCACTGTTTGCCCTCTTTGCGCTTCTGCACCTCATCCTGCTTGCGCTGTCCAACGCAGTTGATCTCCCGCAGCGCGTCCGGCAATACCGGGACCGTCGTTCGCGCGACGCGGCGGTCGCCGGGCTGCGAGATGGCCTGATTGCCTATAACGAAGGCCGCTACGGTCGAGCAGAGCGCCTGCTGCAACCGGCCCTGAATCAGCCTGACCTGGCCGGTGCGGCGGCCCTGATTGGTGCGCGCGCGGCACATCGGCTGCGCGAACCCGAGCGGGTCGAGCGCTGGCTCGAATCCGCAGGAGCCGAAAAGCCGACCGCCAACGCGGCGCTCATGTGCCGGGCGGAAATAGCAGTAGAGGATCAGCGGCCGGCCGATGCACTCAGTGCGGTCGACAGACTCCATTCACGTGGTGCTCGACACATTCAGGCGCTGCGGCTCGCGCTGCGCGCTCACGAGCAGTCGGGCAACTGGCAGGCAGTGCTGCAAGCGGTTCGGCAACTGGACAAGCGCGAGGCACTTCATCCCAGCGCGGTGCGGGGCCTCACCATCCGCGCGCTTCGCGAGCTGGTTGCGCAGCGTGGCGATGACGCGCATGCGCTGCGCGAATTGCTCGCCTCCCTGACATCGGCCGAGCGCGATATCGACGAGGTGGTCGAAGCGGTGGCGCGTGCGCTTGACCGCGCCGGCCAGGGCGAGCAGGCGGCAACGCTGCTCTCGGGCATTCTGGACAAACGGCTCGCCGAGCGCCTGGTGCCCGTCTATGCCTCGCTTGCTGCACTCGACGCCCGCAAGCGTTTGCGCAGCATCGAATCCTGGCGGCAGCGGCACGGCGATCGCGCTGCCTTCACGATCGCAGCGGGCCGCCTGTGTGCCGCAGAAGGGCTGTGGGGCAAGGCTGAGGAGTTCTTCCGGCTTGCCGAGGCGCAGGCGCCCTCGCGCGAAACGCGTGCGCTGCTTGCGCATCTCTATGAGCAGCTTGGTCGCCACAAGGAGGCCTTGCATTATTGGCGGCTGGCCGCGATCGACGGCATGAACGAGCCGCTGTCCGAGCGGCCCCAGGCGCCACTGATGGCCGATGGCAACGCCTCGCCACCTGTGCCACCCGATACTCCCGACTCCGTTTGACCTCAGTCGCATCAGTCCCGATCCTGCCTCTTACCCCACCCAGGAATCCGCCACCATGAACCTTGACCGAGTCGACTGCGGCCGCGACATACCGAATGATTTCAACGTGATCATCGAAATCCCGATGGCCGCTGACCCGATCAAGTACGAGGTTGACAAGGAAACCGGCGCACTGTTTGTCGACCGCTTCATGATGACGTCAATGCACTACCCCTGTAACTACGGATATATCCCGCACACCATCGCCGGAGATGGCGACCCGGTTGACGTGCTGGTGATCACGCCGTTCCCCGTGGCCGTGGGTGCCGTGGTGCGTTGTCGGCCGCTTGGTCTGCTGAAAATGCAGGACGAGGCAGGCGCAGACGCCAAGCTGCTTGCAGTGCCTATCGACAAGATCCTCCCCATTTACAAACACTGGCGCGCCGCCCAGGACCTCGCACCCGAGCGGCTTGCCACCATCCAGCATTTCTTTGAGCACTACAAGGATCTGGAGGCAGGCAAGTGGGTCAAGGTCGAAGGGTGGGGCGGCCCGGACGAAGCGGTTCGAGAAATCACCGACGGCATTGCGCGCTACCAGGCTGCGGCGATCAAACCGAAGTTTTGAACGGTGTGCGGTCGTTCAGTTCATCCAGATAGCCGCTGACAGCCTGTCCCTCGCGTTCAAGAAACCGCTGCACGGCATCGGCAAAAGCGGGTTCTGCAAGCCAGTGAGCCGATGCCGTGGGCTGCGGCGTGAACCCTCGAGCCATCTTGTGCTCGCCCTGGGCTCCTCCCTCGATTACCCGAATGCCCAGGTCAATCGCAGCTTCAATTGCCTGGTAGTAGCAGGTTTCGAAGTGCAGACAAGGCACGTTTTCAATTGCGCCCCAGTAGCGGCCGTACATGCGCTCGGCGTCGCGCATGAGAAGGCTTGAGGCAATCGGTTTTCCGGCACGCTCGGCGATCACCATCAGCACCGACTCGGGTAACTGCTCTCCGAGCCCGGCAAAAAACGCCCGGTTCAGGTAGGGGCTGGAGTGATGCTCGAGATAGGTGTTGTCGTAGCAGCGGCAGAAAAACGCCCAATCGGCCTCGGAAATGTCACGACCCCAGAGGCGCCGAAAGCTCACGCCGCTGTCGGCCACCTTGCGCCGCTCGGCGCGGATTTTCTTTCGTTTGGGTTGCGTGAGCGAGCCCAGAAACGCCTCGAAGCTGGGCCAGCCCTCGTTGGTCCAGTGGAATTGCACGCCGCGCCGGATCATGGCGCCCGCGGCTTCGAGAAGCTGCACCTCCTCAGGATCGGGAAAGAGCACATGAAGCGATGACACGCCGCTCTCGCGCGCCAATTCGATCAACGCCTGAGCGAGTGCTTTGCGGGCCGGCGCGTCGGCCGCGAGTAGCCGCATGCCGGGAACCGGGGTGAACGGAATCGCCGAGAGCAGTTTGGGGTAGTAGGCGAGGCCGTGCCGCTGATAGGCGTCGGCCCAGGCCCAGTCGAATACATACTCGCCATAGGAATGCCCCTTGAGGTAGAGGGGCGCCGCCGCTACCAGCTGGCCGTTGCGCTCAAGAACCAGATGGAGCGGTCGCCAGCCGGTCTCCTCGGTGACGCAGCCGCTGCCTTCGAGCAGGGCGAGCCAGGCGTGGTTCAAAAACGGCTGAGTGTCGCCATGGCGCAGCGCTTCCCACTGTTGCGGATCGATTTCAGTGATGGCGCTGCACACCCGCGTGACATAATCACCGGCTTTCCCATCGCTTCCCGTCTTGGGTAACTGAATCGTCATGCGGATCGCGGCTGCGCAACTCAATCAGATTGTCGGTGACTTCGACGGCAATGCCCGTCGCATTCTCGAGGCGGCCAGGGCGGCGGTTTCGCAGTCGGTGTCTGTACTGGTTACCCCCGAACTCTCGCTCAGCGGTTATCCGCCCGAAGACCTGCTGCTGCGATCCGCATTCTACGAGAAGGCCAGGTCCGCCCTGGAAGCCCTTCTTGCCGACACGGCTGATCTGGCCCTTCATCTGGTGGTGGGTGTGCCGGTTCGTCATGGCCGCAAGCGCTACAACGCTGCGCTGGTGCTTCACCGTGGGCGAGTCGTCGGCGAATACCGCAAGCTCGAGCTCCCCAACTACGATGTGTTCGATGAACAGCGTTACTTTCTGCCCGACGGTGCGCCGCTGGTGTTCGAGGCGGGCGGCGTTCGCTTCGGCGTTGTCATCTGCGAAGACTTCTGGTTTGAGCGCGCGCCCAGGCAAGCCCGTGGTGCGGGGGCACAGGTGCTGCTCGCGCTCAATGGCTCGCCCTTTCATATGGACAAGCAGTCGCAGCGGGTGGACGTCGCGCGCGAAAACGTGAGCGCGCTCGGCTTGCCGATGATCGCGGCCAATCTGGTGGGTGGCCAGGACGAGCTGGTCTTTGATGGCCTGTCATTTGCGCTCGATGCGCGCGGCGAGCTGGCAGCGCAGGGCGCCGTCTGTGAACCCGACCTGCTGGTGGTCGAACTTTCGGTGGGCGCGCAATCGGTGTCGGGCGCTGTGGTTGACCTGCAACCGGGCAAGGTGGCGCCGGTGGTCTCCATTGAGGAACAGGTCTACCGGGTGCTGGTGCTGGGCGTGCGCGACTACCTCGGAAAGAACGGGTTTCCGTCCGCAGTCATCGGTCTGTCGGGGGGCATTGACTCGGCGCTCACCCTCGCCATTGCCGTTGACGCCTTGGGCGCAGACCGGGTGCGCGCGGTGATGATGCCTTCTCCCTACACCGCCGACATCTCGTGGATCGACTCGCGTGACATGGTGGCCCGTCTGGGCGTTCGCTACGACGAGCTTCCCATCAACACCTGCTTTGAGGCCTTTCGCAGCACGCTCGCCGACGAGTTCCGTGGCCGCGCGGAAGACACCACCGAGGAAAATCTCCAGGCGCGTATTCGCGGCACGCTGCTGATGGCGCTGTCCAACAAATACGGCTCCATTGTGCTCACCACCGGCAACAAGTCGGAAATGGCCGTGGGTTACTGCACGCTTTATGGCGACATGGCGGGTGGGTTTGCGGTCATCAAGGATCTGGCCAAGACCCTGGTCTACCGTCTGGCCCGCTGGCGCAACACCGTCAAGCCGGTGATCCCCGAGCGCATCATCACCCGTGCGCCAAGCGCCGAACTGCGGCCCGGTCAGACCGATCAGGACTCCCTGCCACCCTATGACACGCTTGATGCCATCATGCAGATGTACATGGAGCAGAACCACGGGATCGATGCGATCGTTGCCGCAGGCCATCCCCGCGAGGCGGTCGAGCGCGTGGTTCGGCTGATTCGCATCAGCGAGTACAAACGACGGCAGGCGCCGGTGGGCATTCGGGTCACGCATCGTGCCTTCGGACGAGACTGGCGCATGCCGATCACTTCGCGATTCCGCGACTAACAGGAGACTTCCCCATGAAGCGCATTACCGCGATCATCAAACCCTTCAAGCTCGACGAGGTTCGCGAGGCGCTCTCCGAGGTTGGCGTGTCCGGCCTGACCGTCACCGAGGTGAAGGGCTTCGGGCGACAGAAGGGGCACACGGAGCTCTACCGGGGGGCTGAATACGTGGTTGATTTTCTGCCTAAGGTGCAGGTCGAAGTGATTGTGAGTGACGATGTGGTCGAGCGTGCCATTGACGGCATCGTGCGGGCTGCACGCACGGGTCGAATCGGCGACGGCAAGATCTTCGTCTCCAACGTCGAAGAGGTGGTGCGGATCCGCACCGGTGAAGTCGGCGACGCCGCGATCTGAGGCGCTCATGGCCGATTACGTTCTCATTCATGGCGCTTGGCACGGCGGATGGTGCTGGGCCGAGGTGGCGCGTGGTCTCACCGGGCTCGGGCATCGGGTGTTTGCGCCGTCGCTCACAGGCTGTGCCGACCGCGGGCATCTGCTCTCGCCGCTGGTCACGCTCGGCACGCATGTCGACGATGTGGCCCGTCTGATCGAGTTTGAATCGCTCGATGGTTGCGTGCTGGTGGGACACAGCTATGGCGGTAACGTCATCAGCGGTGTGGCCGACCGGCTGCGCGAACGCGTTGGGCACTATGTGTTTCTCGACGCTGGCGTGCCGCCCGATGACGCCACGTTGTGGTCCTGGTCTCAGCCGCACTCGGAGGCCACTCAGGCCTCCCGTCGCGGGCAGATCGCGGGCGAGGGGCGAGGCATTTTTCTGCCGCCACCACCCGCTCAGGCGTTTGGAATTACCGACGCCTCGCAGGCGGCCTGGCTTGAATCCAAACTCTCGCCAATGCCTGCGGGGCTCTACGACAGTGTGATCGAACTCAAGTGCGGCGCATCACGCGGCTTGCGCCGCACTTATGTGGCGGCCACTGCACCCCTCTACGAGACCATGCGCTCGGTTCAGCAACGGCTGCGCCCCGATCCAAGCTGGACGTTTCTCGAAATCGCCACCTGCCACGACATGATGGTGACGGCGCCCGCCGACGTGGTGAAACTGCTTCACGACTGCCGCTGACCGCGCGGCGCCTGCAGCAACACAATCAGGGCGCCGCTGCCGCCGTCGTTCGGGCGCGCCTGACAGAACGCCAGCACCTCGGCGCGTTGCGCGAGCCACTTCTTCACCTTTCCCTTCAGCACGGGCTCGCGGCTGGGTGATCCCAGCCCCTTGCCGTGAATGATGCGAAGGCACCGCCATTCGCTGCGCACGGCATCGGAGAGAAACTCCACCAGGGCGGTGCGGGCCTGATCGACCCGCAGGCCGTGCAGGTCGATCTGACTGCGCACGGTCCATTCGCCGCGCCTCAGCCTGCGCACCACATCGGGGCCAATGCCTTCTCGGCGCCATGACAGTGAGTCATCGGTATCAAGAAAACGCTCGATGTCGATCTCATCGGACAGCGACAGTTCGAGCACTTCGCGGTCATCCAGCTCGCGCTGGCGCGGCCGCGGCGCGGGCCGCTCGCGATCGGGGACGATCCGGCCGTGGGGTGCCAGCGGCGTGGCATCGGCAATTTCGACTCGAAAGAGTGAAGCCTCGCGGGCAATCCGCGCAGCATGTTCCGCGGCCAGGCGCGCGCGTTCACGCTCGATGCGCTGCGCCTCGCGCATCTGCGCGAGCGCAGGCGCGAGATCGTCTAGCGTGAGGCCTCGCGCGGGAGTGTGGGAACTCCCGCGACTGGAATGCAGAGTGCGACGTTTGCCCATCCTGCAATGATGGCGTGGCGACCATTCCGGATGAAAGCGTAGGCCTTGGGGCGGGCGGGCTTTATCAGGCGCCTTCCAACGATTCGAGATAGCGCTGCGCGTCGAGCGCGGCCATGCATCCGGTGCCTGCACTGGTGATGGCCTGGCGATAGACGTGATCCTGCACGTCGCCCGCGGCGAATACCCCTGGGACGCTGGTGGCCGTGGCAAAACCGTCAAGCCCGCCGCGGGTGCGGATATAGCCGCCCGCCATGTCGAGCTGGCCTTCGAAAATGCCGGTATTGGGGGTGTGGCCGATGGCAACAAAAACCCCCTGCAGCGCGACGTCGGTTTTTTCGCCGTTTCGGCT
>CAMBZS010000073.1 GCA_945872335.1 Bordetella parapertussis | reverse complement strand
GCGACCCGCCGGGCAGCCGACAGGAGGGCTAGGCCGTGACCCTGTTTTTCCGCGGTTGGACTGGCCAGGCACTCTGGAAAGACAAAGGCTTGAAAATCCGCTATACACGCGATGGCGATAACGGACGCTTTCGGGCGTCGCTTCTAAGGGAATGGGTAATGGATCCAAGAGCTTCCATCCACAACATCGAGATCGCAGGTTGTAAAGGTCTGGCCGTGCGTGTCACCGCGGCCCTGGCGCTCGCCCTGGCGGGCGTCGCTCCGGTCGCCACGGCACAGACCGCAGCGCCCGCTGCCCCCGCGGCGCGCGAGGTCGACCTGCCGCTCGCGCCTTTTGTGCGGCAGATCCGCGAGGCGAACAAGGCGATCCTGTCCAAGCGAAACGAGCAGGCGATTGCCGGAACCGGCATCGAGCGCGCCAACGCGGCATTCCAGCCGCAGGCATCGGTATCGGTCCTGAACGGTCGCCAGCGAACACCCAACACCCCTGAAGAGAACATCATCCGGCCGACGACCGACCGGAGCTACAGCCGGGCCGGTGTCGACTATGCGGTGAGCGTGTCGCAGCTGTTCGAGACGGGCAGCAAGCTCGAGGCCAAGGCGACCACATCGCGGTTCATCACCAATGTGAACCAGCTTCAACGCCCGGAAGTGTCGGATTACTACCGCACCTTCTATGGCCTCACGCTCACCCAGCCGCTCGCGCGCGATGCCGGCCGCGACGTCACGATGGCGCGCACCCGGGTGGCCGAGCTTGATACCCGGGCGGCGGTGTTTGCCAGTGGCGACACCGAGGCGAGCGTGGTGGCCGAGGCGGTGTTTTCGTACTGGGACCTCCTGCTTGCGCAGGAGCGGGCGGCCTCGGCGATCGAGAAAGTCCGCATGGGCGAGCGTCTGCTGCAGGAGGCGCGTGCGCTCAATCGCCAGGGGCGGCTGCCACAGTCCGAGATCTGGGAGGTCGAGAACAACCTTGGGCGGTTCCAGGCGGGGTTGAGCGAAGCTCGGCAGGGGGTGCAGGAGCGGGTCAACAAGCTGCGCACGCTGCTGATGACCGCCGCGAACGAAGCGCCGGCCAGCTTGCGCGCGAGCGACCGGCTGCCCGCGGTGCGCGCGCTGCAAGTGCCGTTTGAAGATGCGATGCGGCGCGCGATCGAGCGGCGCGACGACTACCGGATGCGCAAGGTGATGGTGGAGCGCGAAGGCATTCAGCTTGCGTACGCCAACAACCAGGGGCTGCCGAAGATTGATCTGGTCGCGAGCTACGGCATGAACGGTCTGGAGCTGTCGGCGGTGAAGGCGCAATCGTTTGCGGCGATGAATGATTTTCCGAGCTGGACGGTGGGACTGCAGCTGTCGATGCCGCTGGGCGAGAACCGGCAGGCGCGCGCTGACGTGCAGGCGGCGACGTTGCGCCGGCAAGACGCGCTGTTGCAGCTGAAGGCGCTTGAAGTGGCGATTGCCAACGATATCGACACCGGGATCGGCATGCTGTCGAGCGCCACCGAGCGTTGGACGCTGTGGCGGGAAGTGGCCGAGCGTGAGCAGCGGCAACTCGAGCTTGAGCGTACCCGGCTGTCCGCGGGTCGCAGCGACATGCGCGAGATCCTGCTTCGCGAGGAGCGGGCGATCAATGCACGGTTGGCGGTCGTTGAGCAGCAGGTTGCCTGGAGCAAGGCCGACATTCTTCTCGAGGCGGCGCAGGGTCAGCTCCTCGACCGCTGGCGCTGATGGCGTGGCTGATGATCGTCCGCTACCGATACGTTCGCTGGGCCAGCGCGAGCAGGGCGCTGCTGTTTGGCGTGTGCGTCGGGGCCGTTGCACCGTCCGAGTTCGCAAGCGCTGCTGACCCACCAGCTGCTTCCGCGCTCTCGCCGGCCTTGAATGTCCCGGCTGCTGGTGCGCAGCGGGGTCCGACACAGTCGCTGCCGGCAGCCAGTCGCCCCGAGCTGCCCAGGTTGCCCGAGGCCGCGGCGCCCGCCTTTGCAATGCCTTCGGGTGCGTCCGCTGTGGGCACAGCCACGGGCGCCGCCCCGGCCTCGCCACCGGCCGCGGCGGGTGCGCAAGGGGGTGCTGCAGCCATCGGTGGAGGCGTATCCGCGCCCGTGGCGCCGGCGCCCACCAACGCCTCGGCGGCCGGCATCACCCAGGCGGTTCATGATCTGAAGCTGAGCGTCACCGCAGCCGGGCGGATCGAGGCGCTGTTCGTGAAAGAAGGCGATCGCGTGCGCAAGGGCGATCTGCTGCTTCACATGGACCGAACCCTCGAAGCGCTTGAGGTGAGGCGCCGCGAGGTAATGCTTGAGGACAACGCCCGACTCGATGAATTGCGGGCAAAAGAACTCACCCTCGCCGAGCAGGTGCGGTCGGCCCGAACGCTGCTCACGACCGGAGGCGTTTCACGCAAGCAGGTTGAAGACGAGGAGCTGACGCTCGGCGCCATCGCGGCTGAACGTAAATCGATCGAATTCGCCAAGCGCCGCGAGCGGGTGGAGCTGGACCTCGCGCGGGAGGCCTACGAGCGCCGGCATCTGCGCTCGCCGATCGATGGCATGGTGACCCGCATTGTGTCGCGCATCGGTGAAAGCGTCGCGCCGCACGAGCCGGTGATGGTGGTGGTGGATGTGCGCACCGTCCGGTTCAGTGGCACGGTGCCCATCGCCGAGGTGTCGCGGGTGCGTGCCGGCAGTTCGGTGGTGCTGCAATTGGGTCCGGATGCCGAACCGCTCAAGCGCCTCGCCTATGTGGTGTTCGTATCGCCGGTGGCCGACCCTGCGAGCGGGCTGGTCGATGTCATTGCCGAATTTGACAACGGTGATGGATCGATCCGACCCGGTACCGCAGGCCGGATCCTGGGTACCTCGGCAACATCTGCGCTACCGCCTGCCGGGGCGAACCGGGGGCGGCGCTGATGCACGCCGAGCAGCACGCGCGCCATGGTGCAGAAGTTCGGCGTGGGTCGGCAAGGCTTGCCGAGCTCGCGGCATTCGCGGGTGATGCGCAGGCATTCTGGCCCGCTTATCTCGAGGCGGTTGCGCTCGCCTTCGCTGCGCGTCGGGTGTTGCTGCTCGTGCGCGATGCCGAGCGCGGCTGGCAGCCCAATGCCCAGTGGCCGCAAAGCGCCCCCGACCTGCCGGGCGATGCGCTGCGTATCTTGCGGCTGGCCGATGGCGCGGTCGATGAAACGCCTTGGATAGAGTCGCCATCGATTGGCGCTTCCGCATCGGCCGAGGCACCCGCCCCAGCGCCTGCAGTCTCGGCCCGACTGGCCGCGGATACGCTGCCGGCGGGGCAAGACGCGGTGGTTGTGATCCTGCCGCGACCGCCGATTCCGGGGGCGCAAGCGGTGGATGCGGTCATGCTGGTCGCGCTCGCCGACCTGGCGGTGTCGATTCCGGCGCAGTACGCGCGGATGCGCGCGCTCGCGATCCAGCCCCCGCAGCAGGCGGTAACCGATCCGGCTCATGATGCCGCGGCGGGCGCCGAGCGTCTGTATGACGTGCTTCAGCTGTCGATCCGTCTGGGCGCAGAGACCCGCTTCATGCGCGCCGCACTCACCTTCGCCAATGAGCTCGCGGTGCGGTTTGGATGCGACCGGGTGGCGCTTGGCTGGGTCAATACCCGCTATGTGCGCCTTACCGCAGTGAGCCACGTCGAAAAATTTGACCGCCGCGCCAACGCCTCGCGCGAACTCGAATCGGCGATGGAGGAAGCGTTCGATCAGAACATTGAGCTCGCCTGGCCGGTCGAGGCCGACTCGCGAATGGTTGTCCGCGCCCATGAAACCTATGCACGCACGCAGGGCTCGGGCCATCTCCTTTCGATCCCGTTGAAGGTCGACCAGGTTGCGGTGGCTGTGCTCACGCTTGAGCGGCGCGCCCGCGCCTTCGACGCGCGTGAAATCTGGGAATTGCGCCTGATTGGCGAGGCCAGCGCGCGGCAACTCCTGCATCTGCATGACACCGACCGCTGGCTCGGTGCTCGCGCGCTCGCGCGGCTGGTGGCCTGGCGTGACCTGATGCTCGGTCCCAGCTACACCGCCTGGAAGCTCGCTGGCGTGGGCCTGGCTGTCTTGATTGCGATGCTTGCCATCCTGCCCTGGCCGTATCGGATCGATACGCCCATCGCGCTTCGCAGCAAGGACATTCTCTTCATTCCCGCGCCGTTTGACGGCTATTTGCGCAGCGCCCATATCGAAGTGGGCGATGCCGTCCGAACTGGCACCTTGATGGTGGAGCTCGATACTCGGGAGCTCGTGCTTGAAGAGTCGATGGCTGCGGCCGACGCTGTCCGCTATGCACGCGAGGCCGAGAAGGCGCAGGCCGCGCGTCAGTTGGCCGACATGCAGATTGCGCTTGCGCGCCAGCAGCAGTCGGCCTCCAAGCTCGAACTGATCCGCCATCAGCTTGCGCATGCGCAGTTGCGCGCGCCGTTCGCGGGCGTGGTGGTCGAGGGTGAACTCAAGAAAAATCTGGGCGCGCCAGTACGCAAGGGTGATCTTCTGGTGAAGCTTGCCCACACCGGCGATACCTATGTCGAGCTCGAGATCGACCAGGCCGATGTCCATGAGGTCTCGATCGGCATGCGCGGGCAGTTCGCGTTCGTGGGCCGACCCGATCTCAAATATCCGCTGGTGGTTGAGCGTATCGACCCGGCTTCTGCCATGCGCGAGGGGCGCAACGTCTATCTGGCGCGCGCCCGTATCGAAGCGGATTTTCAGCCGTGGTGGCGCCCCGGCATGGGGGGCAGTGCCCGGCTTGAGGCGGGCGAACGCAGCATCATCTGGCTGCTGACCTACCGCACGGTGCGCTACCTGAGGCAGGTGTTCTGGGTATGAGGCCGATGCAATGAGCATGGACGATCCGGCCTCCAGAACCTTTAGCGACTCGTGGCACCGGGTTGCCAAGGTCCGGGTGGAGTTGCGCTCAAGCGTGCGCGCGCATCGTCAGACGTTCCGTGGCGACACTTGGGTGATGTTGCGAGACACGCTGTCGTCAGACTGGTTCCGGGTGAGCGGCGAGGCCTGGGCGTTCGTGAGCCGGCTGTCGCTCGAGCGCACGATTGAAGATGCCTGGATGCTCACGCTGGAGGCCGACCCCGATACGGCGCTCACGCAGGAGGAGGTGGTGCAGCTCCTCGGGCAACTCAATCTGTCGAACCTGCTCAACTTCGATCGCTCGAGCGCGGGCGCGAGCCTCTTCGAGCGCTATCGCAAGCGCCGCCGTCAGGAGACCAAGGCGCTGCTGATGGGATTTCTCGCCATCAAGATTCCGCTGATCGATCCCGACCGGATGCTGCAGGCGGCAATGCCGCTCATCCGGTTCCTGTTCGGTCCGTTTGGCGCGGTGCTGTATCTGGCCCTTCTCGCGGTAGCGGGCAAGGCGCTCATCGATTCGGCCGATTCCCTGTTCAGCCAGGGCGCGGGGCTGCTCTCGCCCGGCAACCTGCCGCTGCTCTATGTGGGTTTCATCATCGCCAAGGTCATTCACGAGTTTGGCCATGCGGCGGTCTGCAAGCGCTATGGCGGCGAGGTTCACAAGATGGGCGTGATGCTGCTCATCTTCGCGCCCATGCCGTATGTGGACGCCACCTCCAGCTGGGGGTTCCGCAGCCGTGCCGAGCGGATGCTCACTGGCGCCGCCGGGGTCATTGCCGAGCTGGGCGTGGCCGCAGTGGCGGCGCTCCTCTGGGCCAGCACCGCGCCAGGTGTGGTCAACGCCATCGCCTACAACGTGATTTTTGTTGCGAGCGTGTCGTCGGTGCTTTTCAATCTCAATCCGCTGCTGCGCTTTGACGGCTACCACATGCTGGTGGACTTTCTGGATGTGCCGAATCTTTTCCAGCGTTCGCGCGAGCAGCTGCGTTATCTGGGCGAGCGGTTTTTGTTGGCCTTGCCCAATGGCAAACCGGCTGCGCGCACGCGCACTGAAGCCTGGCTACTGCCGCTCTATGGCGTGACCAGCATCGTCTACTGGCTGATGCTGATGGCAACTATCGTGTTTTTCATCGCCGGCGAATATCTCGATCTCGGGGTGGCCTTGGCCTGGATTCTAGGCTTCACCGTGGTGGTGGTACCGCTCTGGAAGTTTCTCAAGTTCCTCTCCACCAGTCCGCGCCTGCATCACTACCGCGCGCGAACGGTGGCGCTTGCGCTCGCGGTGGCGGCGGTCATCGTGGTGCCGCTGTCATGGGTGCCGATGCCCGATCGCATCCGCGCCTCCGGTGTGCTGGAGGCAAGCGCCTATCGGCAGCTGAATTCCGAGTCGCCCGGCTTTCTGGTCGAGCTCATGGCGCTGCCCGGTGCGAGTGTGCGCCGGGGCGAACCGCTGATGCGGCTGGAAAGCCCCGAACTGCTGTTCGATCTGCGTGCGGCGCTCCTGCAGCGCGAGCAACTGCTGGCGCAGGAATTGCGCGCCACCTCGCTGTCGGTGGCAGACCTGCTGCCGCTACGCCATCAGCGTGAGGCGGTCGAATCGGTCATCGCCGAACTGGAGCGGCAGCGCGCGGCACTGCTGGTGACCGCGCCCATCGAGGGCATCTGGAGCGCACCCGACTTTGATACCGGGCTCGGCCGCTGGGTGGCGCGCGGTGCGCCGCTGGGCGCAATCGTCGACCCCAGCAGCTGGCGCTTTGTTGCGGTGCTGCCGCAAGTCGCCACCCACCTGTTCGACAATCGCGTGCATCGGGTGGAACTGCGATTGCGCGGTCAGGAGCATCTGAATATCGTCGCGCCCGAGGCGAAGATCGTGCCCTTCGAAACCGGCACCTTGCCTTCGCGCGCGCTCGGATTTGCGGGCGGTGGCGACATCGCGGTGAGCTCGGCCGACCAGAACGGCCTCACGGCGGTCGAGCCGTTTTTCCGTATTCAGGCGCCGCTACCGATCGAGGCGCTGGGCGACGGCCTGGGCCTTGCGCACGGCCGGCTCGGCACGATTCGGCTCACGCTCGACGATGCGCCGCTCCTTCTGCAATGGGAGCGGGGCGTGCGCCAGTTCCTGCAGCGCAGGTTCAGGGTCTAGCCGATGGATGCATCAGCTGCCTTGTTGCCGCGCGTCGGGGTTCCGGCGGGGTTCGTGCCGCCGCCGCTGCCGCTCGCGTCCAAGCTGCCCGAGGGCGCGGATGCGCTTGCTCACGCCACCCGCGGCTGGTTTCGCCGCCGCGGTCATCACGCCCGGCGGTTGCGTCAGGATTCGCTCGCGGTGGCGGCTGCCTGCGCGAGCCTGGCGGAGCTCACAAACGAAGCGTTCTGCGAGCGCGTGCTCGCGCTTCGCGAAGCGGTTCGCCGCGATCCGATCGATGCGGGTGGCGAGCGCATCGCCGCGCTCGCTGCAGTCGGCGAGGCGGCGCACCGTGCGCTTGGCATGCGTCCGTATCCGGTGCAGTTCATGGGGGCGCTTGCGCTGCACCACGGCTGGCTGGCAGAAATGGCGACCGGCGAGGGCAAGACGCTGACCGCTGCGCTCGCGGCGGTGCTCGCGGCCTGGAGCGGCGCGCCCTGCCATCTGGTGACCTCCAACGACTATCTTGCGGCGCGCGATGCCGAGGAAATGACGCCGCTTTACGAACGCTGTGGCGTCTCGGTGGCATCGGTGGTGTCCACCCACAAACCGGACGAGCGCGTGGCCCGCTACGGGGCGGATGTGGTCTATCTCACCGCCAAGGAAATGCTGGCTGATTTTCTGCGCGATCAGCTGGCCGCGCGCGCGGGACAGGATCCGCAGCGGCTTGCATTGAAGCGGTGGCTGGGCACCGCGCCGGAAGACGCGCGCGCATCGCAGATCCAGATTCGCGGCCTGCATTCGGTGATTGTTGACGAAGCCGACAATGTGTTGATCGATGAAGCGGTCACGCCCCTGATTCTGTCTGCGCCCAGAAGCGACCTGGGTCTGGCCGATGCCGTACGGCTGCTGTCCACCATTGCCGATCAGATGGTTGAAGACCGCGACTATGAACAGTTGCGCCGCCAGCGCACCGTGATGTTGAAAGAGGGGGCACGTGCCGCGCTCACCGCGCGCGCGGGCGAGCTCGGCGTGGTGTGGCGCGCCGAGCCGCGTCGCGAAGAACTGATGCGACAGGCGCTCACCGTGCGACACTTCATCCTGAAGGGTCACCAGTATCTGGTCGACGAGGGCAAGGTGGTGCTGCTCGATGAGTTCACCGGCCGGATGACACCGGGCCGCACGCTCACCGCCGGTCTGCATCAGGCGATCGAGGCGTACGAGGGCGTGGAGATCACCGACCCTAACGAGTCGCTCGGCCAAATGAGCTTTCAGTCGTTCTTTCGCCGCATGCCACGGTTGGCGGGCACAACCGGTACGGGGCGTGAAGCCTCGGCCGAATTCTGGCGGATCTACCGGCTGGGCGTGATCCCTATCCCCACGCACCGGCCGCGGCTCACCGTGACAGCCGCTCCGCGTTTGTATGACAGCGCCGGTCGCAAGTGGCAGTCGGTCGTGGCGCAGATCGTGTCGCTTCATGAGCGGGGCCGGCCCGTGCTGGTGGGCGTTCGAAGCGTTGAATCGAGTGAAACGCTTGCCTCGCTTCTGGCAGCCCGCGCGCTGCCGTTTGAGTTGCTGAATGCCGTTCGCCATGCCGAGGAGGCGCGCATCATCGCGCGAGCGGGCGAACCCGGGCGCATCACGATCGCAACCAACATGGCGGGCCGGGGCACCGATATCCGGCTGGGCGAGGGCGTACCTGCGATGGGCGGCCTGCATGTCATCATCGCCGAGGCCAATGAGTCGGGACGGATTGATCGGCAGCTGGCGGGGCGCTGTGGGCGGCAGGGCGACCCGGGCAGCGTGTCGATCTATGTCAGCGCCGAGGACGGTCTGGTGAAGCGCTTCCTGTCTCGACCCGCGCGGCTGGTGGTGGCTACTTGCGCCCGCCTGCGATTGCCCCTGCGCTCGATTTGGGTGCGAGCGCTCATCCGGTTGTCGCAGCGGCGCGCCGAGGCCGACGCGTTTTCGCGCAGACGGGGTGTTCTCAAGTCGGACGACTGGCTTGACAACGCCTTGCCGTTTGAGCCGTCCTCGCGGGCCTGACGGAGCGATCGCCGATGTTCCGCGAACTGGTTGCCCTGAACTCCAAACGCCACGCGGCCCTGCGCGTGCGGCCGCAGGCCAGTTTCGAATTTGTTCGCGGTGTGCACATGGCGGCACTCATGCAGGCCGAGTTGGTACGCGCGGCGTCGATCTATCCGATCGTGTTCGTGGAGGATCCGGCGATTGACAGCTTCCGGCCGATGGCGCTCCTGGGACTGCGCGAGGGCGAAAATGTGTACGTCGATACTGACGGCAGCTGGCTGGCCTCGTATGTGCCGGCGGTGATCCGTGCCTATCCCTTTGCGCTTGCGCGCGCGGCGGGCGAGGGGGAGGCTGAGCGCTTTGCGGTGTGCATCGATGCGGCAAGCGAACTGGTATCGCTCACTGAGGGCGCGCGCCTGTTTGACGCCCATGGCACGCCCACCGAAGCGCTCGAGCAGGCACGGCAGTGGCTGCAGCAGATTCGCGACATGCAGCTTCGCACCGACGAATTTTGTCGCGCGCTGGCGGCGCGCAATCTGTTCACGCCGTTTGCGGTTCGAGCACGGCGCGGCGACGAGACGCTTGAAGTCGATGGCTGCTACGTGATCAATGAAGAGCGGCTCGACGGCTTGCCCGATGCGAAGCTCTTCGAGCTTCGCCGCGAAGGCTGGCTGTCCTCGATCTACGCGCACCTGGTATCGCTGCAGCAATTCGAGCGGCTCGAGGACGGGCCGCCCGAGGATGAACCTGATTCTGTCGAGCCTGCCCATGCGTCACGGCCCTCAGGATCAACGTTTTCATGAGTTTTGGATCACTGCCGCCCAGGAGGGCGGCAGCAACCAGGACCGCGCCCCAACCGCGGGCTGAGCGACCCGCGCCGTTTCGCCGGCAGCGTGAGCCCTGTGCTCCGCTGCCGGCCACGTCGCGCCAATCCGTCGTAACATTCGGGTCGACAAAACCGGCCGCCATCGCAGCGGACCGGTCAGGGAGAGCCTCAATTGAACGGCGCTGACGATCTGGTCCACACGCTGCTTGCCGGTGGCGTGGAGGTCTGCTTCACCAACCCCGGCACCTCCGAGATGCACTTCGTTGCGGCGCTCGACCGGATCGACCGCATGCGGTGCGTGCTCGGGCTCTTTGAAGGGGTGGTCACCGGCGCGGCGGACGGCTACTACCGCATTGCCGGCAAGCCCGCCGCCACGCTGCTCCACCTCGGCCCCGGCCTGGGCAACGGCCTTGCCAACCTCCACAACGCGCGGCGGGCACGTTCGGGCATCGTCAACATCGTGGGCGACCACGCCACCGACCATCTGGCCAACGATTCGCCGCTTACCTCCGATATCGAGGCGATCGCTCGTGTCGTCTCCCGCTGGGTTCGCACCACCCGCTCGGCACACACGCTGCGTGCCGATGCACTGGCGGCGATCGAGGCCGCCGCCACGCCCCCGGGTCAGATTGCTACGCTTGCGCTCCCGGCCGATGCCGCCTGGGGCGAACTGCCTGCTGGCCAGGCACCGCTTGCGCCCGATTCGATGCGACCCGCCTTGGCCTTTCGTCCGTTTGATTCGGCCGCGGTGGTCGCTGCCGCTCACGCGCTCTCCGGGCCCGATACGCTGCTGCTCCTGGGTGCTGGTGCGCTCGACGACGATGCACTGACGGCAGCCGGGCGTATCGCGGCGCGCACCGGATGCGCGCTGATGACCGAGTTCTACACCGCCAAACTGTCGCGGGGAGCGGGCCGGGTGTCGGCCGCCCGTCTGCCCTATGCGGTCGACCCCACGGTTGCAGCGCTCGCGCGTTTCCGGCAAATCGTGCTGGTAGGCGCCCGCGCGCCGATTGCCTTTTTTGCCTATCCCGACAAGCCGCGCCGGCTCGTGCCTGCGGGCTGCACGCTCATCACGCTCACCGAACCCGAGCATGATGGCCGGGCCGCACTCGCAGCGCTCGCAGCCGAGTTGGGCGCGTCCGCGCTTGCACCCGCGCAGGTGGCCGCGCGACGGACGATCGACACGGGCGCACTGCCGACTGGCCGCCCGACTTCTGACGGAATCGCAGCGGTGCTCGCCGCCCATCTTCCCGAGAATGCGATCGTGATCGATGAGGCGGTCACCACCGGACGGGCATTCGGCCCCCCCACTGCCGGTGCCGCGCCTCACGACTGGCTCTCGGTGATGGGCGGCTCGATCGGTTTCGCCTTGCCCTGCGCGGTGGGCGCTGCGATCGCCGCGCCCGATCGCAAGGTGGTCGCACTCGAAGGCGACGGCAGCGCGATGTACACCATACAGGCGCTCTGGACGATGGCGCGCGAAGCGCTCGATGTCACCGTGGTGATCATGGCCAACCGCGCCTACCAGATCCTGCGGGGCGAGTTTGCGGGGGTGGGCGCTGGAACGCCAGGCCGCCGCGCCACCGACATGCTCACGCTCGACCGCCCCACGCTCGACTTTGTCGCCATGGCGCGCGGCATGGGGCTGGAAGCCGCGCGTACCGATGATCTGAGCGAATTCGCCCGACTGTTCAGTCGAGCCATGTCGCAGCCTGGCCCTCAACTGATCGAACTCGTGATCGGTTGAGCGCACCAACCCGGATCGAACCCAATCCAAGCCCCGGACCCAGCCCAAACCGAGTCAGAGCCAGGAGCCCTCATTCGATGTCCCCTCTCAAGAACGATACTTTTCTGCGCGCGCTGCGCCGCGAGCCCACCGACCACACCCCGATCTGGCTCATGCGGCAGGCGGGTCGCTACCTGCCCGAGTACAACGCCACGCGGGCCCGCGCCGGGAGTTTCCTCAACCTGTGCAAGAACCCGGAACTCGCCTGCGAAGTCACGCTCCAGCCGCTCGATCGCTACCCCCTCGATGCGGCGATCCTGTTCTCGGACATCCTCACCGTACCCGATGCAATGGGGCTGGGCCTTTATTTCGCCGAGGGCGAGGGTCCGAAATTTGAGCGGCCGTTGCGTGATGAGGCCGCGGTGGCGGCGCTTGCCTCGCCCGACCCCGCCGACTCGCTGGGTTATGTGATGAAGGCCGTGAGCACCATCCGCAGTGCGCTCGGTGGCCGGGTTCCCCTGATTGGATTTTCGGGCAGCCCCTGGACACTGGCCTGCTACATGGTCGAGGGCGGTGGCAGCGACGATTTCCGGCAGGTGAAGAGCATGCTTTACCGCCGCCCTGACCTGATGAAGCGCATTCTCGAGGTCAATGCGCAGGCGGTGGCCGACTACCTCAACGCCCAGGTCGAGGCGGGCGCGCAGGCGCTGATGATTTTCGACTCCTGGGGTGGCGCGCTCGCGGATGGCGCGTTCCAGAAGTTTTCGCTGGGGCCGATTCGGCAGGTCATCGACCGGCTGCAGCGGGAACGTGACGAACCCGAGGTGGATGCCAGCGGTCGCGTGGTTGGCACGCGCCGCGTGCAGGTGCCGGTCATCGTGTTCACCAAGGGAGGCGGGCTCTGGCTGGAAGAAATCGCCGCCACCGGCTGTGACGGCGTGGGCGTCGACTGGACCGTGAACCTGGGCCAGGCGCGCGCCCGTGTAGGGGCGCGGTGCGCCATCCAGGGCAATCTCGATCCCATGGTGCTGATGGCGGCCCCCGAGCAGATCCGTGGCGAAGCGTTGAAGGCGCTTGAGAGTTTCGGCGTGCCCCAGCCGGGCATCGGGCATGTGTTCAATCTGGGCCATGGCATCTCCCAGTTCACGCCGCCCGAGTCGGTCACGGCGCTGGTGGAGGCCGTGCACGCGTACAGCAGGGAACAAAGGCGTCGCGGCGCGAGCGCGTCCTCACTTTAGTCGCGAGCGCGTGCCGGCGCGCCTTGCCAAGGCGCGAAAAATCAGGGTTTGCGAGCGGGTGGCTGCTGACTTATGCACAGTAAGTGGGTATTCCCGCGCCACCCGCATGGCCGTCGTCTGGCGGCTGGCCCCCTTCGCTAAGTGATTGATTTAAAAGAGCGTAGAATTGCGTAAAAAACGGGCAACCGACTCTAGATCAAGGTTTGACAAGCACTTGGCGGTGCTATTCGGTAGCTACCCACAGAGTTATCCACAGCTTTTGTTGATGAGCCGGAATTCCCGTTCAAGGGTCTCGGATTAAGCCTCAAACTTAAAGTGAATTCTGGTTTCGCCGCTGATCCGGGAATTGCGCGGATCGCCCTGGATGTCCCGATTGCGCCCTGGTTTGATTACCGGATCGGGCCGGCGCTTGCTGGCCGGTTGGCGCCCGGCGACTGGGTTCAGGTGCCCTGGGGGACCGGCCGGCGGGTCGGCTTTGTGCTGGATCTCTGCTCGCAGAGCGACCTCGCGCCTGAGCGGCTGAAGGCGATCGAGTGCCGACTCGAGGATGCACCGGTGCTGCCCGCGAGCTGGTTTGCCTTGCTGCGCTTTGCGTCGGGGTACTACCACCGGTCGGTGGGTGAGTTCGCACTCCTTGCCGTGCCGCGGACGCTGCGTACACCGCCGTCGCCGAAAGCGCGGTCGAGCGCGTTTGCGCGTGCACGACGGGCTGGCCGCGGGATAGGCGCAGCGGTCGAGGCAGACGCCGCCGGGCCAGCCGCGCCACCTGGGTTTCCCGCGACGGCGGCTTTGGCGGGGCGGCCCAGCCCCCGAGCCGTCACCAGTCGCTCGGCGGCGGGCCAGCCGCTGGGCGCCGATCAGCAACGGGTGCTCGATACGCTCTGTGCGTCCCAGGGCTTCAGCGTCTCGGTGCTCCACGGTGTGACCGGTAGCGGCAAAACCGAGGTGTATCTGCGCTGGTTCGAGGCCATCCTGGCGGCCCGGCCCGATGCGCAGCTCCTTCTCATGGTGCCGGAGATCGCACTCACCCCTCAGCTGGCCGGGCTGGTCGCCGGGCGCTTTCCAGCGCAGTCGGTGGCGGTTCTGCATAGCGGACTGGGCGAGGCCGAGCGCGCCCGGGCCTGGGTCGCTGCGGTCGAGGGGCGGGTGCGCGTCGTGATCGGCACCCGGCTGGCTGTGCTCACACCGCTCCCAGGCCTTGCCGCGATCGTGGTCGATGAGGAGCACGACGCCTCCTACCGGCAGCAGGACGGCCTGCACTACTCGGCGCGCGACCTCGCGGTGGCCGCCGCACGCGAGTGCGGCGTACCGGTGTTGTTGGGGTCGGCCACGCCGTCGATCGAGACCTGGCGGGCCGCACGACGCGGCCGATACCGGCTGCTAGAGATGCCGTCCCGGATCGGCGGCGGTGCCTTGCCGCAACTGCATCTCCTTGATGTACGGGGCTTGCGGGGTGAGTCTGCGCTCGCTCCGCAGGCTCAGACGGCCATTGCCGAGACGCTTGCCCGAGGCGAGCAGGCACTGGTGTTCATCAATCGCCGTGGCTACGCGCCGGTGTTGGGGTGCGACGCCTGCGGTTGGCTGAGCGGTTGCCCCGAATGCTCGGCCTGGCGAGTGCTGCACCGGGCCGCGGCCGGCGGCGCGCGCGTGCCCAGGTACCAACTGGTCTGTCACCACTGTGGGGGCGCCTCGGCCGTGCCACGTGCCTGTCCGGAGTGCGGCAACCTTGCACTTGCCGGCCTCGGACGCGGCACGCAACGGCTCGAGGAAGAGCTCGCTACCCAGTTTCCGGGGCAGCGTATCGCCCGGCTCGATCGCGATGTCGCGGCCCGTCGGGGTGCTGCGCAGGCACTGATCGCCGCGGTTCACGATGGTGAAGTCGATCTGCTGGTGGGCACCCAGATGCTCGCGAAGGGCCATGACTTTCGTCGCCTGAGCCTGGTGGTGGTGGTTGATGGCGATGCCGGGCTCTTCTGCGCCGATTTCCGAGCGCCTGAGCGGCTGTTCGCCACGCTCATGCAGGTGGCTGGGCGCGCCGGTCGTGAGGTGTCGGCAAGCCAGGTGCTGGTGCAGACGCGCTACCCGACTCATCCGCTCTTCGAGTTTCTCAAGCGCCACGATTACAGCGGCTTTGCCGACGCGCTTCTGCTCGAGCGGCGCGAGGCGGCTATGCCGCCGTTTGCGCACCAGGCCTTGCTGCGTGCCGATGCGGGCGCGCTCGAGGAGGCGCTCGCCTTCCTCAAGGCCGCGCGCGAGCTGGCCGAGCCGTGGCGCGCCGCCGACCCGCAAGCGCCCGTGCAGCTCTTTGATCCAGTGCCGATGCCGCTTGCGCGTCTCAAGGGGCGGGAACGGGCGCAACTGCTGGTCGAGGCCTCGGCCCGACCGACCCTCCACGCGTTCCTGCCGCATTGGCTCGCGAGTCTTCGCGAGGTGAAAACGCGCGCCCGCTGGCAGCTTGAAGTCGATCCCGCGGAAATCTGATCCGATGTCAGCAAGTTTCAACGACGCGCAGCGCGCGGCGATTCGCCACCTGGACGGGCCCTGCCTGGTGCTGGCGGGCGCCGGAAGCGGCAAGACCCGTGTCATCACGCACAAGATGGTGCATCTGATCGAGAGCGGTTTTGCACCCGAGGCGATTGGTGCCATCACGTTCACCAACAAGGCCGCGCAGGAAATGGCCGAGCGGCTGCAGAAGATCATCACCCTGCCCAAGGGTCGGCGACCGCTGGTGAGCACCTTTCATTCGTTGGGCATGCAGATCCTGCGGCAAGACGGCGAGCGACTGGGACTCAAGCGCAGCTTCTCCATTCTTGATTCCGATGACTGCGCGGGCATTCTCGCGGGTGCACTCGCCACCACCGACCGAAAGCTGATTCGCCACGCCCAGCACCAGATCTCGCTCTGGAAAAATGCGCTGCTCGATCCCGATCTGGCGGCTGGCCGGTCGAGCCAGGCCGCCGAGCACGCGATTGCTCGGGCCTGGCGCGAGCATGCCGCCACGCTTGCCGCCTACCAGGCGGTTGATTTTGATGACCTGATCCTGCTGCCCGTCAAGCTCCTCACCGAACAGCCTGATCTGGCGCAGCGCTGGCGTGAGCGCCTGCGCTATCTGCTGGTTGATGAATACCAGGACACCAACGCCGCGCAATACGAGCTTCTGAAACTCCTCACCGGTCCGCGGGCAGCGTTCACGGCGGTGGGTGATGATGACCAGGCGATCTATGGCTGGCGCGGTGCGACACTCGACAACCTGCGCCGGCTGGAGGCCGACTTTCCGGCGTTGAAGCTCTTCAAGCTCGAGCAGAACTACCGCTCCAGCCTCACGATTCTCGGGGCTGCCAACCGGCTGATCGCCAACAATCCGAAGCTGCATGAAAAGAGGCTGTGGTCCGAGCACGGCACGGGCGATGCCATCCAGGTGGTGCCGTGCGCCAACGAGGAGGCTGAGGCCGAGTCGGTGGTGATGCGGCTTCATGCGCACCGCTTCGAGCGCCGCGCCGCCTGGCGTGACTACG
>CAMBZS010000072.1 GCA_945872335.1 Bordetella parapertussis | reverse complement strand
GGCGTTTTCCGAACCCTGAACTTCTGATCAACCCAAGCATCCCATCACAGGTCCCGAGCCATGACCACCGCATCTGCCCCAACTGCTGCTGCCATGCAAAACCCGCGCGCTGTACCTGGCGTCGATCCCATCAGTCAGTCCCCGGAGCGCTCTGTTTCGGGGGCAGGTCGAGCGACAGACTCGTCACCTGACCGCAAGGCGGTTGCGGGTGGCAACCGTGCAGAGCGGGTTGCCCAGGGTCCTGATGTACTCGCGCCCGCCTGGGCGAGCGGCGCGCAACTGATCGACACCTCGGTTGATTCATCAGGGGTGGTCGCCTCGTTGGAGGCAGACGCCGCCGATCCCGAGCAGTTAAATGCGATGCTGGACGAGGCGGGCACACCCGATCAGATGATCATGGTCGAGCAGGCGCCCGATGCCGATCGAATGCTCGGCGATGCAGCCGATGTGATCGAGTTCAACGCTGGACACGGGGTGCTTGATCCGGCGCTCCAGCGGTCACTTCGAGTTGAATTCGCGCAGGCGCCTTCGGCGACGGCGTCTGATGCTACCGCCAGCGGCGGCATTCTCAGTATGCCGCCTTATCAACTCGTGATCGGTGGCCTTGCACTGGGATTGGTGGCTGGGGGAGGGGCGGGTGGTGGCGGCAGTTCCGGCGGTTCGGAGTTCTTTGCCTGGGGCGTGGGGAACCTGAACATCACGACGCCCGGGGGCACGACCGTCACGGTCGACGCCGGAGGTGGGGCGAGCGGTCGAAGCCTGATTCTCAACGGCGGGAGCGCGGTCAACGTCAACGGTTTCAGTGGTTCGAACCTGATCAACGCCTCGAACCTGAGCGGCAATCTTTCGGTCAATATCGTCGATGATGGCAACCCCGGGCGCCTTGTGCTCACAACTGGAAGCGCTGCCACGACGGTCGCCAGTTACGACGCGCGTGACGAACTCGTGATTGATGCCGCGGCCCTCGCGAGCAGCAGTGCTCTCGCGCTTGGCGGGCAGGTAAGCGACGCCAAGGTCAGCGGGCTGGCTAGTGGGCTCAATGCCTCGGCACTCAGCGCTGGATCGCTGTCGGTCTCGACCGCAGCGCTTGCCGCCGGGCAGCAGCGCTCGCTCGCGCTTTCCACCGGCGCAGGGGCCACCAGCGTGAGCGGCGTCCAGGGAGACACCATCATCATTGATGCCGAGGCATTGCCTGACGAGGTGACGCTGAAAACCACCGGAGGGGCCAATTTCCAGATCAGCAATCTGATGGGAAATCTCGAAAACACGGCAACCGGGAGCGTCACCGCTACGCTTGATCATGATCCCAACCCAGGCGTCGAACTTCGGACCACGATCAAAAGCACCACCGCGGTTACGGTGAACAACGGCGCGCTAGACATCAACGACACCATCGTGCTTGAGGGCGCGGGCGCCTTTACCGTGAAGGGGTTGCTGGCGACGCTCGACGCAAGCCGGGTGACGGGCAGCGCCAACGTCACAGCGGCGATCGCGCCTGCTCCGAACGAGATCAAGGTCATTCCAGGTGCAACAGGCGCGACGGTCGCGGGATCGTCGGCGGGCAGCAGGATAGCGGTTGATGCTTCCAACATTCCCGACGGGACGGCGTTGCAGTTGCGCGGACCAGGCAGTTTCAGTGTGACTGGGCTGAAGGGAGATGTTGTCGCTGATGAGGCGCAGGGCAATGTTTCGGTTTCAACCGCGGATCTTGACGCGCAGTCCGTGAGCGTGAAGCTGGGAGCGGCCGGCGGGCAGATCAGGGCGGTCAGTACAACCGACACGATCAATGTCGATGCTCTGGCGATGAAGGGCACCTCAACGCTCGTGATCGGCGGCGCGGGCTTTGCTGGCAATTCCATCGGGACGGTCACCGTGACGGGGCTTCGGGGCACCCTCGAGAACCGTGGCACAGGCAAGACCGAGGTCACGCTTGCTGCGGCGGCCGATGGATCACCCACCACCGCCTCGGTCGTGAGCGACAACATCATCGTCGTGAACAACGGCAATTTCGCCGCGACCGACACCATCAAATTGTCCGGATCGGGCGAGTTCGGTTTGAAGGGTGTTGCAGCCAACGTCGATGGCACCGGCGTGAGCGGCGTTCTGAGCAAGATCAGCGCAACGCTGAACACGAATAGCGGCGTGACGATCAAACTGTCGCCTTCGGGTTCCGACACTCTGGTTCTGAATGGTCGCGATTCGTCCGCCACGCTGCTCAACGTCGAGACCCTCGATGTCAGCAGTGGGGGTGATATTTCCAAGGCTGCGATCAGCTCTGGCGCGGGCCCGGCCACGGCAGGACGCATCGCGGGTACCCAACTCGATTTCGCCGACCAGACCACGAGGCTCGTCGTCAGTCCGGCGCAGCACGCGGATATGCAACAGGGCGGGCTGGTCAAGGCATTTCAGGCCGACTCCGGTACGCAGACGCTTTCCCTCAGCAGCGGCGGCACCATCGCGCAGACTATCCCTCACATCGACATCTATGAGCTGTCGAGTGCGGGCCAATTCCTGCCGATCACGATCAAGTCGCAGGCTCTGTCGGTGAGCAACGACATCCAGCAGCAACTGACCCTCGCGACCAACCAATCCTCACCGGCTTTGTCGATCAAGGGCTCATCGGGTGCGGATGTCATACGAACCGCGGCAGTGGACGTGGTCCGCGGTGGGTTGTTCGTGGATCTGGCAGGGGATACGGCGGTGGATTATGTTTTTGTCAAAAACATTGAGATTGGTAATTCGTCTAGCACGGGAAACGCAGTGAACGGTTTTGGCGGAGGGTTGGTTGCATCCACCGGAGGCGAATTTGCCAACTATCCAACGCTTGCTGGGACAGTAGCGAATCATTGGTCGAACTTGAAGTTGCAGGCGGATGCTAGCGAAGTTGGTGTTTCAGGTGGAGTGCGAGCCGCGACGGTCTTTGGTTTCGCTGCCGACGGGCCAACGGCCGACAAGGTCGTGTACTTGAACAGCGAAAGTAGTGTTGCGAAGTCTGGGTATTTCACGATTTCGCAAGCTAACCCAGCGGGATTTGCCCCAACGGACAATGCGATTATCGAGATTGAGTCAGGTTATATAACCGCGTTATCTCTAACAAACGCTGCGGCTGCGAATGTCGGGAAGGATCCGCGTGCGTTAGATAAAGTCGCAACCGTGCTTGCTACTTTGCCACCGTTTCTCGATAGTGCTGGCGATCAGTTTTACGTGGTTTTATACGATTACTCAGCCTTGGCTCCTGGCCAAAAAGCAGATGCGTGGTTATACGCAGCCGTTTCAACGCAAGATGACGGCTTGGACTTCGCAGAAAATGCCACGGTGATTGAACGAGACACCGACACCCTCGAACTCATCGCCATCTTCAAAGGCGTGGGAGTAAACGCCTTCACCACCGACAACTTCCTGTAATGATCACCTCGATGCGCACGCATCGAGGTGCCATCGCCGTCAGTTGATTCTGCGGGCTGAGATGATGAAAGGAGGGGCGTTGACAGGCGCGCTGTTCTCGCCGCCGGCCACGACGGTCCCCGCTCCGCTGAGTGAGCCCGACACCTGCGTTGCGCTCAACGCAATGACAGCTGGCGGAAGGTCATTGGAAATCCCCCCCGTGGGCGGAATCACCCGTCCGAAGACCGCGTAGCCAGGCCTCACTGGATCTGAGGACTCGTTCGTGTCCAGCGACCCGGAATTGTCGACCATGTTGATGAAAAACTGGCTGGTGGCGGAGTCGGGTTGGTCTGTGCGGGCCATTGCGATCGTGCCCTTTGTATTCGATAGCCCCGAGGCCTTGGGCTTTTCGAGAACAATTGGCGCACGCTGACCGGCCTGCGCGGAATACTGCGGCGTGTTGGCTGCGTTGTAGGTGAACCCGCCGCCCTGCACCACGAACGTTGAAACAATGCGGTGAAAAACCGTGTTGTTGAAGAACCCTGCATTCACGTATTCGAGAAAATTCTCGGTGGTGATTTTGGTCTTTTCAGATTCGAGTTCGACAACAAACGCCCCCACGCTGGTGTCGATCAGCACTAGCGGCTTGACCCCGATGCTCGGGACGGCAGACGACAAAACGTTACCGTTCGCATCCTTGGTGAACAGGTAGTAAGGCACAACTTTTTCGCCGTCACGAATCGTGACGCTCGCGGTACGGCCGCCTGCTGCGTCAGTCTTGAAGCACGGATCATCAGCCTTGGGCGTTTCGGTGCTGGTCTGAATGCAGTAGGCCACGGTGCCGCCTCGTGCGGTGTCGCCAGCGGTGATTTGCAGGATCCGGTTGGTGACCCCCGCCGCTTGTACCGACTCAAACGAAAGGCTGAGGGACTCGCCAAGAACATCAATGTTGAATGTCTTGGTGTCGCTCGCGCCTTCGCTGTCGGTGACTGTTATGGTGATCTGGTGCTTGCCGGGGGCTTTGGGTGTGCCTGAAATGACCCCTGTGACCGGGGCCACCGTCAGGCCGACGAACTCCAGAAGCGATCGCGCAGGGATATTGAGCTGGGCCAGCCCCTTTTGCGTTTCGAGAGGAAACTCGGGCGTCGAGTATTTGAGCAGCGTACTGTCGATATCGACGGCGCGAAGTTTGAGCGCGGGGATGGCCCGCCCGGCCACCACGGTCAGATCCGGAATCGTCGAGAGCTGCGGCTGTTGATTGCCTGAGCCGCCACAGGCTGAGATTCCGATCAATGATGCGAGCGAAACTGCCAAGAGCGTTGGGCGAAGAAGGCGCATCGAATACTTCCATCCAGTTAGCAGGGGTTGAGCAAAAAACTGATTGGCCGGTCAGCGGGTCTGGGTCATGGACTGAATTGTGCCGGCCGCAAGATCGTTTGGGGCATTGGGCAGCCAGGCTTCCTGCGGGTTGGTCTGAATCCGTCGAGTGAGCCGGGACAGATCGATAAGCTGCTGGCGGGTTGCTGCATCCGCACCATTGAAACTGCCGATCGCGACGAATTTTGCCGCGTCGCGATCGGTCAGTTTGCCTGTGCTGTTGTCGAGCAGGTTCAATGAAAAGCTGCTGAATTGGGCGCCGGTGCAGGGCACCTGGCTGATGGCAACCGTGTATTGAACGTTGCGCATGCCCCCTTCAATCGTCAAGGGGGCAAGGGGCGCGGGCGGGAACACCGTGGCACTTTTCCTGTTCAGCGAGGGCGTTGAATTGGGGTCTCGTGCGTAGCAGCCGCCATCCACCACCGTGTTCTCAAAAAGTCCGTGAAAAAAAGTGCCGTTGTAAAAACCGCTGTTCACGTAGTGCAGAAAATTGTTTGCCCAGCCGCGCTGAACCCCGCCCCGGGAGCCAGGCTCAATCGTGAGTTCGATCTGTCGGGCGGTCGCTCCGCTACCGATAAGCACCTGCACGCGTGGCTTGACCACCTCGTCTGCATGCGTCTTCAGGGTTACCCCCTGACGCACCAGCGTGATTTGAAGCGGCCCAACGTCCTCCGGTGTGCACACCACTCGCACCTCGGTCGAACTGATTCGATCCGCCCGCGGGCTGGTGCAGACCACTCCGCCAGTCTGCAACGTGACGGTCTCGTCGAGATTGGATCCGCTGGCCACAAAAGTGGACGGCAGCCCGAATTTCAACGAATCGGTTCGGATCGCGGTAACGATGGGCTCCGAACCTGCGCCGCCCGCGCCTGCGGGTGCCGCACCGCCCCCGCCGCCGCACCCAATCAGCGCGCCCGCAAGCAAAGCGGCGCCGGTCGCGGCGACGAGTGGGCGCGAGGGCATGTAGGGTATGGAGGGCGGGTTTTGAGACACCCGCGCATTCTAGGTGAACCTGTCAAGGTTTCGCTCGGCCGATTGGCCGAGGCGGAACCGCTCTCTACGCCCTTGCGGCCACCACAAATAGCCCGACCACGCAGCCAAGCGCCGCGATCCAGACCAGGCTTCGGAGGGTGGGTCGATCGGTGATGTAGGCCCAGCCGTAAACGAGGCGAAGCATGACAAACGCCACGGCAAGCGCGTTGACCGCCGCCTGCGAGCCTTGAGCCAGATGGGCGATGATCACCGCTGCAGCGAAGGCCGGGAAAGCCTCGAAGCTGTTCTGCTGAGCCCAGTTGGCACGCTTTTGCCTGCCGTCGAGACTGGCAAGGAACTCGCGCGGTGCCCGGTTGTCGTAGCGCCGGTCGCCGAACTTGGCGATGCCAGCGAAGGCGTAGGGCATGAGTGCGGCGGCCAGCACGCACCAGTAAGCGGTTGTCATGGTCGGGCCTCGTTCGAAGGAGGGCTGGGAGCCTGTTTACGCTCGCGGGCAAGGCGCTTCGCTTTCTCCTGCTTCAGATCGTGGAATTGCCATGCGGCAAACACAAACACCAGCAGGAATACGCCCAATTCGATCCAGATACCCATTTGGACACTCCGATTTCGGAGAAAGATGTGCGGCCAACCGACGAATGGTAGAGGAACCGCCCGCCCCAACGGTAAGATTCCCCTCGATTTACCACCCGCCCACCACATGGCTGACTCTGATCTTCTCGCCGGTCTGACCGATGGTCTACCCGATGCGCGCTATTGGCACCGCCTGGACGACGGTCGGATCCAATGCGACCTATGCCCAAGGGAATGCCGGTTGAATGACGGCCAGCGTGGACTGTGCTTTGTCCGTGCGCGAACCGGCGACCGCATCGTTCTTACCACCTGGGGCCGCTCGTCGGGGTTCTGCGTCGATCCGGTCGAGAAGAAGCCGCTCAACCATTTCCTGCCGGGCACGCCCATCCTGTCGTTCGGCACGGCCGGTTGCAATCTCAGCTGCCGCTTCTGCCAGAACTGGGATATTTCGAAGAGCCGCGAATTTGACCGGCTCGCCGACCAAGCCTCCCCGGAGGCCATCGCACAGGCCGCCAAGCGGAGCGGCTGCCGCTCGGTTGCATTCACCTACAACGATCCGGTCATCTTTCTCGAATATGCGCTCGATGTGGCGGCGGCCTGTCGCAGGGAGGGCATCCGCTCGGTGGCGGTCACAGCGGGTTATGTCTCGCCACCCGCGGCGCGCGAGTTTTTCAGCGGGATGGACGCGGCCAATGTTGATCTCAAGGCCTTCACCGAAACGTTCTATCAGCGCCACTGCGCGGGCAAACTCGCGCCGGTGCTCGATACGCTCACTTACCTGGTGCATGAGACCGCGTGCTGGGTCGAGATCACCACGCTCCTGATTCCTGGCGAAAACGATGACGACGATGAACTGCGTAACCTCTCCCGCTGGGTGATGCGGGAACTGGGGCCGAACGTTCCACTTCACTTCACCGCCTTTCATCCCGACTGGAAGATGACCGACAAGCCACGCACACCACACCTGACGCTGATCCGTGCGCGGCGGATCGCGATGGACGAGGGTCTCCATTACGTCTATGTCGGCAACGTGCAGGACAAGGCGAGGCAGTCCACCTATTGCCACTGCTGCGGCGAGCGCGTGATCGGGCGGGATTCCTATGTGCTGTCCGAGTGGCGCCTGGATGACGCCGGGCGATGCCTCCGATGCGGCACCCCATGCCCGGGCGTGTTCAACGGTCCGCGCGGCAACTGGGGCGCACGCCGCCAGCCGATTCGGATTGGGGTACGGAGCGCCTAGGCCCGGCGCCCGCCAGCGTCCCTCAGTGAAAGGTTTCTGTGCGGTAACGCCAAAGCCGCGCGCCTTGGGGCCAACCATCGGGTGACAACCCGGCCTTCGCCTTGAGATGCCTCATGAACTGCCGGGGGTCGGGCAATTCATGCCAGACATGCGGCAGGAACAGCCCGCGACGGGTCTGACCCTGTGAATCGCGGGCTTCGAGGATGACGCCATCCACCTCAGGATGCAGGGCATCGATCGCTTGTGCCTCCGAACCCGACTCCATTGGACGCGGATGCGACAGGATCGACACCGATACCTCAAGGCGCGACACCTCGGCCTGGGTGAGCTTGGGAAAGCGTGGATCCTGAAAGGCCGCCTTGTAGGCGTTGGTGGCGACGTCTGTCACCAGCGGTTCGTGCGGCACCACCGAGCCGATGCAGCCGCGAAGCCTGCCGTCGAGTGTGAGTGTCACGAAGGTGGCGCGCATGGCCTGCAGGGTGCGGCTGAACGTGTGCGCATCGACCCGGGCTGCGCGTCCGTGCTTGAGCCCCAGGGAAATTGCCTGCCGTGCGACGCTGGCGAGTTGCTGCCGCTCTCGGTCGGCGAGCCGGGCCTGGGTGGCGTATTCGAAACTCCATCCACCATAGCCCACCACCCGGTCGCGGTTCGCGTGTCCCGCGGTGTCGCCGGAATTGCGCAGATCAAGGGTTGTTGCACGCAGATCAAGTGCAGCCGCTCTCGCGAGTAACCCGCGCAGCCCATGTCGGCCACAGGCCTGCTCTTCGCCAAGCTGGTCGGGGCGCAGGGTTTCGATGGCGCGCCGGGCGGCCTCGTCCAGCGTTCGGGTGCGGGCGTAGTCGTGGTAGTGGGAAAGATCGGAGCTGATCAGAACCAATGTTTCGTCACCGCCCCACAGGCGTGACAGAAGCGCGGCCACCTCCTCGGCCGAAGCGCCGCCCACCAGAATCGGGACGATGGTGAATGCTCCCAGTACCTGTTGCAGGAACGGCAGCTGCGTCTCCAGGCAATGCTCCTGTGCATGGGGGGCATCGTCAACGATTACACCCGGGTGCTCGCGCACGATCGGCATGAATTCCGGATCAAGCGGCACTTCGCCCAGCGGCGTGGCAAATGCCCGCACCGAGGGTACACAGAATTGACGCACCGGCATCCGGTGCGGGGGGCCAAGCATGACCACGCGCCGGATCTGCCCCGCCCGGGCGAGCAGGGGCTTCAACGTGGTGGCGGCAATCGGGCCCGAGTAGATGTAGCCCGCGTGGGGTGATACGAGGGCCTTGGGTGCAACCTGATGGAGGGGCGCGCGCTCAATCATGTCGCCGATCATTGCGCGAAGCGCCGACGGTTCGGCCGGATAAAAGGCGCCCGCGAGCGCTGCCGGGCGAACGGCTGAGGTCGTGACGTTCATGAGTCGATTCCGGCACGCGTGACGAGATCAGTATCCCGAATCGAGAGGTCCTGTCCGTTGAGGTCCATGGGGCGCTGGTGGGCAAGCCAGGCGATCAGACGGGCTGCGCGCTCCGGTTTCCCGAGCTGCTCACGCGGCACGCGGCTTACCTCATTGACCTGCGCCGCGCGGATGGCGCTTTGCATATCGGTGTCGACCATGCCCGGTTGCAGCCCGAAGGCCGCAACGCCTTCGGGGCCCCACTCGAGCGCGAGGCAACGGGTGAGCATGACCAGGCCCGCCTTGCTCGAGCAGTAGGCAGACCAGCCGGTGCGCGGGGCGTGGGCTGCGCCGGTCGAGACATTGATCACCGTGCCCGCAGGGCTGGCACGGAGCGCGGACAGGGCGGCGTCCACCATGAGGTAGGGGCCGGTCAGATTGATGCGGATGGCGCGATCCCACTCGTTCACGTCCACAGCACCTATCGGGCCCATGGGGTCGACCACGCCTGCGTTGTTGATCAGGATGTCGAGCCGTCCATGGCGGTTGAGGGTGGCCGCCACTGCAGCGCGCGCCTCGTCGGCGTTTTCCACATGACAGCCGACCACGAGCGGGTCGATG
The DNA here is from genome assembly GCA_945872335.1 of Bordetella parapertussis. GTDB lineage: Bacteria > Pseudomonadota > Gammaproteobacteria > Burkholderiales > Burkholderiaceae_E > SYIM01. Next base: position 6,959 of record CAMBZS010000072.1, on the reverse strand, counting down.
CCCAGGGCCTGTACGGCCGAGACGGCGGCGCGGGCGGTCTCGGGGCGCCGCACGGCCAGCACAGGGACGATTCCGTGGCGGGCGAGTTCAACCACAACAGCAGCGCCGATGCCGCGCGAGGCACCGGTGACGAGCGCGACGCGCGCGGTGGATGGCGTTGAAGACATGAAATACGATCTCCGGAAAGCGGGCGGGGCCGATCAAAATCGCAAGCTTAGTCGAAGCCCGCGAAAGCGGCATCTTTGCCAAGGCGGGAGGCGTTTCATGCGGCAACACCCGAGGCGCGGATCGCTGTAGCATCCGGCCTCGGCCGCCGCTTCCGGCACCGTTCAGTCGCGTTATTTTCGGAGTCCACTCCATGAGCATTTCCGAATCCGCCCGGCAGGCACTCTCCGCAGTCACCACTGCCACCCTTACAACGGTGCTGCTCAAGAAGGGCTTGCGCAATGTCTGGATGCGCGGCGCGCGGCCGCTCAAACCCGGCCAGCCCAAGCTCGTGGGGCGAGCCTTCACGCTTCGGTTCGTACCGGCCCGTGAAGATCTGGCCACGCCGGAATCGTGGGGTGCGCCCATCTCGACCCGGGCTGCAATCGAAGCCATGCCCGAGGGTTGCATTGCGGTGGTGGATGCCATGGGGGTGACCGATGCGGGAATCTTCGGCGATATCCTCTGCGAACGAATGGCCCGCCGCGGCGTGGCGGCGCTGGTCACCGATGGCGTGGTGCGCGATGTGGAAGGCGTGCTTGGCACGGGGCTCCCCGTCTGGTGTGACGGTGTGGCAGCGCCGCCCTCGGTGGCGGGGCTCACCTTCGTGGGCTGGCAGCAGCCGATCGGCTGTGGCGGTGTGGCGGTGTTTCCCGACGATGTCGTGGTACTGGACGACGATGGCGCGGTGCTCATTCCCGCGGCGCTCGTCGATGAGGTCGCCAGAATGGCTACCGACCAGGAGCTGCTCGAGACCTGGATCATGGAAGAGGTGAGGGCGGGCGCGTCGCTCCCCGGGCTCTATCCGCCGAACGCCGAACAGAAGCTGCGGTTCGAGGCTTGGAAGAAAGCGCGGAGCTGACGATGCGTGCGATGGTGGTTCGTGCCGCGGGTGAGGCCGATGCGCTCCTGCTCGAAGACGTGCCGCTGCCGGCGCTCCGCGACAACGATGTCCGGATTCGCATCGAGGCGTGCGGCGTGTGTTTTCATGACGTGGTCACCCGTAACGGCGTGCTGCGCCGGGGCATTCGCATGCCGCTCATTCCGGGTCATGAAGTGTCGGGCATTGTGGAGTCGGTGGGGCCGCGTGTTCGGGCCTTCAAGCCCGGCGATCGGGTGTGCACGGCGCAGCGCCGGTACATCTGCGGGTTTTGCCGCTTTTGCCGAAGCGGTCGTGAAACCTCATGCGACGAGCGCGAATTTCTGGGCGATGCCGATCTGAACGGTGGCTACGCCGAATATGTCAGCGTGGGTGATGACAACGTGGCGCACGTGCCTGCGGGCGTTGACCTCGCGCAGGCGGCGATCGTGTCATGTGCCATTGGCACCGAGCTGAACGCGATCCGCGATGTGGCGCAGGTGCGACCGGGCGAGCGGGTGCTGATCAGTGGTGCGGGGGGCGGGCTGGGCGTACACGGGCTTCAGATCGCGCGCGGTGCGGGCGCACAGGTGTTTGCGGTTACCACCTCGCCCGACAAGGCTGAGCGACTGCGGCAGTGGGGCGCGCATGAAGTGGTGGTGTGCGGTCGAGGCGAGGATTTTTCTGCGCAGATCAAGGAACTCACCCGCGGCGAAGGCGTCGATGTCGTGATCGACAACGTGGGCAGTGTGCTGTTTGAGCCCACGCGTCGAAGCCTGGCCATGGGCGGGCGGTGGATTTTCGTGGGTCAGCTGACCGGCGATTTTGTGCGGATGAATCCGGCGCAGCTGTTTCTGCGCGACATCACCATTCGGAGCGTCATCAGCACGTCGCGCAACCAGCTGCAGGATGCGCTCGGGCTGGTGCAGCAGGGGATGGTGAAGCCAGTGATCACCGACGAACTTCCGCTCGAGCGCGCGGCCGATGCGCATCGGGTGCTCGAGGCGGGGCAGGCATTCGGGCGGATGCTGCTGAGGCCGGGGCTGCGTGCGCCCGTCTGAGGGCTTTCGAGCGGTGGCCTACCGTTTTCCGCTCGACAGATAGATCACCGAGCCCACCACCATCAACGCCCCCACAATCTGGTGGGGTGCGGCTGTCTGACCGAGGGCGATCCAGGCGATGAACATCGCCGAGATCGGCTCGATGTTCATGATCGGCGAGTTGTTCACCGCGCCGATACGAGGCAACACCACGAAGAGGGAAGTGATCGCGGTGCCGTACAGCACGGTGAGCAGGCCAAGCCCTATCCAGCCCTCGTTGTCGACGGGCAGTCGCAGTCCCTCGCCAGACAGCGCGGCGGTTCCGGCAATGACTGCCACCACGGTCATGGTGAGCATGCTGCGCAAACGCCCGTCAACCGGCCCAAGCCAGGCCTGGGTGAGCAGCATGGCTGACCCGAAGGTGAGGGCTGCGCCCAGGGCGAAGGCCACCCCCGTCAACATGGTGTCGCCTGTGACCGGCCCGCGCGAGATCCAGCCCACGGCGTCGAGCGCGAGGACCAGACCGCTCAGGATCACCGGCATCATGAAGAGTGTGCGTCGCGACGGGCGCTCTCCGCCGGTGAGCCAGGAGAGGAGCGCGATCACGATCGGGAACGTGTTGAAGGTGAGTAGCGCGAGTGCGACGGGAAGCCGCGCGACCGCGGCATAAAGACAGTAGCTCTGGGCGGCGATCAGGACGCCCACCACTGACGCTCGGAGCAAGGTGGGGCGGGGTAGCCGGATCGAGACACCCGAGAGCATCAGGAGGCCAAACACCGCAAGCGCGGTGACTGCGGATCGGACGGTGACTGCGGTCAGCACCGGCACGCCATGGTCGAAGGCGAGTCGGGCTGCCACGTGGTTGCTGCTGAACAGGAACGCGATCAAAACCAGCAGCGCGGCCCCGATCCAGCGCGGGATCGGTCGCTGCGCAGCAGAGAGAGGGGGGGAGCTCATCCCGCGGATCTTACTCCGGCGCAGAACGATCGCTTGCGGTACGCTTGCGGCCTCGCGTTCATTGAGCCGCATTTTCGGCACACGGAGCACTCATGCATTTCGATACTGCAACGAACCAGCACGGCATGCGCCATGATCCTTTCAAGGCGGTGGTGGTACCGCGTCCCATTGGTTGGATTGGCAGCGTGTCGCCGGAAGGTGTGAACAACCTCGCGCCTTACAGCTTCTTCAACGCCATTGCCGACAAGCCGCCCATGGTGATGTTTTCGTCCCAGGGCTACAAGGACAGTCAGCGCAACATCGAGGCCACCGGCGAGTTCACCTGCTCGCTCGCCACGCGGGCGCTCACGCAGCAAATGAACATGAGCTCGGCACCGGTGGCGGCCGACGTGGATGAGTTTTTGCTCGCTGGCCTCACGGCGGTGCCGGGTCACTATGTGCGCGCACCGCGTGTGGCCGAAAGCCCGGTCGCGCTCGAGTGCAAGCTCTGGAAGATGTTTCGATTGCCCGGCCCCGGCGGCGAGGGTGAGTCGAGCTACACGCTCATCATTGGGCGCGTGGTGGGCATGTACATTGATGATGCGGTGATTCGCAACGGCCGCGTGGATATCGCTGCAGTGCAGCCGCTTGCGCGCCTGGGTTACATGGATTATTCGTTTCTCAGTGCCGAGAACATGTTCGAGTTGAATCGGCCGAGTGCGAGTGCTGATGGCAAGAGCGCGCAGGTGGAGAGCAAGCCCTGGGATGGGGTCTATCGCTAGTCGGTGTTTCTCGTTTTGGGGAGATGTGAATGCGTGGCGCTCGTAGAAGTGTGTGTGTGATTGCAGCGGCAGCGCTTGCGCTGCCTGGTGCGGTGTTCGCCCAGCAAGACGCGTATCCGTCAAAGCCAGTGCGCATCGTGGTGGGCTTTCCGGCGGGCAGTTCCACTGACGTGGCCACGCGGGTCATTGCGCAGCGCCTGGGGCAGGCGCTGGGTCAGCAATTTGTGGTGGAGAACCGCGCAGGCGCAAGCAGCAACATAGCGGCACGTGCGGTGGCGGGTGCGCAGGCCGACGGCTACACGTTGTTTGTGGGCACCATTGCCAACACCATCAACGCCACCTTGCAGGCAAATACGTCGGTGGACATCTCGAAAGAGTTGTTGCCGGTGGCCATGATGGGCAGCGTGCCGAACATTCTGGTGGCACATCCGTCGCTGGGCGTTGACACCCTGGGGCAGCTCATCGCCAAGGCCAAGGCCGATCCCGGAAAGATCACGTTTGCATCGTCGGGCAATGGCACGTCGCCGCATTTGTCGGGCGAGTTGCTTGCCTTCATGGCGGGCGTGCGCATGCTGCATGTGCCGTACAAGGGCAGTTCGCCCGCGGTGGTCGATCTGCTGGCGGGCCAGGTGCTGACCATGTTCGGGCCGGCGTCCACGGTGCTGCCGCATATTCGCGAGGGCAAGCTGAAGGCCCTGGCTTCTACCGGATTGACGCGCGCGTCGTCCATGCCCGATCTGCCCACGGTGGATGAGTTGGGGTTGAAGGGGTTCGAGACGTCGGTGTGGTTCGGCATCAACGCGCCGTTGAATACACCGGCGCCGGTGATGGAGAAGCTGGCTGCGGCGGTGAATGCCGCGCAAGACAGCGCCGAGGTGCAGGCGCAATTCAAGACGCAGGGCATCGAGGTGGTGCGGGCGGGGCCTTCGAGCTATGCGGCCTTGATCCGCAGCGAAACCGACAAGTGGGCTCGGGTCATCAAGGCCGCGGGCGTGCAATCGCAGTAAGCAGACAGGAGTTTTCATCATGGCCAAGCTCACCCTGGCGCAGTGCCGCGTGTTCATTGATGCGGTGTTTGAAAAGGCGCAGCAGATGGGCGTTCCGGTGGCCTGCGCCATCGTGGGGCCCGAGGGGCACATCATTGCGCTGGAGCGCATGGATGACGCCGGCTTCATCACGCCCGACACGGCGCGGGCCAAGGCCTTCACCATGGCGGCGTTTCGCTCGATGAGCCCGCGGTTTTCCGATGGCCTGGTGATCCAGCACTGGTTCAAGGAACGCAATCCGCAAATGCTGGCCAATGCGTCGGTGTTCACCAACGGGCAGATCGTGGCCTCGGGTGGATGCGCGCCGGTGTTTGTGGGCGACGAGATGGTGGGCGCCTACGGCATCAGCGGCGGCACCTCGGGTCAGGACGAGGAAATGAGCGACTACGCGCGGGCCAAGGTGGGCTGGTCGATTCGCGCGGCCACCGACACGCTGCCGCAAGAGGCGAAGGATCAGATCAACGCCATTTATCAGCAGGTGGGGTTGAAGGATCGGAGGGTTTAGGGGGTAGACGGGCAGATTGACGATCTTGCGAGTGGCAGTCCAGGTTGCGTCATGAGGCGGATCAGAGTGACGCTGAATGACCGGCTCGCCAAGCGCCTGCAAGCGCGCGTCCACCGGAATCGGCAATCTTTCAGGGAAGTGGTCAATCAGGCTTTGAGTCTGGGGCTCGAGGCCATGGACAAACCGCCGCAGCCTGCCCGCTACCGGCTGAAAGCGGCTTCGATGGGCGGAGTTCTTACCGGCGTCAACCTCGGTACGGCATTGGCGCTTGCCAGCCAACTGGAAGACGAGGCGATCAAGACCGAGTAGTGACGAGTTATATCGGTGGGCGGGGCGCTTGAGCAGCGTGGTGGTGGCTCAGAGGGCGGGCATCTCCAGAACTTCGCTCTACAAAGTGGAGGCGGGCGCCCCGGGCGCCACCATGGCCACCTATGTGCGCGTGCTGGTGGTGCTGGGGCTGGAAGACGATCTCAACGCGCTGGCTGCCGATGATCGGCTGGGCCGCAAGCTGCAAGATCTGGGGTTGGAAACGCCGAGGTCGGCGCCCAGGCGGCGGGGTGGTGTTGCAGCGAAAAAGGCCACGGGCACAGCCATCGACGCAGGCAAACCATGATGAGCGTCCGCGATCAGGCGCTTGAGGTCTGGACACCTTCGCGTGCGATGTTACGAAGCAGCGACGGATTCGAGTAAGTTTCTGGGTGCGCCCATTCGTCGGTCCATATGGGGAGCGGCGAAATTAGCACTCCCGTTTCGAGCAGCACATCGAACGCCACATCCGCCATGTCGAGTTTTGCCGGGAGAAGACCATCAGGTTTTCCCGGCAGCAGTATTGCAACGTCGGCATCGCTATCGGGGCGTTGCGTGCCGCGCACGCGACTGCCGAAGACGATTGCCTGCGCGATGTCGTACTTGCCTTGCAGCAATGCGAGGAAGCGTTCCACCGCTTGCCGAGTTTTTGGGTCAATTTGCGTCATGGCATGTTGATGTTACCAGCGTGCCGCAAGCGGGGTTGCCGCCTGCTGCATGAGAAGCGTTGATCGCGCTGCATAAAAGACTGCCCTTCTCAAAACCCGCCCGGCATAGTTGTCAAACCAGCGCCTCACGCCTGAATCGCCAGCTTTGCGATGAAGCCCGACCGGCTCTCGCCGACCTTCTTCGCCTTGGCATCGAGCCTGGCCAGCACGCGGCGGGGCAGGGTGATGTTGACGCGCTCGATGTCGCTCGACAGCAGGGCCGGATCGATTTCCACGATAGCCCAGACGCAGCCCTTGTAGGCTTTCTGCTTTTGCAGCGCGGCGATGGGGGAGGGGCCAGGCACGTCTTGCCCGAGATCGATGGCGGTTTCAATCCAAAGCTCGATCGCCTCTTTGGCCTTTGTCATCGCGCCGTCGATGCTCTCGTCGTCGGCCGAGAAGCAGCCTGGCAGGTCGGGAACCACGACGCTCCATGCGGTTTGCCGATTGCCGGGCTGGATGGCGATGGGGTAGTTCATGGGGTGGGTAATATCCACCGACGAAACTCGATACGTCCCGTTCTGATTGGTGGCGCTGACAACATACGTTTGACTAGACTCCCCGTCCGACCACG
>CAMBZS010000071.1 GCA_945872335.1 Bordetella parapertussis | reverse complement strand
GAGGCAGTTGGTGGTGCAGGAGGCATTGGAAATGACGGTGTGCGAGGCACGCAGCACATCGTGATTGACACCGTAGACCACGGTCGCGTCGACATCCTTGCCACCCGGTGCCGAGATCACGACTTTTTTCGCGCCACCGGTGAGGTGTGCAGACGCCTTTTCCTTGCTCGTGAAGAAGCCTGTGCACTCGAGCACCACGTCAACGCCCAGTTCGCCCCAGGGCAACGCCGCCGGGTTGCGATTGGAAAGCACCCGGATGCGATCGCCATTGACCACGATGGAATCACCATCCACCGTGACGGTGCCGGGGAATCGGCCATGCGCCGTGTCGTACTGGGTGAGATGGGCGTTGATCTTTGCATCGCCCAGATCGTTGATCGCGACGATTTCGATGGGATGTTTTTTTCCGCCCTCGTAGTGGGCCCGGAGGATGTTGCGCCCGATTCGGCCATAGCCGTTGATCGCGACTCGAATGGTCATCGAAAATTCTCCCTGATGAGCAATGACATGGATGTGAAAGGATGAAGGTTCCTGGCGTTCATTGGCGCTGCGCCGCTTGCCGCCGCAGCACCTCACGCACGGTGTTGGCCACATTGTCGGCGGTGAAGCCGAAAAGTTTGTTGAGCGCGCCTGCGGGCGCGGACTCGCCGAAGCTGTCGATACCCACCACGGCATCTACGCCGTATTTCCACCAGAAGTCGGTCACGCCCGCCTCAACGGCAATGCGCGGCACACCGGCAGGCAACACGGCCGCGCGGTAGGCTGTGCTCTGCCTGTCAAACACGGTGGTGGAGGGCATGGAAACGATCCGTACCTCAATGCCATCGGCGGCCAGTTGATCACGTGCGGCAAGCGCAAGGCCCAGTTCGGAACCGGTTGCGATCAGCACCGCCTTCGCGCCAGCGGCATCACGCAGCACATAGGCACCGCGCGCAATCGCATCGACCTGAGCGCTTGAGCGGGTGACGAACGGCACCGCCTGCCGCGAAAACAGCAGCGAACTCGGACCGTTGGCTCGCGCGATCGCCTCCGCCCACGCCACGGCCGACTCAACCGGATCGGCAGGCCGCCACACATCCATGGACGGAATGAGCCGAAGCGATGCGGCATGCTCGACCGGCTGGTGGGTGGGGCCGTCTTCGCCCAGACCAATGGAATCATGGGTGAACACGAAAATGACGCGCTGCTTCATGAGCGCCGCCATGCGAAGCGCGTTTCGCGAGTAATCGGAGAATGTGAGGAAGGTGCCGCCGTAGGGAATGAAGCCGCCGTGCAGCGCGAGTCCGTTCATGATGGCGCTCATGCCGAATTCGCGCACACCGTAGTTGATGTGTCGCCCGGGCGGGGTGCCCGCGGGCAGCTCCGCTCGCAGGGCGCCGCACCCGCGGAAATCGGTCAGGTTGCTGCCAGTGAGGTCGGCCGATCCCCCGATCAGTTCGCCAAGCGCAGGACCGAAGTGATTGAGCGCGTTTTGCGAGGCCTTGCGGGTGGCAATGGTTTCTGCTCGGGCGGTGGCATCGGCGATGGCGGCGTTGCGTGCGTCATCAAACGAATCGCCGAGTTCGCCCGCCATGCGCCGCTCGAATTCGGCGGCAAGCGCCGGATGGGCGCGCCGGTAGGCATCAAATCGATGCTGCCAGTCTGCCTCGCGCGCCACCCCGCCCGCGCGACCATCCCAGGCGACACGCACGGCATCGGGAATTTCGAACGGCGCGGCGGTCCAGCCTATGGCGGCGCGCGTGGCCTCGATCTCAGCCGCTCCCAGCGGCTCGCCGTGCGCCTTGGCGCTATTGGCCCGACCGGGCGAGCCCTTGCCGATGATGGTGCGGCACTGAATCAGCGTCGGCGCGAAAACGCCGTCGCGGCCCTCGCGCGCCCACAGCCGGGCCTGCTCGATCGCCGATTTCACGGCGGCAACATCATGCCCATCCACCCCGCCGATCACGTGCCAGCCGTAGGCACGGAATCGGGCCGCGGTGTCGTCGCTGAACCAGTGGCGCACTTCACCGTCGATGGAGATGCCGTTGTCGTCGTAAAGCACAATGAGGCGCGACAGCCGATGCGTGCCAGCAAGTGAACACGCTTCGTGCGAGATGCCTTCCATGAAGCAGCCATCACCCGCGAACACCCAGGTGAGGTGATCAACGATCGTGTGGCCGTCGCGATTGAACTCCGCGGCCAGCAGTTTTTCCGCAAGCGCCATACCCACGGCATTGGCGAGCCCCTGGCCCAGCGGGCCGGTGGTGGTTTCGATGCCAGGGGTGACGCCCACCTCGGGATGACCGGGTGTCCGCGAATGAAGCTGACGGAAATTGCGCAGCTCGCTGATCGGGAGATCGTAGCCGGTGAGATGGAGCAGCGCATAAATCAGCATAGAGCCGTGACCGTTCGAGAGCACGAAGCGATCACGATCGGGCCAGCGCGGGTTGGCGGGGTTGTGCGAGAGCACGCCCGACCACAACGCCACCGCAATTTCAGCCATGCCCATCGGCATGCCAGGGTGGCCCGAGTTGGCCTGCTGCACAGCATCCATGGCGAGCGCACGGATCGCTGCGGCCATGCGCGTCGACAACGGCCCGGAGGAGACAGCGGCTGGTGCTGCAGTGACTGGATCGCGCGTTTCGCCCATGCGGAAGACTCCCGGGACTCAAGCCTTGCGGCCGATGCGGTTGATCAGCGTCGTTTGACGGCTGGAGAAAACCCGAAATTCTAACAAAGCGGCGGGGCGAACCCGGGGGCCGGCAGCCCCCCGTTGCTATACTCGAAGGCTTTGCGGATTCCGGTCCGCGGGGTTCGAATGCAGGGACTTCACCTTACCGCCGACCTCTATGACTGCCGCTGCGACCCGTCACTTCTCATCAGCGCGGATCGTCTCGCGGCGCTCTGCCGACGGGCGGTTGAACAGTCTGCTCTCACCCTGGTCGACGAAAAATACGTGCAGTTTCCCGACCATGAAGGTGAGCCGGGCGGGGTCACCGGCGCGGTGCTGCTCGCCGAATCGCATCTGGCAATCCATTCCTGGCCAGAGCGCCGCAGCGTCACGCTGGATGTCTATGTCTGCAATTTTTCAACCGACAACTCGGCCAAGGCCGAGCAGGCGCTGGATCTGCTCCTCGAGGCATTCGATCCCGGTTCGCGGGTGATCGAGCGCCTGCTGCGAGGCATTGACGATCCGTTCGCGCAGCCTGCTGCCTCGCTCGCCGGCACCCCGGCCGACCGCACCGCTCCCAAAGCGCTTCCCAACGGTCAGGGGCTGCTGCTCGAATGGCTCAATAGCGACAGCGCATACGGGTTTCGCGCCTCGCAGCGGCTGGAATCGGTACGAACTCCCTGGCAGAAGCTTGAGGTGTTCGACACGCCGCAATGGGGGCGGCTGTTCCGTCTCGACGGCTGCTTCATGACCTCGGAGCGCGATGAGTTCTACTACCACGAGCCCATCATCCATCCCGCGGCAACCGCCCACCCGGCACCCGCCGCCGCGCTGATCGTGGGCGGCGGCGACGGTGGCTCAGCCGAAGAGCTTCTCAAGCACCCCAGCATGCGCCACATCGTCATTGCGGAGCTGGATGCCGAGGTGATCCGGATGTCCCGCACGCACCTGCAGGCGGTGCATCAAGGTGCGCTCGATGATCCCCGGGTCATCATCAGCATCGGCGATGGCTGGGACACAACCGAGGCGCTGGCCCGCTCGGGAAAACGTTTCGACCTGGTGATTCTCGATCTCACCGACCCCGACACGCCCGCGCACCGGCTCTACACGCGCGACTACTTCGCGCTCGCGAAAAGCGTCCTGAACCCGGGCGGCGCGCTTTCCCTTCACGTTGGCGCACCCGCCTATCGTCCGGAACGGGTTCGCGCACTTCTCGCCGACCTGCGGGCCGTGTTTGCCATCGTCCGACCACTGGGTGTGCATGTACCGCTCTACGGGGCCTACTGGGGCATGGCGGTGGCGTCCGATCACCTCGATCCTTTGGCCCTCGATGCGGCAGAAGCCGCTCAGCGAATCGCGGCCCGCGGCCTTCAGCATCTGCGCTACTACAACGAGCAGGTGCACAGCGGACTCTTTGCCTTGCCCAATTTTTATCGGGCGCTACAGCCTTGATCCCGCGCGTGCTGATCCGTTCAGCCGACCCCGCCCTGCCGTTTGCGAGCGGCGCCCGGGTTGCGCTAGACACCGGACAGCGACACTACCTCACGCGGGTATTGAGGCTAGTCCAGGGCGCCGAGGTCGAGCTTTTCGACGGTCGAGGGGCCCGCTGGGCAGCACGCCTGGACGGCGCTGCCGGAAGCGCCTGTCTGGTCATCCACGCGGCCCTGCGCGCCACCCCGGAAAGCCCGCTCGCCATCCATCTGGGTCAGTGCCTGTCCAGCGCAGACAAAATGGACTGGACCATCGAGAAGGCCGTTGAGTTGGGTGCCACGACCATCACCCCGCTTTTTTCGAACCGCAGCCAGGTCCGTCTCGATGAGGACCGCGCACGGCGCAAACTCGAGCATTGGCGCGCAGTCGCCGAGGCCGCCTGCATGCAGAGCGGGCGCGATGTGCTCCCTGACGTAGCCGAACCGAGCCCGATCGCACGCTGGATCGAGCAGGCGGCCGATTCCCTGCGGCTGGTACTCGACCCGCAGGCAGCCACCTCGCTGTCGGCGTGCGTCCGCGCCAACACGCCCGGTCGCACCCCGATCTGTCTGCTGGCGGGGCCCGAATCGGGTCTGGATGGGGAGGAACTGGCGGCGGCGCGTTCAGCGGGCTTTCAGGCTGTCAGCCTGGGCCCGCGGGTGCTTCGCACCGAAACCGCAGGGCTCGCCGCAATCGCTGCACTGCAGGCGCTAGCCGGCGATTTCTGAGCCCGGTAGCGGGTCAGGCAGCCGGGCGCGAGGCCCGCGCGTCGGCCACCGAGTAAAACACGCGAAATGCGATGCCCTTGTCGAAAAAGAAATCGGCGGTATCGCGAAACACATCGAGCAGCGCGTCGCGCTGGTCGCGATCGAAATGCGCGCCCGCAGGCAGGCGCTGAAGCACCACGACAAAGCCAGGTTGGTCGGCATCGGCCGCCGGCTTGAGATCAGTCATGCAGTCGTAAAGGGCATCGAGGTTGCCGCCAAAATGCCCAGGCAGCGTGAAGCCCTCGGCGATTCGACTCATCACGCCCGCTTTGTCGTCGACGCCATCGAAGTCGGCCCGGAGCACCGTTTGGCTGCTTCGCTTGGCGTTTCGCAGCAGTTCATCGAGATCGTATGCTGCCAGCGGCAGCATCGCCTGAGCCGGCATATTGCTGAGTGCAGTCATCGTTCCTGCCTCCCGGTTGGGGCTTCACGGATGCGCCGAAAACTCTTGTAGTGATCATCGGTGTAGAAGTACTCACCCGAGGTTCGCGGGTCGCCACCCGCCACGATCCGGCGCGCACCCCGCGTGCGCTCGCCTGGGGTGCGGACGGTGTACTCGGTGTAGTGATCCGGCGGCCGCTGCGGCAACACCCGCTCGCGGTTACCGAAACGCGTACCGTCTTTGTCGTATGGAAAGGGCCCGCCCGCCTTGATCAGGCGCAGCGTTTCATGCGCTTCCGGCGGAAGCTCGGCAAGATCGACCCAGGCAATGCCCGCAGCCGCTTCGGGCGACGCGCGCTGTGCCTGTGCGGGCGCCATGCCACCGCCCAGCCAACCGGCCAGAACCAACAGGCCGGTGCAAACCCAAACTGACAGTCGTTGTGTAATCATTTCCGTACTAGGCCACAGCGCAAGCGGTTTGGCAAGCGCTAGCCTGGTCGGTCAGGCCAGCGAGAAAACGATATCGCAGCTGTCGGGCTGAACCCAGCGCGCGCACTCACGGGTGCGGTCCAGGCAACCGCCGTGCTCGTACACCCCACGCGGGTCGCGCCAGCGCTGCATCAGCGCGAGCACACGCGCATGCTCCGCGGGGTCGGCTTCAGTCAAAGCCACCCGGCGCGCGACTTCGTCTTCATCCACCCGGAGGCTGCCATCTTCACCGCGGTAGGTGGCGTGGCGCCAGTGGTAGATCTCGACACATTTCCTCTCGAGGGTGAAGGGCGCATTGCGCTTCCAGAAATTGGAGAACAACCCGTCGCCGATATAAATCACCCAGGAGCCTTCGAAGCCCTCGGCATCGGCCGAATGGGCATCGGGATTGCGAAACCAGATGCGATCACCCGGGACAAACCAGCAAGCTGGCACGGGCTCTTCGAAGGTACCCAGCTCTCGCAGCAGCACGTCGTGGAATTCGCGCGACTCGATCGGCCGACGCGTCGAGCGCTCACGCAGGCGCTGCTTGAGTTCAGGGTGACTACGCGCGGCTTCACGCGCAATCGCGAGCAGCATCACATATTCGGAGGCGCGATAGCAGCCAAAGCCGTAAGGGTCCTCGCCCGGACCGGGCTGCGTGGCGGCGGCAAGCGCACCGACCAGGCTGCAGCCCGGACGCAGGCTGAAGCTGCCGGTTTCCAGTCGCTCCCAATACGCCTCGGGACGGTGCTGGTCGATATCGAACCGGAGTGCGGTGGCAGCGCCGGCCTGGGCCGTATCGACACGAATCCGCACCGCCGACTCAAACTCGTCAAAATCCGGGAAATCGAGCGCAAGCGGCGACAGGAGCAGACTGGTGAGCACCTCGCGCTCGGTGTGACGTTCGTCGCGCCCGCACTGATCGGCGAGCACCTCGCCCAAGGCAGTGGTGTCGAGCCGCGGCGCCCAGGTCCCGCTGTATTGGGGCGCGAGGCCCGCACACAGCGACGAGTCGTCTGCCTGGATCCGGACCTGGGCAAGCAGACCAAGCTCGTCGAGCCACGCGCGCAGACGCTGCGTGTCCCGCCCCGGATCTGTGGCAACACCCGCCCCCCCGATCCGGATTCCCTTGTGCTCCCCCTGTCCGGACTCTTTTTGGATCCGGTTCATGCGCGCAAGTATCGGTCAGGCCATGCCGGAAAGGCAAGGGGCCGGACCGGTCTCGCGAAACAGGGTCTGCGCCTAGCGATCGCTGTTGGCGTCCACCACGGTCCAGGCAGTCATGTTCACGATTCGCCGCACCGTCGCCGACGGCGTCAGGATGTGAACCGGGCGCGCCGCCCCCAGCAGCACGGGGCCGATCGCAACATTGTTGCCGGCTGCCGTCTTCAACAGGTTGTAGGCGATGTTGGCCGCATCGATCCCCGGCATCACCAGGAGGTTCGCGCCGCCCGACAGCGCACAGTCAGCCACTGCCGCACCGCGAATTGACGGGTCGAGCGCTGCATCACCGTGCATCTCGCCGTCGACCTCGAGGGCCGGTGCGAGCTTACGCAGCAACGCGAGGGCCTCGCGCATCTTGAGTGCGGAGGGGTGATCCGAAGAGCCGAAGTTCGAGTGGGACAGCAGCGCCACCTTGGGCAGGATGCCGAAGCGACGCAGTTCATCGGCCGCCGCCACGGTGATCTCGGCAAGCTGTTCTGCATCCGGTTCGATATTGACGTGGGTATCGACCAGCGTGAGCTGTCGCCCGGGAAGCATCAGCGTGTTCATCGCTGCATAGACGCGGCTACCCGGCTTCTTGCCGATCACCTGATCGATATAGCGCAGATGCTCCGGGAAGGGCCCGCCGGTGCCGCAGATCATGCCGTCGGCTGCGCCCAGGCGCACCAGCATTGCGCCGATCAGTGTGGGGCGGCGGCGCATCTCGAGCTTGGCATAAGCCTCGGAGACGCCTTTACGGGCGGTGAGACGAAGGTACTCGCTCCAGTATTCGCGATAGCGGTCGTCCTGGTCTGGATTGATCAGGTCGAAATCGGCACCGGGCCGCACCCGCAGACCCAGCCGCTCGATCCGCTGCTCCACCACCATGGGCCGACCGATCACCACCGGCCGAGCGAGCTTTTCATCGACCACCACCTGCACCGCGCGCAGCACGCGTTCATCTTCGCCCTCGGCGTAGGCAATCCGCCGTGCACGCGCCCGACGGGCGCTGCTGAAGATCGGCTTCATGAAGTTGCCCGAGTGATAGACGAACTGCTCGAGCTGCGACCGGTAAGCATCGAAATCGGTGATTGGGCGGGTGGCCACACCGCTGTCCATGGCGGCCTTCGCGACCGCTGGCGCGATCATGACGATCAACCGGGGATCAAACGGCTTGGGAATGAGATATTCGCGGCCGAAGCCGCCACCCGGCACACCATAGGCGGCCGCAACGATATCGGACATTTCGGCGCGCGCAAGCTCGGCCAGCGCCTGCACCGCCGCAATTTCCATCTCGCGCGTGATGGAGGTGGCGCCGACATCCAGTGCGCCGCGAAAAATGAACGGAAAGCACAGTACGTTGTTGACCTGATTGGCGTAGTCGGTGCGGCCGGTTGCGATGATCGCGTCATCGCGCACCGACTTCACCTCCTCGGGCATGATCTCCGGTGTGGGGTTGGCAAGCGCGAAGATGAGGGGATTGGGGGCCATCCGCGCCACCATCTCGGGCTTGAGCACCCCGCCCGCTGACAGCCCCAGAAACACATCGGCGTCCTGAATGATTTCACCAAGCGTACGCGCCTCGGTCTTGCGGGCAAACTGCGCCTTGAGCGGGTCCATGAGCTCGACACGGCCCTCGTAGACCACGCCAGCCAGATCGGACACCCAGACGTTTTCGCGCGGCAGCCCGAGGTCAACCAGCAACTCCAGGCAAGCGAGCGCCGCAGCGCCTGCGCCGCTGCACACCACCTTGATTCCGGTGATGGGCTTGTTCACCACCCGAAGCGCGTTGCTGAGCGCTGCACCCACCACGATGGCGGTGCCGTGCTGGTCGTCGTGAAACACCGGAATCTTCATCCGGGCGCGAAGCTTTCGCTCGACCTCGAAGCAGTCGGGCGCCTTGATGTCTTCAAGGTTGATGCCGCCGAAGGTGGGCTCGAGCGCGGCCACCACCTCGACCAGGCGGTCGACGTTGTTCTCAGCCACCTCGATGTCGAACACATCGATGCCGGCAAATTTCTTGAACAGCACCGCCTTGCCTTCCATCACCGGTTTGGCGGCCAGCGGCCCAATGTTGCCCAGGCCCAGCACTGCCGTACCGTTGGTGATCACCGCCACCAGATTGCCGCGACTGGTGTAGCGCGAAGCGTTGACCGGATCCTTGACGATTTCCTCGCATGCCGCCGCCACACCAGGCGAATAGGCGAGCGCTAGATCACGCTGATTGGTGAGCTGCTTGGTGGCGGTGACAGAGATTTTTCCGGGGCGACCGAGTTCGTGATACTCGAGTGCCGCCTTGCGCAGTTGCGGATCCATTCTATGACTCCCCGGAGCACGGGCTCCAGTCTGGCGAATAGGTCTTATTGATCATACAGGCAACGTTCCAGCACACGGGCAACATGCAAGGCTTCGCGCCCGGCGCCGTCGAGGATCTGATGCCGGCAACTTGTTCCATCTGCGACGATGAGTGTGCCGTCGTCGGCGGCGCGCACCGCGGGCAGAAGCGACAATTCAGCCATCCTGACAGAGGTATCAAAATGCTCGGCCTCATAGCCAAACGCGCCGGCCATGCCACAGCACGATGACTCAATCGTCTCAACGCTTGCGCCTGGAATCCGCTTGAGCACCGCGTGCACAGGCGACATCAGATCGAACGCCTTCTGGTGACAGTGGCCGTGCACCAGGAGCTTGAGGCCAGGCTGCGGCGCCACAGGCAAGTCAAGCGCACCCGCCGCCATCTGCGCGGCAAGGAACTCCTCAAAGAGCTGCGCGGATGACGCCACCTTCTGTGCGAGGTCCCCCAGCCCAAGCACCAGTGCCTCATCGCGCAGCGTGAGAAGGCAGGAGGGCTCAAGGCCAATCACCGGTATGCCCCGTTCGACAAAGGGCGCGAGCGCCGCGAGCGTGCGCCGCAGTTCGGCGCGCGCCTCATCCAGCAGTCCCGCCGACAACCAGGTCCGACCACAGCAGAGCGCGCGCTGCGGTGTTGCATCGCCCGCCGCGGGCATCGCCACATGCACGCGCCACCCCGAGGCATTCAGCACGCGTCGCGCGGCCGACAGCGTCTCGGCCTCGAAGTGGTTGTTGAAGGTATCTGCAAACAGCACCACCTCGCGCACGGCAAGTGCGGGCGGGGGCGCCTCAGGCTGATGGGTGAAGGGAACTGAAGCCCAGCGAGGGAGGCTGCGCCGGGCCGACAGCCCGAAGATCTTTTCGCGTAACCAGCCACTACCGGGGGCGCGCGCCAGCGCGTTGAGAACCGGCGCCATCTGCGAGGCAACCGAGGCGTAACGCGGCAGACTGGCAATCAGTTTCTCGCGCAGCGTTGGCGGCCTCACCTGGCGCAGCTGGTGCTGGTATTCGAGCTTCATCTTCGCCATGTCGACGCCCGTCGGACACTCGCGACGACAGCCCTTGCAGCTCACGCACAAGGCCATGGTCTGCGCAAGCTCATCAGAGCCGAGCGCGTCCTGACCCAGCTGCCCCGACAGCGCAAGGCGCAGGGTGTTGGCACGGCCCCGGGTGAGGTGCTGCTCGTCGGCAGTAACGCGCCAGCTGGGGCACATGGTGCCGGCATCAAATTTGCGGCAGTGGCCATTGTTGTTGCACATCTCGATGGCTTTGCCGAATCCGCCCGCCGGATCGCCCCCGGTACCCGGCGCGGACAGGGTCTCGGTGAGCGGGTCGTTCTGAACATCCCAGGCCGACCAGTCAAGACCCGTGCGAAGCGGTTGCATTGCATAACCGGGACGGTAGCGAAACAGCGTCCGGTCATCCATCCTGGTCGCGCGAACGATTTTCCCCGGGTTCAGAAGACTCGTCGGATCGAACTGGTCTTTCACCTCTTCGAAGGCGCGTATCAGACGCGCGCCATATTGCCAGGCCACCCATTCGCTGCGCACCAGACCGTCGCCGTGCTCGCCCGAAAACGCGCCTTTGTAGCGGCGCACCAGTTCGGCAGCCTCCTCGGCAATTGCGCGCATCCGGGCAGCGCCCCCCTGCGGTCCATCGGCACGCATGTCGAGGATGGGGCGCACATGAAGCGTGCCCACCGATGCGTGCGCATACCAGGTGCCACGCGTGCCGTGGCGGCGAAACACCTCGGTGAGCCGGTCGGTGTACTCCGCGAGATGCTCGAGCGGAACCGCGCAGTCCTCGATGAAGCTCACGGGCTTTCCGTCCCCGCGCAGCGACATCATGATGTTGAGACCGGCCTTCCGAACTTCCCAGAAAGCCTTCTGGGCACGCTCATCGGTCATCTGCACCACGGCACCGGGAAAGCCCAGCCGGTCGGCCACCAGTTCGACCAGTTCGGCAAGCCTGCGACGAATCACTGCGGCATCGTCGCCCGCGAATTCCACCAGCAGCACCGCCTGGGGCAGTTCGCCCTCGCGGCGGACCAATGCGGCATCGATCACCGGGCGGAACGCCGGGTTCTGGCGCGCGAGGTCGATCATGGTGCGGTCGACCAGTTCAACCGCCACCGGCCCCAGTTTGACGATGTGCTGGGCGCTCGCCATCGCCGCATGAAAATCCGGAAAATTCACCACCCCCAGCACGCGCGCGCCCGGGAGCGGCGCAAGCTTCAGATGCAACCGCCGGAACACCGCGAGCGTGCCCTCCGAGCCCACCAGCAGGTGCGACAGATTCACCGATCCGTCGGGCGTGTAGGGGCGCTCCGACTGCGGATGAAAGACATCGAGGTTGTAGCCGCCCACGCGCCGCATCACGCGCGGCCACACACGCTCGATTTCATCACGCTCGCGGGCGCCGATTTCATGCAAACGCGACACCAGGGCACTCGAGCGCGCGCTCGAAAGCGGTCGCGACGCCTGTGGGCCGAAGGGCCCGAAGTGCTCCCGTGTTCCGTCGGCGAGAATCGCGTCCAGCCCAAGCACGTTGTGCACCATGTTGCCGTAGGCGATGGAGCGTGAGCCACAGGAGTTGTTTCCGGCCATCCCACCCAGGGTGGCCTGCGCCGAGGTGGACACATCGACCGGAAACCAGAGCCCGAGCGGCTTGAGTTGCGCGTTCAGGTGGTCCAGCACGATGCCGGGTTGCACCTCGGCCACGCGCGCTTGCGCATCAATCGAGATCGCCCGATTCAGATGCAGGCTGAAATCAACCACCAGCGCCTCGCCCACCGTCTGCCCGCACTGACTGGTTCCCGCGCCCCGGGGCAGTATCGGCACCTTCATGTCGGCCGCAAGATCAATCGTGGCAGCGAGGTCTTCCTCATCGGCCGGCACCACAACCCCGACCGGAAACTGCTGGTAGATCGACGCGTCGGTCGAATAGCGCCCACGCGTGGCGGGGTCGAACTTCACCTCGCCCTTCAGCACATTGCGAAGACGCCGCGCGAGACGGCTGCGATCAAGCGAGGCCGACGGGGCAAAGCCGATCGGGGCAACGGAAACGGAGTCGGACATGACAAGGGCTCTCTCGGGGCAAGGCCGGCGCAGACGCCGGGACCCTCTACAATTCCGCGATTAGACACCAGCGACGCTCGCGCGCCGCGAGCATCCCCACTCGGCCCGCGCCGCCTTACGCGGGCCTGAACCAGACGGACAAGCGATGAAACTACCCAGTGGACTGCGGCTTGATCACCACCCGACCGGTCGGCACTTCCTGCAGATCCCGGGGCCCACCAATGTCCCCGACCGTATCCTGCGGGCCATCGACCATCCCACGATTGATCACCGGGGCCCTGAATTCGGCGAGCTTGGCCGCTATGTTCTCGACGGGATCCGGAAAATTTTTCAGACCACGCAGCCGGTCATCATTTATTCGGCGTCCGGCACGGGCGCCTGGGAAGCGGCACTGGTCAACACCTTGTCCGCGGGCGACCGCGTGCTGATGGTTGAAACCGGGCACTTCGCAGCGCTCTGGAAGCGCCTCGCCGAGCGCCTCGGTCTGATTGCAGACTACATCCCGGGCGATTGGCGACGTGGCATCGACGCAGCCGAGATCGGACGCCGCCTCGCTGCCGATCATGCGCACAGCATTCGCGCCGTCTGCGTGGTCCATAACGAAACCTCATCGGGCATCACCTCCGATATCGCTGCCGTACGCCGCGCGATCGATGCAGCCGGTCACCCGGCCCTGCTGATGGTCGATACGGTGTCCTCGATCGGGTCGATTGACTATCGTCACGATGAGTGGGGGGTGGATATCACCATCGCCGGGTCACAGAAAGGCCTCATGCTGCCACCCGGGCTGGGCTTCAACGCAATCAGTCCGAAGGCCTTGGCCGCGAGCCGGACCGCTGGCCTGCCGCGCGCGTTCTGGGCCTGGGACGACATGCTGGCCGCAAACGAGAAGGGCTATTGGCCCACCACCCCCTCCACCAACCTGCTGTATGGCCTTGCAGAGGCCATCGACATGCTCGCAAGCGAGGGACTGGCCGCAGTCTTCGCCCGGCATGTGCGACACGGCGAAGCCACCCGTCGGGCGGTCCAGGCATGGGGGCTGGAACTGTTGTGCCGCAATTCTGCCGAGGCGAGCCCGGTGGTCACCGCAGTCGTCATGCCAGAGGCCGCTCCCGGCAAGCGCCACGATGCCGATGCGCTCCGGCGCCTGGTGCTCGAGCGCTTCAACATGTCGCTGGGCACCGGCCTGGGGCGGCTCGCGGGCTGGGTGTTCCGGATCGGTCATCTGGGCGACTTCAACGACCTGTCCCTGGTCGGAACGCTGGGCGGGGTCGAAATGGGCCTGGCGGCAGCAGGCGTCCCCCACCGCCCCGGCGGTGTGCAGGCAGCAGTCGACTATCTCGCAGCCTGCGCACGGGAAGCGCGCGCGTGACCAGGTTGTTGCCGGACTCTGCAGAGCGGCGAAGCGCCGGGGGCCCGCGCCTCGCGAGGCGCGTTGATGCGATCGCGCCCTTCCGCGTGATGGAACTCGTCAAACGCGCGAGCGCCCTCGCAGCGGCGGGCCATCCCGTCATCCAGATGAATATCGGTGAGCCTGATTTCACTGCCCCGCCGCCGGTGCTCGCCGCCCTTCAGCGGGCCGCCGCCCAGGGGCTGTCGCAATACACGCCCGCCCTGGGTATCGAGCCGCTGCGCCGGGCGATCGCGCGCGACTACGGCGAGCGTCATGGGCTCGATATCTCGCCCTCACGGATCGTGGTGACGGCCGGCGCATCGGCTGCGCTGCTACTCGCCTGCTGCGCGCTGGTTGATGTTGGCGACCAGGTACTGATGACCGATCCCAGCTATCCGTGCAATCGTCATTTCGTGGCAGCTTTTGACGGCGTGCCGGCGTTGGTGCCGGTGGGCCCGGAGAGCCGCTTCCAGATGACGCGCGCCTTGCTCGAGTCGCATTGGACCGGGGCGACCGCAGGTGCGCTTCTCGCCACACCCGCCAACCCCACCGGGACCTCCATCCCGTTCAGCGAACTGGCCGGCATCGTCGATGCGATTCGTGCGCGCGGAGGCTTCAGCCTGATCGATGAAATCTACCTGGGCCTCAGCTACGAGGGCAGGCCCCGAAGCGCACTCGAACTGGGCGACGATGTGATCGTCTGCAACAGTTTTTCGAAAACCTTCAGCATGACAGGCTGGCGTCTGGGCTGGCTGGTAGTTCCCGAGACGCTGGTGCCCGCCTTCGAAAAACTGGCCCAGAATCTTTTCATCTGTGCCTCGGCGCTCGCGCAGCACGCAGCGCTTGCCTGCTTCGAGCCCGAATCCATGGCGGTCTTCGAGGCGCAGCGCGAATCATTTCGCAGGCGCCGCGACTTCATCGTGCCGGCGCTGCGTGAGGCGGGGCTTGATGTACCGGTCACGCCCGACGGCGCGTTCTATGTCTGGATCGACTGCGCCCGCGTGTCCTCAAGCAGCATGAGCTTCGCCGAACGACTGCTCGAAGAAGCCTGGGTGTCGATCGTGCCAGGACACGACTTCGGCACGCACCAGGCCGATCGTTATCTCAGGCTGTCTTATGCCACTGCCCAGCCGCAGCTCGAAGAGGCGGTGCGCAGGATGTCACGACTGATCTAAGACCCCGAAGGACTGACAACCTCGCGCGCACTGGCTCCGGGGAGCACGCGCATGACCAGGTCCTCGGGCGCCTCGGCCACACCGCGAAGCACGTCCCGCGCACGAAGCACCCGGGCACCATAGCCACTGTCGTGCGGCCGGCGGGCGGCACCGACGTAGGCCTTGAGCGCAGCTTCGGTGCTGCCTTCACGGAGCAGATGAATTCGGAGCAACTCCGCGCCCACGCGTATGTTTGCGCGCGGATCGAAGACCGCCTCACTACCCCCGAACGGTTCAAAGCGCTCGGCATGGACCTGCGTACGGATCTGCATCAGCCCCTGTGCCCCGCGCGCGCTTTGCGCGAACGTGTTGAAGGATGACTCCACCGACATCACAGCCAGAAGCAGAAGCGGGTCGAGCTTCGCGTCGTCAGCCACCTCGTAGGCCAGTGCAACCACCCGCGCTGCCTGGATCGCATCGACCTGATAACGGTCGACGATGTGATCGGTCAGGCGGCGCTGCGCGCGGGGGATCTCCACCACCGCACCCTCCTCGGCGAGGGGCGGTATCTCGACGAGCGCAGGCGCTGGCATGTGGACGCCCCAGCCGGGTGTCTTTCGGAGCCATTCCCCCTGGGGACCTGGGCGGGGCAGATCGGACTGACTCAGCCCCTGGGTGGTTGGGCGCATCACCGGGCTGGCCGACTTGACGGTGACCAGAGCCCAGAGCACACACCCGGCCACGGCCGCCGCCAATGCACACGAGAGGACCACCTGGGAAGCATGTAGACGCTCGCCGCCGGCTTCAATATTCATGGGACTTCTCCAGCAGAATGCCTCCCTGCACGGCTCCGATCCACCCGAGAGGCGGAAACCCACCCACCGATCACAGGACCGGCAGGCGGACAGAGACTGGCAGGAACGGCGCGCCGACCGGCGTGACCCAGCATCGGTGGCGCACCCTGGGGCTAGACCGGAGGCGGTCTCACCCGGATCAAGGAGGCAGGTGTTTTTGTTCGAACATGTATATTTTACGTCGACCGCCCGGGCGGGCCAAAACAGCGTCAGACCTGCTGTCAGGCTGGCACGCCATCCATCGGGCTGGTCCCCATTGTTTCTGCGGCAATCCCCTTCACGCGCTGAGGGATAGCCGGTTTGCCGCCGTATCCTGATCCCGATCAACACGAGCCCATTTTGAAATACACCGACCTGCGGGATTTCATCGCCCAACTCGAACGCACCGGCGAACTGCGCCGTATCGCCCTGCCGGTCTCGCCGCAGTTCGACATGACCGAAATCGCCGACCGGGTATTGCGCGCGCAGGGGCCAGCGCTCCTTTTCGAGCGTCCCCAACAGGGCGAGCGCTCGTGGCGTATCCCGGTGCTCGCCAACCTGTTCGGCACACCCTACCGGGTCGCGCTCGGCATGGGCGAATCGTCCACCGAGGCCCTGCGCGAGGTGGGCAAATTGCTGGCTGCGCTCAAGGAACCCGAACCGCCTAAGGGCCTGCGCGATGCCTGGGAGAAGCTGCCGCTCCTGCGGCATGCGCTCACCATGAGCCCGCGCGAGGTCTCGAGCGCACCCTGCCAGCAGCAGGTCTTTGAAGGGCGAGAGGTCGATCTCGAGTCGCTGCCCATCCAGACCTGCTGGCCCGGCGACGCCGCGCCGCTCATCACCTGGGGGCTGGTGGTCACACGCGGCCCGGGCAAACCGCGCCAGAACCTCGGCATCTATCGCCAGCAGGTGCTGTCGCGCAACCAGACCATCATGCGCTGGCTCGCGCACCGCGGCGGCGCGCTTGATTTCCGCGACCACGCAATCGCCCAGCCCGGTGTGCCCTTCCCGTTGGCGGTGGCGCTGGGCGCCGATCCGGCCACCATCCTGGGCGCGGTCACGCCAGTCCCCGACACGCTCTCCGAATATCAGTTTGCGGGGCTGCTGCGCGGCGGCCG
>CAMBZS010000070.1 GCA_945872335.1 Bordetella parapertussis | reverse complement strand
CTGGAACCCGCGTGAGGCTCGGTGCCTGGGTTCTGATGTTTCTCGCGCTGTTCACGGTGTTTGCCTGGAACCTGAACCGCGTCTACTGGAAAGACGTCAAATAGACGGTACTGCCGTCGTCCCCGGCGTGGTTACACGGTCAGCCCGCTGACCGTTGCCCCGCTTTCCCTTTCGGCCGAGCATTCACGGAAGCCGCCCGCCATGATGGTCCTGTACTCCGGAACCACCTGCCCGTTTTCTCAGCGCTGCAGACTCGTGCTGTTTGAAAAAGGCATGGACTTTGAAATTCGGGATGTTGATCTCTACAACAAGCCCGAAGACATCTCGATCATGAATCCCTACGGCCAGGTTCCCATCCTGGTTGAGCGCGATCTGATCCTCTACGAATCCAACATCATCAACGAATACATTGATGAGCGCTTTCCTCACCCGCAGCTGATGCCTGCTGATCCGGTGATGCGTGCCCGGGCGCGGCTGTTCCTATTCAATTTCGAGCGGGAGTTGTTCGTGCATGTGCAGGTGCTCGAGCGGCGTGATGCGTCCAAAGATGCGCAGAAGCTGCAGGACAAGGCGCGCCAGCAGATTCGCGACCGGCTCACCCAGCTCACGCCCATCTTCATCAAGAACAAGCACATGCTGGGTGAAGAGTTTTCCATGCTGGATGTTGCGATCGCGCCGCTTCTGTGGCGCCTCGACCACTACGGCATTGAAATGCCCAAGACCGCAGCACCGCTCCTGCGTTATGCCGAGCGCATCTTTTCACGGCCCGCCTACATCGAGGCGCTCACGCCCTCGGAGAAGGTGATGCGCCGTTGAGCGCGTCGCGCGCCGGCCTCGGGCGCTGCCTGAGGGCCGCGCCGTCGTCTCGTCAACCGGACGCCCCGCACAACCATGGCTGAGCTGTCGACCAAGCCCTACCTCATTCGCGCAATCCACCAGTGGTGCGAGGACAGTGGTTACCGCCCCTATCTCGCGGTCATGGTTGATGAGCGAACCCAGGTCCCGCGCGAGTTTGTCCGCAATGGCGAGATCGTTCTCAATGTGTCGGCTGTGGCCACCAACCGGCTGCAGTTGGGCAATGATCTGATCGAATTCGAAGCCCGGTTCTCGGGCTCGGTTCGACAGGTGTCGATACCGATCGAAAATGTGTCGGCGATCTATGCCCAGGAAACGGGCCATGGCATGGCGTTTGATGTGCCCAAGCCTCTTGCCCTGGCACCCGAGCGCGGGGCACCGGAACCTGGCGCGGCCAACAAAGCGGCGCCCGTCGCGGGTTCGTCCTCCGCCCGACCCGCGTCGCGACCCAAGCTGGTCCCCCGCCCGACGCAGCCACCTGCCGCCACTGCCGAGCCGTCCGCTCACGCTGGGGCGCCAGGCGCTGCATCCTCCACGGGAACAGACACCGCACCGGCGGCGCCCGCGCGCGCTGCACCGACGCTCGCCGTTTCCGAACCTGCGACTGCAGCCCCCCCGCTGAGCAGCCCGGTCGCGGGCTCGGCGCCGGTCCTCCAGGCGGTTGATTCGGCCTTGCCACCCGGGCGCACCCCGCGCTCGGCGGCGCCCAAGGCACGCCGGCGTGGCAAGCTTTCTGCGGTTCCCGATGGTGCGCCAGCTGGGAGCGATATCTCACTTCGCCCCGTCGATGCGGCGACCGAGCCGTCGCAAGCGCCTGCGGCGCCGCTGCCAGCGGGCGCCGAGACGACGCCTGCCGGCGGACCGAACGCATCGTCGTCGACCGGATCGGCCCCCGATGAGCCTCCGCCATCGCCGCCCGTCCGCCCGCAGTTGAAACGCATCAAATAACCCCAACGCGGCGTATCATCCGCAGCGCGCGGGGGAGAGCATTGCCGGCTTAGCTCAGTTGGTAGAGCAACCGCCTTGTAAGCGGTAGGTCACCTGTTCGAGTCAGGTAGCCGGCACCACCGACCTCAGCCCTGTCACGCCCGCGCACGGAAGTGCCCCGTCGCCACGCGACGGGGGTGATCACCACGCAGTTGACCCAGGAGGTTCTGATGAGCATGGCATCTTCGATTCGGCGGCGCCTGGCCGCAGTTGCGCTCGGCGCGGTGACGCTTTCATTCAGTGGGGCTGTGCTCGCGCAGGACTGGCCCTCTCGGCCCGTACGACTCATCAATCCCTTTACTGCCGGATCTGCGGTGGATGTGGTGGCGCGGTTGATTGCTGCCCGCTTGTCGCAGAACGTCAACGTGCAGTTCATCGTCGAGAACCGCACCGGCGCCTCGGGCAACATCGGCACCGAAGTCGCCGCACGCGCGCGGCCCGACGGGGAAACATTCCTGGTGGGGTCGCCCGGCACCATGGCGATCAACCCGTGGCTGTTCAAGTCGCTGCCCTACGATGCGGAGAAAGACTTTGTCGCGGTGACGGTGCTGGTCAGCTTTCCGCAAGTGATGGTGGTGAATCCCAAGATCCCCGCGACCACGGTTGCCGAATTTGCTGCCTGGGTGAAAGGTCAGCAGGGCCGGGTCAATTTCGCGTCGTCCGGACAGGGCAGTACCTCGCATCTTGTGATGGAACTGATTCGCGCCGAAGCGAAACTCGACATGACGCACATACCGTTTCGCGGTGGATCGCCCGCAGTGCAAGCCGTGATTGCGGGGGATGTCCAGGTTGCGGTCGAGGGGCTCCCGTCGCTGCCCGGGCATCTGGCGGCGGGAACCATCCGTCCGCTCGCCGTGACCTCGGAGCGCCGCAGTGATGCGCTCCCGAATGTGCCGGCGCTCTCGGAAACCTACCCCGGGTTTGATGCAGCGGCATGGGTCATCCTGTTCGCACCGGCAGGCACGCCGACCGCAATCGTAAACCGCATGGCGGCCGAGGTGAAGAAGTCGCTCGAGGCACCGGAAGTGCAGGAGCGGCTGGCGAAGATGGGCGCGACCCCGTCAGGGCTCGGCCCTGCGGAGACGGCTGCATTTCACAAGCGCGAGCTCGCGAAGTTCAAGCGTGCGGTGGAGATCTCGGGGGCGAAGGCCGAGCAGTAACGGGCGCGCAGGCGTTGGGCCGGCTCGCCACATGCTGGGCAGCGAGCATGGCTAGCCCGAATGATTGCGCCAGACCGTTGCCGGGCAGGTAACCCGCGCCGCCCACCCCGGAGATGGACGCGGCAGCACCCCCCGCTGCATACAGCCCCTCGATCACGCTGCCATCGCGGCGCAGCACCCGCGCATTCGCATCGACCCGCAGGCCACCCTGCGTATGCGCAAGGGCTCCGGTGACCCACGCTGCATAGAGCGGCGGCACGAGCGCCGGGCCGAACCGTTGGCGCCCGCACTCGGGATCGTGGCCGCTTGCCACCGCTGCACTGAAGCGCGCGAACGTTTCCTCGAAGGGCTGCAGTGGAATGTTGAAACGGTGGGCAAGGTCGGCCGGGCTTTGCGCAATCTGAATCTTCCCTGCCTCGAATGCCTCCCGATACGGGCCCTGGGTGCTTGCCGATGCATGAATGCGGGCGTCGAACACCTCGAGCGCAACGCCGCCAGGTTGCGCCAGCACGAAGGCTGCGAGTTCAGAGGGGCCGATGTCTTCCGCCACAAACCGGCGGCCGTCGCGGTTGACGAGAAATGCGCCCAGAGGCGGTAGCGACATGCCCAGCCGAGTGCGGCCCTCGGGTGGGTTCACGTGACCCTGGCCCTGATAGCCCTGCATGAAACCCACGTCGGCATCCAGGGCGCGGCCCAGGCTCACTGCGCGGCCATCGTTGGCTCCGGCACCGATATGGAGCGCACCCTTCATTTCCGGAAGATATTCGGCAAGGAGCGCCTGATTTGCAGCGAAACCGCCGGTTGCGAGCAGTACCGCGGGCGCCGCGAAATCACGGCTTTCGCCGCAGACGCGTGCTTTGAGTCCGCGGATCCTGGGCGCCCCGGTGGCCGACGACGGATCAGGCTCGGTGAGCAACTCGATCGCCTCGGCATCATCAACACGATGAATCCGCGCGCACGCGTTCACGGCTGCGCGCAGCAGCGCGTGCAGTTCGCGCCCGCTTTCCGCCGGCGTGGCATGCAGGCGCGGCGCGCTGTGTCCTGGGACCGAGAGGCCGCCCAGCAGCTTGATGGGAAGCCCGGCAATGTCGGCGAGGAAATGCACGGCCGGTGCGCTTTGCGCGGCGATTGCAGCCAGCACTGGCGGATCGACCGCACCCCCTGCCTTCGCATGGGCATCGCCAGCAAAGCGGTCGGGATCGTCGGCAATACCTGCCTGGGCTTGATAACGCGTGCCCGCTCCGGGGAAAAGGCCACCACTCACCATCAGGTTGGACGGCCCGCCCGGGTCGCGTTCAAGAAGCAGCACGGACGCGCCGTGATGTGCGGCCACCAGCGCGGCCATCATGCCGGCGGCGCCTGCGCCCGCGACCAGCAGATCGGCGCGAGGGGTAGGGATCGAGACAGAGGGCATCGTGTGGCGCTTGAATGGGTGCGGGATTCGGGTGAGTATCTGGCTGACTTTGCCGGGCCATCATAACTTGACCGCTACTTCTGTCGCGATCCCGATTCACGCTGCGGGGCCCACGCCTGGGGCCCGCACGGCGCAGTCCGCCTATCCGTCGATGCTCGCGCCGCTCACGCTGGCTGGCAAGACGCTGCGCAATCGTGTCGTCCATCTGTCAATGACCACCTTTTCCAACCGTGATGCCAAGGTGGGGCCGACGCTTCTCAACTACTGTGCGAGCCGGGCGCGTGGTGGCGCAGCAATGCTGGTCACCGAGCCCATCAGCATGGCGCGTCATCATCATCTGGCCACGCGCGCCGACGCCTGGAACGACACCGATCTCGATGGCCTCAGCCGGCTTGCCCATGCCGTTGAATCCGAAGATTGCAGGCTGATCGCGCAGCTGCTCGAGCGGGGTCGTGCCCGCAATCAGCCGGGTCGCAGCTTTGATGGCATTGGCATGTCGGTGTTGCCCGACGATCTCAGCTGGTCCATGCCGCGCGCCCTGCTTCGGAGCGAGATTGCACCGCTGCTCGATGAATACGCCAGGGCGGCGGCGAGGCTCAAGCGCTGTGGCTGGAGCGGCCTGGAGATTTCCGCGGGGCACGGGCACTTCTTTCATCAAACGCTCTCGCCCTGGTCGAATCGTCGCACCGATGATTACGGGGGTGATCTGGAGGGCCGGACCCGGCTGCTGCGCGAACTGATAGCGGCCATTCGCGCCCACTGCGGCGATGGCTTCATCCTGGGTTTGAAACTTCCCGGAAACGACTGGCTGCCGGGCAGCATCGATCCCGTCTATGCGGCAGCGGTTGCACGCCGGCTCACCGCGAGCGGTCTGGTCGACTATGTCTCTTTCTGCTGGGGAAGCCACTCCCGTTCGCTTGAGCGCCATGTGCCCGATGGCCACACAGAGCGGGTGACGTACCGATCGACCATTCGCGAGCTCGCGCAGGCAATTCCCGAAGTTCCGGTGATCGCAGTGGGCCGGATCACCGATCCGGCGGAGGCGGATGCAATCGTGGCGGACGGCACGGCGGCGATGGTGGGCATTGGCCGCGCACTCATCGCCGATCCCGCCTGGGTGACCAAGGCGCAGGCGGGGCGGGCCCACGACATTCGCTACTGCGTGTCCTGCAACACCTGCTGGGAGCGAATTTCCCAGCAGCGCCTGCCAATTGGCTGCGACAACAATCCGCGGGTGGGCCTCGCTGACGAAGTCGACTATCGGCCGCCGCGCGCCGAGCACGCCCGCCGTGTGGTCGTGGTGGGCGCAGGCCCTGCGGGCCTGGAAGCGGCCTGGATCGCAGCAGCACGAGGCCATCGGGTCACGGTCCTTACCCGCGGAGATGAGCTGGGCGGCAAGCTGCGCCTGCGTGCGCGCTTGCCAGGTGGCGAGTCCGTGAGCAGTGTCTACGACTACCAGCATGCGGCGGCGGAGCGGCACGGATGCGAGTTCATCATGCGTCGCGAGGCGGGTCTGGCTGACGTGCTGGCGCTCGAGCCTGATGCGGTGATCATCGCGACCGGGGCCGACATGGTCGCGCCCCTTTGGCTTCCCGAGGATGTCCGTGATTCGGAGCTCGTGCCGGATCTGCGAACCGCCATGCGCGAGGTGCTCCGCCATGGCGGGCGGCAGCCCGGTTCTGCTGTCATCTTCGACATGGACCATGGCGAAGGCACCTATGCCGCGGCCGAGCACCTGCATTCGATCTTTGATCGGGTCGTGATTGTCACGCCCCGCGACACGGTGGCGCAGGACCTGCCGATGGTCGTCCGCCAGGGCATCCTGCGGCGGCTCAGTGAAAAGCGGATCAGCGTGCTCACCCTGTCTGAGCCTGTCTGGAGCGCGCGCCTGGAAAGCGCGGCCGAGCTGGTCTGCGTCAACGTCTATAACGGGGAGCAGACGGTGGTGCGTGACCTGGCGTTTCTCGCGTGGTCCACGCCCCGCGCGCCGGATGCCGCGCTGCCCGTGGCGCTCGCCGAGCGTGGCATCGTGTTTCACCGGGTAGGCGATGCCCTCGCAGCGCGCTCGCTGCACGCTGCCACATCAGAGGGGCATGCCGCAGGGCACGCGGTCTGACGCCTTCAATGACGCAGGCGCTGCTGGGGGCGAGCGCGGCGCATGAACGGGCCGGTGCTGCCTGCAGCATGGCCCCGAAGCCGCTCTGATTTGCCCGGTTCTGTGTGCGGTGCCGGTCCGGCCCCGTGCGGCTCAGCCCTGTGTCAGACCCCACTGAGCGAGCGCCTCGGGAGCGAGGCCCAGTGACTGAAAGTAGTCGGTCGGCAACTGATCATAGGCGCGATCAGGCAGCGGCTCGCTATCTCCTGGCGTCCAGCTGCCATCGACATCGCCTGTGAGCACGCCAACCAGATTCACCGCAGCAGTTTGGCCGGCGCGCGCGCTGACTGCGGTGTCGGTGGCTGCAACGGAATGACGGGTGTACACCGATCCCGTGGCGGTATTCCAGAGCACCTCGGATTCGCCGGCAAATCGCCAGCGGGACGCGGGTGCGTCGCTCACCCCAAGCGCAAGCTTGAGAATGGCGTCGGCGTCGGTTGGGGTGACCTTGCCGTCGCGATCGATGTCGGCGGCAAGCACTTGATAGGGCGAGATGGGCGCCGCGCTCTGCAAGCCATCGGCTGTGGGCGGATTGGATGTGCGCCCGGTGGCGAGTTTGAGGGCGGCCAACGCATCGGCTGCGCTGACCGCGCGCGCGACTTCGCCGGCGCCCGCCTCACGGCCGGCGGTTACGCGCAAAAGCCCATCAAAGTCGAGCCCGTCGATCGCCCAGCGGCCATCGATTCCGCTGTGGGCGAACGGCGCGGGCGGGGTGTCGGCTGACGTGACGGCTTGGGCCTGCGCGGTCACCTGAACCTCGTCGATCAGCGCGTGGCTCTTCCAGTGGTAGATGCTGCCAGTCAGGGCAGCGGCGCGGGCGCCTGCTGCACCGGCGCTTGCTGCGCTTGTCGAAAAATTCGCAGGTACAGCGGTCAGCAGGCCGACTTCAGCGGTTGACGCGCTCGGTACGTAGCCGATGTTGCCTGCACTGTCGCGGTAGATGGCTTCGACGGAGATCACCTTTCCGACATGGGCCGGGGTGAGCTGAAAGGACGGCGTGGGCGAGATTGCGCTGACCGGTATGCCATCGGCACGCCACACCCAGCCAACCAGACTGCTCGTGGAAAACCCGTCGGGATCGACGAGCGTGTGCTGCGCTGTGAGCGTCTGGCCTTGTACCGGATTTCCTGTGATCAGCACTTCCCCGCCTGGCGGTTTCGGATCGTAGTAGCTGCCGACGATCCCGATCGTGATTGTCGGGCTGCTCACTTCCCCGCCGCTCGCGCGGACCGGTACGGTTCTCAGAATGTCGATTGTTGGATAGCCGTCGAGCACCCGTCCGAACACGGCGTAGCCGTTGCCGTCGGCCGCGCGGTTGGCATCGAGGAAAAGATTATCGGCAACGTTGATGAAAAACTGGCTGGTCGCGCTGTTTGGATCGCCCGTGCGCGCCATTGCGATTGTGCCAAACGTGTTGCTGAGTCCGGTCACGGCGGTGCTTTGCAACGCGATCGGTGCCTGCGTGGGGGTCTTGTAGGTGACCTGCCCGGTTGAGTCGATCGTGTAGCCGCCCCCCTGAATCATGAAGCCGTCAATGACACGGTGAAAAATCGTGTTGTTGTAGAAGCCGCTTTTCACATACTGGACGAAATTGGTAACCGTACTGGCGGCCCGCGTCGATTCGAGCTCGATCAGCAGATCACCATAGTTCGTACGAAGCCATGCGCGGGGAAGGCCCGGGGCGGCGACACTGACAGCCGACCCGGCCGCTGCACTCGTGATGCTTTCCGCAGTTCCAGCAAGGTCCGTGTAGGACGCCGTCACCGAGATCGATTTGTTGGCCTCGGCTGCGCTCACCAAAAAGCTGCTCTGGTTCCTTCCTGCCACGGGTTGCCCGTCGACATTCCATTGCCAGCGCAGGGCGCCGGGCTGGCCGGCCGCCGGGATGCCATCCTGATCGGTGAGGCTGTGCGAGGCGGTGAGCGTGGCTCCCGCGGCGGGCGTACCGCTGATCACCACGCGGCCGCCGGGCAGATCGTTTGCGTTGATGACCTTGATGGGATCACTGGCAACGTAGCCGCTTGTCCCTTTCAGATCGGTGTAGGCCGCCACTGCAGTGATGGCCTTGCCCACCATGGCCTGAGTGAGCGTGAGCGAAGCGGATTGCGCCCCCGGAATCAGGATCCCGTCTGCTTTCCAGTAGTAGCTGATCGCACCGGGTTGCCCGCTGGCGGGGATTCCATCGGCATCGGCCAGCTGACTGAGCGCGATCAGGGATCGGCCCTGGATCGGAAGCCCTGAAACCATGACGCTTCCGGTCGGTGCCGCGTTGGTGGTTTCGGATACGGGCAGCACATCGACGAGGGTCACGGCTGATGTGGGTTTGGACACTTCGCCAGAACCGTTATCGACCACCTGCACTGCTTTCAATTTCGACATCAGGTCGGAACCGACACTGGCGACGCGGCCGAATACCGCATAGCCGTTGCCATCGCTCGCATAGGCTGCGTCGAGAAACAGATTGTCAGCCAGATTGATGAAGAACTCGCTGGTGGCGCTATCGGCGACCGAGGTGCGAGCCATAGCGAGCGTGCCAGTCAGGTTGCTCAGACCCGTTGTACTGGTGCGTTCAAGGGGAATCGGCGAAAACGTTGAAGCGCGACGTACGAAGTTGGTGCCTTCCAGATCGTAGCCACCGCCCTGCGCCATGAAGGTGGAAATGATCCGGTGGAATTCGGTCCCGTCATAGAAATTCGTATTGGCATAGCGAAGAAAATTGGTGACTGTTACCGGTGCACGGTCGGCTTCCAGCTCGACCACCACATCGCCCAGCGAGGTCTTGAGCAGTACCCGCGGCAGCGGACTGTAGTTCGGGGCGGCAATGGCCAGCGGCGCAAGCACGGCGCTGCTCGGCGCGCTGGTCATGGTCTCTGCGGTTCCGCCCAGATCGGTGTAGGCGGCGCTTACCGTGATCCGGCTACCGACATCGGCGGGCGACAAGCGATAGGTGGTACCGGTTGCGCCAACGATTGCAGCGCCATTTGAGCGCCACTGATAAGCCATGGCGCCTGCCGCGCCCGCGGCTGGAAGGCCATCGGGGTCGGTGAGCGTTTGGGTGACGGTCAGAAGTTCACCCGCCCGCGGCGTACCCGTGATGTTGAGCGTGCCCGCCGGTCGCGTGTTTGCGCGCGCGAGCCGCAGCTCAACTGCGTAGTCTGCAGTGTCGGTTGATGACACGTTGCCGAGCTCGAGCAGATAGCTGCCTGGCACCGGTGCCCCGCTGAGCAGTTGCGTGCCGGCGCTGGCCCGCGAGAGCGTGCCGCCCGCCAAGACCTGCGCATCAGCGGTGGCGAGCGACTTCAGCGACCAGCTGAGCCCGCTCTCGGGCGCATGGCCAGCCAGGTCGATCAGCCGCGCACTGGTGAGGCGATGGCCCGCCGGCACGCTGATTCGGAGCGCATCGGCATCGGCCAAGGTGAGCGATCCGGTCCACATGGCACGCAGGCTCTGCGGTGGCAGCACTGGGGCCGCTTCCGCGCTGCGTGCAAAGTCGGTCGCTTCAGCGATCAGTACGCCCGGTATGCTCAGCGACGGCACTGCCTGCGTGGCATCGGAAAACTGCAAGGTTTCAATCGACCGCAGCCGGTCAAGCTCGATCGTGACGCTGTTGAGTGCAGCCAGCTCGGTGCGATCGGTATTGGCGTAGAGATGCCACCGCGCCTGGTTGCCCTCAAGCGTTGCCCGGTCTGTGCCGTCACCGCCCACAAGCATGTCAGAACCGCTGCCCCCCGCGAGCACATCGTTGCCGCTCGAGCCAATCAGGCTGTCACGCCCGGGGCCGCCTACGAGCGTGTCGTCGCCCGCGCCGCCGTCGACGGTGTCGTCACCCGCGCCGGCCTGGATCTGATTCGCGAGGGCATTACCCGTCAGGCGGTCACCATAGGGCGTTCCGACCAGATCTTCGATTGCGGTGCCGGCATTCACCGTGATCTGTCCGGGCGCGGTGATGGTGCTGGCCCGCGTCGTGCCGACGAACCCCCAGTAACCGGGTTCGAGGCCCACATCTGCTGCAAGCCCGAGCCCGGAGAGGTCGATGACATCGGCGCCGCCACCATCCCAGATGAAATTGGCCGTGCCAAGCGACACGGTGTAGCGGTCTGCGCCGGCGCGCACCCCTGGGTTGGGCCCATAGAGGTACTGCAGCGCCGCCACATCGAGCGGACCCAGCCGGACCATACGATCGGCGCTCGCGACGGTGTAGGTCATGATCGTGAAGGCGGACTGATCTTCGGCAGCGCTCAAATATGGCGGTTCCGCCTTGTCACCGGTGGCATCGGTGGCGCTGAACGGATGTTTGAGGCCGAGCGCGTGACCGATCTCATGGGTAAGCGCATAGGCGCCAAAACTGCCTTGAGCGAGATCGGTTGCGCCGATGGTTGCGGCATTGAGGAAGACGTCGCTGCCCAGCCACTCTCCCCGGGGATGGATCGCGTAGCCCGCCGAATCGGTCTGGCTGTTGAGGGCGAACGCGATCAGGTCGTCGGCGGCGGCGTTGTCCGACGCCACGAAGCGCAGTCCGGTCGAGGCGGCAATCAGTTGAAGGGCAGCTTCGGCCTGCGCGGCCTGCGCAGCCGAAAAACCCTTGAAGCCAGCGGTGTAGCGCGCATCCAGATAATCGGGCGCGGTCTGCGGAAAGGCATACGAATAGGTTCGCCCGTCCGCGAGCATCAGGGAAAAGCGCTGCCCGGCACCCTCGTCAGCCACCAGCGCTGAAATCCAGTAGGGGAGTGGTGCGGCGCCTCCACCCAGGGTGACGGTTTCGATATCGCTTGGCAGCTTGGTGGCAGATGACAGGACCGTTGCACTGTCAGTGCCGCCCAGGTCCTGAATCGGGGTGTCGGCCCGCGCCACGAGGTACTGATCGTTTCCGGCACCGCCCGTGATCGCCGCGCGGAACGTGGCGCCAGTCACGAAGCGGTTGTTGCCGCCAAGATCGAGGATATCGACGTCTCCGGGGAGTGCGGACACGTCAATGATCGTGTCGCCGTCAGCGCCCAGGATCAGGCTGGTGGTGGTGTCATCAAACAACGCGAACGATTCGAAGGTGGTGATCACCCGGGGCGAGGGCAACGCGGTGCCGCGCAGGAGCAGGTATTCATCGGAGGCGACAGCCTCGCTCAGACTGAAGATGAGCGAGCGTCCGCTCACCTCGGGCGCGCCCTGCAGGCTGATGGGCGAGAGCGCCGCGCCCTTGCCGCGCTGGGCGAGCACACTGCCATTCCAGGTGATGGCGTCGATAGGGCTATCGAAGATCACCTCGAGGCGTTTGTCGCTCAGCGTGTAGCTTACGAGCTGGGCGGGCTTGTTGCGGCCGCTATCGGCCTGCGCGATCAGCGCGTAGGCGCCGGTTGCGGGGGTGCCGGTGGAGCCGCTCACCTCCAGAAACCAGCGGCCGCTTGTCTGCGGGGTGAACTGGATGAGCGCGTCGCTGCCGACATAGCTGTCGTCGTCCACCGCGAGGGGGCGGCCCGAGGCGTCGAGCAGACGAAGCTTCGGATTACCCAGAGCACCGGGGCCCAGCGGGGCGATCAGCGTATCGGCGACAAACTGGTAGGACACACCCGCCTCGAGTGTGACCGCGAACCAGTCGGCGTCGCCCACGGTTTCGATCTGGCCAACGACTCTGCCTCGTGCAGCCACCACACCGCTCGTGGCGGTGGTGGCCGCGAAGTCATCGGCGACGGGGGCGGCTCCATCCGCGTCAGCGGGGTGGAGCAGGGCAATATCAAGCAAGTTGGCGGCAGACATCTGCAGGGCGCGGTTTCGCGCGAGCAACTCGCCCGAGGGCGAACGCGCGGCAGCTACTGATTGAGGACCGTGATACTAACTCGACGGTTGCGCGGATCGGCGGGATTTGTTGGCACGAAGGGAACAGTATCGGCAACGCCCTCCAGCCGCTCGAACCGTTTCGTGGTGACGCCATTGGCCTCCATCAGCCGGCGGGTGGCGTCGGCGCGTTCGGTGGAGAGGGTCCAGTTGTTGCGGCCGGTGCCGGGCGCGAATCCGACGCTGTCGGTGTGGCCGCGCACCGCTAGCTTGTTGGGCAAATCACGCAACGACTTGGCGACCTCGGCGAGAAGCGCCGCCGCCCGCGGTTCGACATCGGAGGTGCCGAGCTTGAACATAGAGAAGTCGGCCTTGTCGATGATCTCGATCCGCAGACCATCTTTTTCGCGCGAGACCTGCACCTGATCCTGCAACTGTTTCAGCTGCGGGCTCTCCGAAAGCTTTTCCTTCAGCTCTTCCTGGAGCTTTTCGAAATTGAGCTCGTCTTCCACGCGCTTCGGTCCGCGCGACGGGTCGTTGCTGGGCGCATCTTTCTGCGGGCCTTCGGCGTTCTGCTCTTCCTGCGAGGCGCCCTGATCGGTGCTGGGGCCACCCTGCGCGCGCGGGGTGAGCCGCTCAAGCATGGCCGTTTGCTTGGCGGTGAATGGAAAGCCGTCGGGGTCGACAATTGAGCGCCCACCGAGCAGGCCGTCGGAGCCCGCCAGCTCACCGAACTTGATCTGGCTGTGGGAAGCGGGCCGGAAATATTCCGCGATGCTCTTTCGCTGACTGCTGTTGGTGGCACCCAGCAGCCACATCAGCAGGAAGAACGCCATGAGTGCGGTCATCATGTCGGCGAGTGCGATCTTCCAGGCCCCGCCGTGTGCACCGCCGTGCCCCTCCTCGACGATGATCTTGCGGATGATGGGCCGTACAGCGGCAGGCGCGGCCGCTGCGTCAGCGGGCGGCGCGCCTTCAGCCGCGGCTGCCGCCGCCGGAGCATTGGCTTCGGCCATCAGAGCACTCCGCTATCAGCCAGACCGATCATCAGCCGCCCCGCAGGCTGTCGAACACTTCCGAGAACGACGGCTGGTTGTGGTGGCTGATACAGGCGCGGGCCGCCTCGATCACCACCGGCTGAGGATGCCCCTTGAACTGGGCGACCAACATTTGGTGGATGACGTTGTAGACCTGTGATTCTTCATCGACGATCTGGCCAAGCCGACCGGAGAAGGGCTCGAACAGGCCATAAGCCAAGAACACCCCCAGCATCGTGCCGACCAACGCTGCGCCGATCAGGGCGCCCAGCACGACGGGTGGCTGGTCGATCGCACCCATTGTTTTGATCACACCCAACACGCAGGCCACGATGCCAAGCGCCGGCATGGAGCCCGCCATGGAAGCGAGGGTGGCAGGCGCCCGCATGGCCTCGTGATGGTGGAGCTTGATCGCGGTTTTCATGATGTCATCGACCGCGTCGGCGTCGAGATTACCCTGAGAGATGATCGCGAGCCGCAGCGGATCGCAGATCATCTGCACGATTGAGTGGTCTTTGGCGAGCTTGGGGAATTCACCAAATATCGGACTCGAATCGGGATTTTCGACATGAGCCTCGAGGGCGACCACCCCTTCTTTTTTCATGACCGCCAGCAGCTTGCCCACCAGGACGATCAGATTCAGGTAGTCCTCCTGCTTCCACTTGGGCCCGGAAATGCATTTACCGATACCGCCCATGGCCGCCTTGAAGATGTCAAAGCTGTTGCCAATCAGCGCCGCGCCAACGGCCGCACCGGCAATGATGACGAATTCGAACGGAGCGGCCTTGATGATCGGCGCCATTTTTCCGCCGGCAAGGACGTATCCACCCAGCACCGCACCGAACACAACCGCTAGACCGATAAAGAAGAACATGGCAAGCCCTCAAGACTTAAACAGGCACCACACCCCGATACACCAGCCCAGGGTCAGCTGCAGTACGAGATCGATCAGGTTACCAACAACGGCAACGGGAATTCCGAGGTAGGCAATGCACAAACCCAAACCCGCGAGGGTGGGCCTCGGTTTCGGGATATCGTGGCCTAGCACCACGTGCCGCCCTGTTTTTTCCGTCCTGGCCAAACTCAGCAGTGGTAAGGGGTAATCGGCATGGGGCTCGGGTTCTTGACTGCGGGGCAGCCTCTGCGCGCGAGGTTTGCCTATTATATCGGCATGAATCTGATCTGGGACCCCGGCTCACCAAAAGTCTGGGATGCATTTCATCGCGAGCACCGCGGTGCGCTCCAGCAGAGCTGGGGCTATGGCGCGGCGCTGGCTCGGTTGGGTGTGCGGGTACACCGGGTGCTGGTGGAGCTCGAGGGCCAGCCCGTGGGACTCGCACAGTTCATCTGCCGGCGGATTCCCGCCTACCTGTCGCTCTCTTCCTGCACCCGCGGCCCGGTTTGGGCGCCTGGGCTGGATGCGCAGGCGCGACACGCACTTTACCGGCGGCTGCGCGCCGAGCTGCCGGCGCCAAGGCTTCGCGTCACGCTGTTTTCGCCCGATCGGACCGCGGCGGAGCTTGTCCCCGCCGAAGTCGCGGGTTTGCGACGGGTGATGACCGGCTATTCCACGGTCGTGCTCGATCTCACTCAGTCGCCCGAGGCGCTGCGCGCGGCCTTCGACGGCAAATGGCGGAACCGGCTGGTCAAGGCAGAAGCCGAGAAGAAGCTGCAGGTTCACGTCAACTCGAATGTTCCCAAATGTCGGGAACTTCTCGAGCGCGAGGGCCGGCAGCGTGAGTCGCGCAACTTTCACGGCCTGCCGACCGACTTCGTGACCCACTGGATCGACGTCGCCGCATCGCCCGCCGCCGCGTTCGTGATCGCGCGAGCAGATTTCGAGGGCAAGACGGTCGCGGCCATGCTGTTTCTGCTGCACGGAAGCGTTGCGACCTACCATATCGGCTGGGCGGACGACACTGGCCGCGATCTGAACGCGCACAATCTGCTTCTGTGGCGGGCCTCGCTCCTCCTGCGTGAGCGGGGTCTGACCGCCATCGACCTGGGGGGCGTCAACACGCATTCCCTCCCGGGTATTTCACGATTCAAACTGGGAACCGGTGGCGCAGTCCGCACGCTGGCCGGCACCTATTTATGACGGGAGTGACCGAAATGGTCGCAGGGTTGCGTAGCCGTTCGACGGGCACCCGGGTGCTGACCCTGGCGTTGCTCGTACTTTGCATGGTCACGAACCAGGCCCTGGCCCAGACGGTGGGGCCGCCCTGGGAAAAACTGGGCGACACCCCTGCGCTCACGCTCTACATCGACCGGACGACCTTGCAGCGAGACGGCTCCATCCGGCGGGTGCTCGAGATGCAGGACCTCAAGGTGCCTGACCCCGATGGCGTGATGTCGCGCCGCTACACCAATGAATACGACTGCGACAATCAGATGCACCGAATTGGCCGCATGACCAGCTGGGCCGGGCCGCAGCTCACCGGCCGCAAGGTTTTCGATATTACCGAGTGGGGCTACTGGCGAAAGATTCCACCCAACGGGCTGTTTACGCTCGGCTTCAAGCTGCTTTGCCCGCTGCGGGCGGGCGAATCGCTGAGTCCTTGAATGACGGCGCCTTCACTCGCATCAGGAAGCGCTCGAGCTGGTCTTTGCTGATGCCGATGGGGGTGCGTAACTGATAGAAGCGAACCTTCTCGGTGCAGGGCGGTACCGGCAACGTACCCTCATACACCTGATAGCTGAGATTTTCGGGCAGCAGTTGACTAGGATCGATCGAGATGTTTGAGATGGTGGCTTCGGGCGCGCCCTTGTTGGGGAGATTGTTCAGGATCTGCCAGATGGTGCGATGCTGAAACGCCGACTCCCGAATCGGCACGCTCACCACGACGGTCTGGCCCGAGGCGATTCGATGAACGAGATGGGCGACCAGCGAGACTGGCTTGCCATCAACCTGCCCACCCTCGGGCCGGTAAAAATGGATGCGGACCAGATCGAAGATCTCGGGGCCGATCTTGAGCGAGCTGCCCGCAGCGGCCGTGACGATGGCTGACTGACCGTCGTTGGAAACCCGCAGCACACCGGGCTTGTAGCGCATCTCCAGGGGCTGGCGGGCAAACTGCGCCTGGTCCAGCGTGCGGTTGGGCCCCGGTGCGGGACAGGCCTGGGCGAGGCCCCCGGCCTTGGGCGGCTCGGCCGACGGCTGCTGCGCGGCAAGCAGCGCATTCTGGGCGGCGAGCTCACGGAGCTTTTCTTCCAATGTCTCGATTTCACCCTTGAGCGAGCGGATCTGGCCGCGCAGATCCTTGGCCTGCGCGCCAGATCGGTCGAGTTGCTCGCGAAGGTCTGATGCCTGCTTCGCTTTGACGAATGACACGGTGCCCAGCACTGCAACCAGGATGACGGCGAACAGAATGAGCGTCAGGCGAAGTATGACTTTCATGATCGTATGTCCCGGGAAACGTGCTGCAACGCAAGGCAACATCTGCCCTTGGGCAGACAAACTTGAGAGTTACTGCTTTCGGTCGAGAAGCGGCGAGCGCTTCGGCCGATCCGCTGCTAGTATCATCGGCACCGAACTGCGTGGCTTGAGTGCCATTATGAACAAATTGCTTGGCGGTATCGTGATCGGCGCGCTGCTCACGGCCAGTATCTACGG
>CAMBZS010000069.1 GCA_945872335.1 Bordetella parapertussis | reverse complement strand
CTTCATCGACACGCCGTGTCGCGCGAGGGGCTCGATGAGCGCGTGCACGGCGCCGGCCCGATCGGGTACCGAGAGAATCAGCGATGTCTGATCTGCACCCGATGCGCCGCATCGGTAGCGACCCACGATCAGGAATCGCGTGCGGTTGGAGGGGTCGTCCTGGATACCGGCATCCGCAATGGCGAGGCCATACAGCGCCGCGGCGGTCTCGGCTGCGATTCCGCCAACGGTGGCATCGAGCGAGGCAAGCCTCGCGCCCTCGGCGTTGCTCGACACCGGCACCCGCTCGACCCCGGGGAGATTCCGATCGAGCCAGCCCGCGCACTGAGCGAGCGCCTGCGGATGCGCGCAGACCCGCACGATCCCCTCGCGGCTTCCCGAGCGCGTCATCAGGTTGTGGCGAACATCCACCGCGGTTTCGCCCAGGATCGCAAGGGGTGTCTGCAGCATCAGATCCAGCGACCGATTGACCGCCCCTTCGGTGGAGTTCTCGACCGGCACCACACCGAAATCGGTATTGCCGGCTTCGGTGGTGCGAAACACCTCATCGATGCTCGGGCAGGCCACCGGCTCCACGCCGTGGCCGAAGTGCGCAAGAAGCGCCATCTCGGAAAATGTACCGGGTGGCCCCAGATAAGCCACGCGCAGGCGCCGCTCGAGCGCCCGGCACGCCGACATGACCTCACGCCAGATCGACTGCAGCGCGGCACCGGGAAGCGGGCCTGGCGAGGCCCCCAGCCGGCCCAGAATCTGCGCTTCCCGTTCGGGACGGTAGACCGGTGCGCCGGTGCGATGTTTGAGTTCGCCCACTTTCAGGACGATCTGCGCCCGCTGATTGAGCAGGTCAAACAGTTGGCGATCCACCGTATCGATCTGCTCGCGCAGCACCGCCAGTTCGGGATCGGGCGCGGGGCCGGAGGTCGGAGCAGTGGACCCGTCCGGCGCTTTCGACTCGCGATCGGCTTGAGAACTCATGGAGCGCGTCTCCCATCGATGGGGTGTCAGACTGTGGTCGACGCGCGCGAGGCCGCCGACCGCTTGGCTGGTCAGGCCGGGGTTGGCTTGGGACCGCCCGCGGAGTCATCGCCCGCCGGATCGGCCGAGGAGCCATCACCCGCCGGATCGCCCGCGGCATCGGCTGCGGCATCCGCCGCCGCATCCGATTCGACCACTCGCTGGACACCTGACAGCCGGTTACCGTCATCGACGGCGATCAGCGTGACGCCCTGCGTGGCGCGCCCCATCAGTCGCACTTCCGATACCCGGGTGCGAACCAACACGCCACCGGTGGT
Source organism: Bordetella parapertussis (assembly GCA_945872335.1). Taxonomy (GTDB): domain Bacteria; phylum Pseudomonadota; class Gammaproteobacteria; order Burkholderiales; family Burkholderiaceae_E; genus SYIM01. Next base: position 15,762 of record CAMBZS010000069.1, on the reverse strand, counting down.
AATCAGCATGATTTCATCGGTCTCGTCGACCAGCACTGCGCCCACCACGCGGCCATTCCTCTCTGTGGTCTGGATGGCGATCATGCCCTTGGTGCCGCGGCCATGCCTCGTGTATTCGGCGATCATGGTGCGCTTGCCGTAGCCATTTTCAGTTGCGGTGAGCACCGACTGCGCCTCGCTCTCTGCAACCAGCATCGAGATCACGTGCTGGCCTTCCTCGAGCATCATGCCTCGCACGCCGCGCGCCGCGCGCCCCATCGGCCGCACATCGTTTTCGTCGAAACGAACCGCCTTGCCCGCGTCCGAAAACATCATCACGTCGTGCGCACCATCGGTCACCGCCGCGCCGATCAGGTAATCACCCTCATCGAGATCGACGGCGATGATGCCGGCCTTCCGCGGGTTGGAAAAATCGGTCAGCGGGGTTTTCTTGACCGTGCCCAGGCTCGTGCCCATGAACACATAGTGGGACTCGTCAAAGCCCCGCACCGGCAGCACGACGGTGATCTTCTCGCCTTCGGCTAGCGGGAACAGATTGACGATCGGCCGGCCCCGCGAATTGCGCGTGCCTTGTGGCACTTCCCAGACCTTGATCCAGTAGACACGGCCACGGTTCGAAAAGCAAAGGATGTACTGATGGGTGTTGGCGATGAAGAGCTGGTCGACCCAGTCTTCTTCCTTGGTGGCTGTCGCCTGCTTGCCGCGCCCGCCGCGCCGCTGGGCACGGTATTCGGACAGCGGCTGGCTCTTGATGTAGCCGGAGTGGGAGAGTGTGACCACCATGTCCTGCGGCGTGATCAGGTCTTCGGTATCGAGTTCGGTGGCGTTCATCTCGATCACCGACCGGCGAGGGTTGTTGTACTCGGCCTTCACCGCAGCCAGCTCGTCGGTGATGATCTGGGTGATGCGCTCGGGTCGGCCGAGGATGTCGAGCAGGTCGGTGATCTGGCCGATCACCTCGCGGTATTCCTGCACGATCTTGTCCTGCTCGAGCCCTGTGAGCCGCTGTAGCCGCATCTGCAGGATTTCCTGCGCCTGGGTTTCAGACAGCCTGTAAAAGTCACCGTCAAGCCCCCGCCCAGGCTCCAAGCCTTCAGGCTGAAAAGCGCCAATATCGGAGCCCGCACGCTCGAGCATTTCGCGCGCAATGCCGGCGCGCCAGGCACGCTCCATCAGGCGCTCGCGCGCAATGGGCGGTGTGGGCGAGGCCTTGATCACCTCGATCATTTCATCGACATTGGCAATGGCCACCGCCAGGCCCTCGAGCAGGTGGCCGCGCTCGCGCGCCTTGCGCAGGTCGAACACCGTGCGCCGTGTGACCACCTCGCGGCGGTGCGAGAGAAACGCCTCGAGCATCTGCCGAAGATTGAGCAAGCGCGGCTGACCATCAACCAGGGCCACCATGTTGATGCCGAAGGTGTCCTGGAGCTGCGTCTGCTTGTAGAGGTTGTTGAGCACCACCTCGGGCACTTCGCCGCGCTTGAGCTCGATCACCACCCGCATGCCCGACTTGTCGGACTCGTCACGGATGTCGGAGATGCCCTCGAGTTTGCGTTCGTTCACCAGTTCGGCAATGCGCTCAAGCAGCAGCCGCTTGTTGACCTGATAGGGCAGCTCGTCAACGATGATCGAACTGCGGTTGCCACGATCGAGCTCTTCAAAGTGGGTGCGGGCGCGAATCACCACCCGGCCACGGCCGGTGCGATAGCCCTCGCGCACACCCGAGATGCCGTAGATGGTGGCGCCGGTGGGAAAATCGGGAGCAGGCACCAGCTCAATCAGCTCATCGATGCTCGCCTCGGGGCGCCGCAGCAGAAGCAGACAGGCGTCGACGATTTCACCCAGGTTATGCGGCGGAATGTTGGTGGTCATGCCCACGGCAATGCCCGCCGAGCCATTGATCAGCAGGTTGGGAATCCGTGCTGGCAGAACCGTGGGCTCGAGTTCCTTGCCGTCGTAATTCGGCTGAAAATCCACGGTTTCACGGTCGATGTCGGCGAGCATTTCGCCGGCGAGCTTGTCGAGCCGGCACTCGGTGTAACGCATGGCGGCGGCGTTGTCGCCGTCAACCGACCCGAAGTTGCCCTGCCCGTCCACCAGTGGGTAACGCAGCGAAAAATCCTGCGCCATGCGAACCAGCGTGTCGTAGATGGCGCTGTCGCCGTGCGGGTGAAACTTACCCATCACCTCACCCACCACCCGCGCGCACTTCACATAGGACCGATTCCAGACGTTGTTGGCCTCGTGCATGGCATAAAGCACGCGCCGGTGCACGGGCTTCAACCCGTCCCGCACATCAGGCAGGGCCCGACCCACGATCACGCTCATCGCGTAATCGAGGTACGAACGCCGCATTTCCTCCTCGAGGCTGACGGGCAGGGTCTCTTTGGCAAACTGATCCATGAAATGATGCTCTGTAGGAGTGATGCCCGACTTGGGTAATGCTCAACCTGAATGATGCTCGACCTGGGCTGCGCCCAACCGTGGTGCCGCTTGTTCTGGTGCCGCTTGTTCTGGTGCCGCTTGTTCTGGTGCCACCCGCTCTGGTGCAACTTGAAGCGTTGGTAAAAACCGCAGCGAAACCCGATTTAAGGTGCGGCAGATGGCAAATCTTTGAATTTTAACATCCGGCTGCACTAAACTCCGGCCGTGACCACCCCCGACCGCCTGCTGCTCGCGCCAAGCTGGACCGCCCCGGTTGCACCGTCGAATACGGTGCTGACCGACCACGCCATCGTGATCGATGGGGCGCAGATCGTTGATGTCTGTCTCCTTGACGAGGCGCGCGCGAAGCACCCCGGAATCGCCGAGCTCGCCCTGCCTGGGCATCTGATCACGCCAGGGCTCATCAACCTTCACACCCATGCCGCGATGTCGCTCCTGCGGGGCCTCGGCGACGATCTGCCGCTCGCGCGCTGGCTGGAGGAATGTATCTGGCCCGTCGAGGCCCGCCTGGCCGGAGCCGATTTTGTGGCCGACGGGGCGCTGCTCGCCGCCCATGAAATGTTGCGGGGCGGCGTCACGACCTTCAACGACATGTATTTCTTCCCGGAGGCGACCGCGTCAGCAGCCCGCGCGCTCGGAATGCGTGCGGCGCTAGGACTCATCGTGATCGGATTTCCAACCGCCTACGCGAGCAGCCCTGGCGAGTATCTGCGCAAGGGTCTGGCGCTGCGCGACAGCTGCGCGGGCGACCCCCTGCTCAGCTTCTGCCTTGCGCCCCATGCCCCGTATACCGTGGACGACGAGACCCTCAGTCGGGTTGCGGTGCTGGCCGACGAACTCGATTTGCCCGTTCACATCCATATTCACGAAACTGCTGGTGAAGTCGAGCGCAGCCTCGCGCAACACGGCATGCGTCCACTCGCCCGCCTCGACCGCGCCGGGCTGGTGACATCACACCTGATCGGCGTCCATGCGGTGCACCTTGATGACCAGGACATCGCGCTCCTCGCGGATCGGGGGGCTGCGGTCGCACACTGCCCGCACTCCAACCTGAAGCTCGCAAGCGGCATCGCACCCATGGCCCGACTGCTGGACGCCGGGGTCACGGTCGGCATCGGCACGGACAGCTCGGCGAGCAACAACCGGCTCGACCTGCTGGGCGAGGCGCGTACCGCGGCCCTGCTAGCCAAGGGCGCAAGCGGCCGCGCCGAGGTCTGGCCAGCCCCTGCCGTACTGCGGGCGCTCACCCTCGACGGTGCCAAGGCACTCGGCCTGGACGCATCGATCGGTTCGATCGAGCCGGGCAAACAGGCGGACCTGGTGGCATTCGACTTCGGCGCCTCCGAACTGCAACCGGTCTACGACCCTCTGTCGCAGCTGATTTACGCCGCGGGCCGGGAACATGTCGCCGAGGTCTGGATCGCAGGCCAACATGTTGTGAAGATGCGACAACTCGGTTCAGCCGATGCGGTTCGTGCCATCCGGGAGGTAGTGGCCAGGGTCCCGGTGTGGCAGAATCGGGTTGTCAGTGCTTGACGGGCGTCAGGGCGTCCGCTTTTTCCGATCGTAAACTCGGTTAGCGTTTGCGGTTCGAAAAAGCGAATCCGGAAAGTCTGTCAAACAGTAAAGTTTCGAAGTCGTAGCGCATTTACCGAGAGGAGTGTCATGAACAAACAGGTCAAACTGGCCATCGCTGCCGCCGCGGCGTTGTTGGCCGTGTCGACTGCGTCGTATGCCCAGAAAGCCGACCCGGCAAAGGGAAGTGGCTACGTTATCGGCGCAGAACAGAACGTTGTGAAGAGCGGTACTGGCCTCTGCTGGCGCACCGGTTTCTTCACACCCGCCATGGCAATCGCTGGTTGCGATGACGACCTGTTGCCCAAGCCCGCTCCGGCGCCGGCTCCGCGTGTAGCGGCCCCCCCGCCCCCGCCCCCGCCCGCTCCGAAGCCCCCGCCCCCTCCCCCGCCCGCTCCCACGAGCGAGAAAGTCACGTTCGCGGCCGAGGCCCTGTTTGACTTCGACAAGTCGGTGGTGAAGCCGGAAGGCCGTGCTCGCCTCGACGATCTGGTTGGCAAGATCAAGGGCATCACGCTCGAGGTGGTCATCGCTGTCGGCCACACCGACGCAATCGGCACCGACGCCTACAACCAGCGCCTGTCGGTCCGGCGTGCTGAAGCCGTGAAGGCCTATCTGGTGAGCAAGGGCATCCCTGCCAACCGCATCTACACCGAAGGCAAGGGCAAACGGCAGCCGGTCGCTGACAACCGCACCGCCGCTGGCCGCGCCAAGAACCGTCGTGTAGAGGTCGAGGTGGTGGGCACACGCCCCCGTCGTTAATCGGTCGGACGCCCGCGTCCCGCGACCGGCTCAGCCCGGTCGCGTCGGTTCAAAGCCCCGTCCCCGAGACGGGGTTTTTGTTTGCTTCACTCCCATCAGCGGGTCAAGCTGTGTCTGAGTCCACCGTTACCGCCAACGCCGATCCCGCGGAGCTCGCCAAATTTCAGGCGCTGGCCTCAAAGTGGTGGGATCCCAACTCCGAATTCAGGCCACTGCATGAAATCAATCCCCTGCGCCTGAACTGGATCGATTCGCTCTGCCCGCTCGATGGCGCACGGGTGGTCGACATCGGCTGCGGCGGCGGCATTCTCGCCGAGGCCATGGCAGGACGCGGCGCCGACGTACTGGGCGCCGACCTCGCCCGGCGCTCACTCGCCGTGGCCGAGCTCCATGCGCTGGAAAGCGGAGCGCAGGTCCGCTACGAACTGATCGCAGCTGAAGACCTTGCGACCCGCGAACCGGCTGCATTTGATGTGGTCACCTGCATGGAAATGCTCGAGCATGTGCCGGATCCCGCCTCCACCATCCGCGCATGCGCAACGCTCGTCAAACCGGGCGGATGGGTATTTTTTTCCACCCTCAATCGCAACCCCAAGTCATTTCTGTTTGCCATTGTTGGCGCGGAATATGTGCTGCGACTGCTGCCGCGCGGCACCCACGACTACGCAAAATTCATTCGTCCCTCCGAGATGGACGTGGCCGCACGGCGGGCGGGTCTGCAGGTCCACAGTCTCATGGGCATGACCTACAACCCGTTCACGCAAACCTACCGGCTGCAGCCGGGCGACCTGTCTGTGAACTACCTGGCCGCCTTCAGGCGCCCTGCAACCGATTGAGGCGCAACGATGACTAGTCAACCCTGGCCTCAGGCGGTTTTCTTTGATCTGGACGGCACCCTTGCCGACACCGCGGGCGATCTGGCCGCGCCGATCCATGCGATGCGGGCAGAGCAGGGGTTGGCGCCCCTGAACGATCACGACCTGCGTCCCTTTGCATCCACAGGCGCGCGCGGACTGATCGGCCGCGGCCTCGGCTTGAAGCCTGGCGATGACGCCTATGAAACCGTCCGGCTCGACTTCATGCAGCGCTATGAAGCGGGCATGCTGACGCGAACCCGGCTCTTTGATGGCATGCCCGAGGTCCTGGCCGAACTCGACTCGGCGGGAATCCGCTGGGGCGTCATCAGCAATAAAATCGAGCGTCTGGTCCAGCCCATCGTCGCAGGATTGGGGTTGGCAGAACGATCGGTCTGCGCCATCGGCGGTGACACCACGCCGCACGCGAAACCGCATCCCGCCCCGCTCCTGCACGGCGCGCAACTTGCTGGCGTGAACGCAGCCAATTGCGTGTATATCGGCGACGATCTGCGCGATATCGAAGCAGGACGAGCCGCCGGAATGCGCACGGTGGCGGCCGCTTACGGCTATTGTGGCGCCGACCACCCGCCCGAACGCTGGGGCGCAGACCACCTGATCCGCGAGCCACGCGAACTCATTGCATGGCTCTCGCTCACGACCGGGCGGGGTCGGATCGCCTGAGCGTCCGGGCGCATCGGCTCAGCAAGGCCGCTCAGGCGCCAGCGGCTCGCTAAGGCCGCACCCCCGCCCCCTCATGCAGCATGCCCGCCGCCCGCGCCGCCAGGAACAGCTCGAGTTCGATCATCTCGCGGCTCATCGAACCGGGCTGCTCGGCGCGCACGCCGGCAAAGCAGCCGCGCAGGCGTCGCGCGAGCGATCCGGCTGATTGCCACTGCAGACGATAGATCGGGTACGCGGTGGGATGCCCCTGAGGAATCGGGCTTCCCCCCAACCGGCCGCCCGCGAGCTGGTCGTGGCAGTGCGCGCACGACAGTGCCAGCTGCCCGATCCGGGTCGTGTAGAGCATGCTCCCGCGCTCAAGAGAATCGGCAAGCCTGGGATCCTCGGGCCGGGCAATTGGAACGCCGCGCGACTGCATCGCCACATAGGATTCCAAGGCAAGCATCGCATCCTCTTCCGAGTTCAGAGGTGGTTGCGCCTGGTGGCGCTCGCGACAGAGATTGATGCGCTTTTGCAGGTTGACGGGCTCGCCGAGTCTGTCGTCCCAGGCAGGATAGCGCGCGGCAACACCCCGCATCGACTGCTCGGCCACGCCATGACAGCCGGAGCAGGCGCGGCCCGCAGACGCATCGCGCCATCGGCGTGCGCCATCCGACACCCACAGCATCACCGGGTTCTGCGCGTCGTCGCGCTGCAGCGCCTGCGTGGCGGCGCTCATGAAGTCAAAACCCGAGCGGCGGGAGTCGGCCACTTGCGCCCAGGAATGGCCCGCAACCGAGCCGAGCTGGGTCAGGAGGAGGAGAAGGAGGAGGACCGCCTGCCAACGGCGGCAGGCGGCGATCACACCACCACGAGCGCCACCCGCTCGGTGTGCGCGAAACCACGATCGCCACGCCAGCTGAACACCAAATCCCCGCTGCGGTCAGCGACCATCTCGAAGGACAGATAAGGATTCGCCGAGATGGCCGGATAGAGCCGCGCACTGAAAACCGCTTCGCCCTCGAACTCGCAGCGAAACTCGGTGAGGATGTCACGGGGCAGTCGCTCACCGTCCGAGCCGCGGCGATAGCCGGTTTCCATGGGGTGGCCGATCATCACGCGGATCTCAAAGACCTCTCCGCGTTTGACCTGACGCGGCATATCGATCAGGGTTCGTGCGGTCATCGCGTCAGTCCTCGATGCAGGCGGCGAGCGTGACGATCACGTCGACCTCGCCTGACCAGTGGCTGCCGTCCGACAACCGTGCGACCGCCACCAGTTTCTGCGAAGTGGCCAGGCGAATTCGCGTGGCCACCTTGGCCGCGGGATTGCGCGGACTCAGCCCAAAGCTCGCCACCTCGTGCTGCGGATTGCGTTCGCTGAACACCGCGATCGCCGCTACATGGTCGTCGGTGCGCATGGGGTGATCGACGATGACCGAGAGCGGCACCGTGTTGCCGTTATCGACCAGCGGCGCAATCTGGACGCGTACCTTGCCGGCACGAACCGGCGCGCCGCCGGTGAACGCCCGAATCGCCGCATCGAGAGATGGCGCGGCATCGGGCGGCGACTGGCTGGCCGCGGTGGACGCGAGCGAAGCAGGCGCGCTCGCCAGCCAGGCTACGGCCGCCACCACCGCGCGAAGACCCGCCGGGACAGCCCCCCCGCCCAACGCACCACCCAACGCTCCGCCGACGACGCCCGCCACCGCACCGCCCAGCATCTGCCTCCGAACAGGCTGACGAGCCCGCTCTGCGGGTCGATCAAATTGTTTCAAGACACCCTCCGCTCATTTGAGAGTCACGAGCCAGGCCACCACATCTTCGATCTGCTGCGCGCTGAAGATCGTCTTGCCGCGCCACGCCTGCGCCACCCTTGGCGCAGCATCAGCCACGCCATAGGCTGGCATCAGAGACGCCGGGTTGACGCGTCGCGAATCATGAATCCGCAATCGCAGTTCCGCCTCATCCAACCGACCACCGACGCCCGCCAGCGGCGGCGCCAGGTTGCCCTGCTGGCGTGCATCGCCCACCGGCGCACTGTGACAAAGGAGACACAGCCCCCGTTGACGGTCCGCCACCAGTTCGCGCCCACGCTCGGGGTCACCAGGCGCGACACCTGGCGGTCGCGGCAGAGAAGACTCGGCCCTCGCCGCCGGAGCCGTGGCCAGCCCGACCAACAGCGCGCCCAGTAGCCCAATCACAATCCCGACCGCGCGCCCAGCCACCGGTCCGACCACACGCCCGGCCAATGGCCCGAGCACGCGCCCCGCCGTGCGCCCGACCCGCCCCACAAGCGCCAATCCGCGGGCATGAAGCTGCGACCGTGGCATTTTTTTGAACCGCATGGGGAACCGCCCACCGAAGGCCACCCGCGCTCCCGGTCCCGATGGGACCAGGAGCGCGAATGCCGGACGGAACCACCCGGGCGTCAGGCGCGCTTCAGACTCTGCCCGGTCAGCGGCAGATGGCGGACCCGCTTGCCCGTGGCAGCATAGATGGCGTTCATCACCGCCGGCGCTGCGACCGCAATCGTGGGTTCGCCCACACCGCCCCAGAATCCGCCCGAGGGCATCACGATGCTCTCGACCTTGGGCATATGCCGCATGTGCGCCACGGGATAGGTGTTGAAGTTGGTCTGCTCGATTCGACCGTCTTTCACTGTGCACTGACCAAAGAACGCCGACAACCCGTAGACAAAAGAGCCCTCGATCTGCGCCTCGATCTGCTGCGGATTGACCGCGTGACCGCAGTCGGTCGCAGCCACGATACGGTGCACGCGCAGTTCCCCCTCGGCATCGACCGACACCTCGGCGCACGCAGCGACATAGCTGCCAAAGCCGTGGGTCTGGGCGAGACCGCGGAACACCTTCTGGCCGTTCACATCGGGGGCAGGCTTGCCCCATCCCGAGCGCTCGGCCACCGCGTTCAGCACCGCCAGGTGCTTGGGGTGTCTGGTCATCAGCTTGCGGCGCAGTTCAAGCGGATCCTGATTGGTTGCCGCCGCAATCTCGTCAATGAAGCACTCGAGGTAGATGGCGTTCTGGTTGAGGTTGACCCCGCGCCAGAAACCCGGCGGCACGTGCGGATTGCGCATGGCGTGGTCGATCAGCACGTTCGGGAAGCTGTAGCCGATCATCGCCTCGCCGCCGCCTTCGTTCAGACCCTGAAAGACCACCGGGTCTTTGCCGTCCTTGATGTTCTGCGGGAAAACGCCCGCAAGAATTGACTGCCCGGAGATCCGCATGTGCAAGCCGGTGATGTTGCCCGACGCATCGAGCCCCGCCGTGAGCTTGCACTGGGTGACCGGATGGAACCGGCCATGGAGCATGTCCTCCTCGCGGCTCCAGAGGAGCTTCACCGGCGTGCCGGGCATCTCCTTGGCGATGGCCACCACCTGCCGCACCCAGTCGTGCACCGCGCCACGCCGCCCGAACCCGCCACCCAGATTGATCTTGTAGACCTCGCACTTGGCCGCAGGCAGACCCGAGCTTTCGGACGCAGCGGCGAGCGCCGCCTCGCCGTTCTGGGTGGGTGTCCAGACCTCGCAGCGATCGGCGGTGAAGCGGGCCACCGCGTTCATGGGCTCCATGCAGGCATGGTTCTGATGCGGATACGCATAGACCGCCTCGACGCGGCGCGCCGCCGACGCGATCGCGCCCTTGGCATCGCCACTGCTGTTGCCGACCACAGCGTCGCTGGCATCAAGTCCTGCCTGCAACACCTTCGCAAACGCCTCGCTCGAGGCGTTTGCGTGCTGGCCGAGATCCCATTTGATGGGCAGCGCATCGAGCGCAGTCTTGGCCTGCCACCAGGTATCTGCGACCACCGCCACCGCGTCGTCATGCACCTTCACGACCTTGCGGACACCAGGGCGCTTCTCGATGGCGGCGGCATCAAAGCTCACGACCTTTCCACCGAATACCTCGCACTTGCGGATGGCTGCATTCAGCATGCCCGGCATGGTGAGGTCGGCACCATAGACCTGCTTGCCGTTCACCTTGTCGGCGGTATCCAGACGCGCCAGTCGCTTGCCCAGGATCTGCCAGTCTTTGGTGTCCTTGAGCGGCACCTCGGTGGGCGGATTCAGCTTGGCAGCCGCTGCCGCCACCTTGCCGTAGGTGGTGCTGCGCCCGCTTGCGGCGTGCGAGATCACGCCCTTGTTCACGCTGCACTGCGCGGCCGGCACGCCCCACTCATTGGCAGCAGCCTGAACCAGCATCATGCGGGCGGCCGCGCCCCCCTTGCGGACATAGTCCTGCGACTCGCGGATGCCGCGACTGCCGCCGGTGGAGAAATTGCCCCAGATGCGCTTGCGCGCCAGGTTTTCGCCAGGCGTGGGCTGTTCGGTGGTGACCTTGGCCCAGTCGCAACCGAGCTCCTCGGCAACCATCTGCGCGAGGCCGGTGAGCGTTCCCTGGCCCATTTCAGAGCGGGCGATTCGCACCACCACGGTGTCATCGGGCCTGACCACCACCCAGGCGTTCACCTCGGGTGTGCCGGCGCCCTGCGCAAGGGCTTCCGAGGCAAAGGGCAGATGGAATGCGAGGCTGAGTCCACCAGCGGCGGAGGAGGCCAGAAACTGGCGGCGGGTAACAGTCAGTTCGCTCATGTTGTGCTCCCGTCAGCATGCTGGATCGAGAGGCCGGCGACACGGGGATTGCCGCCCTCGGCCACCACCTTGATGGCGGCGCGGACGCGGTTGTAGGTGCCACAGCGACAGATGTTGGTCATGGCCTCATCGATGTCGCGATCGGTGGGCTTGGGCTTGTCGCGCAGCAAAGCGACCGCTGCCATGATCATTCCGCTCTGGCAGTACCCGCACTGCGGCACATCAAGGGCCACCCAGGCCTTTTGCACCGGGTGCGACGAATCGGGCGACAGCCCCTCGATGGTGACCACCTTTTCGTTGGCGCTGACGGTGGACACCGGCCGCACGCAGCTCCGCGTGGGCACACCGTCAATATGCACGGTGCAGGCGCCACAGGCTGCGACCCCGCAACCGTACTTGGTGCCGGTGAGGCCAAGCTGCTCGCGCAACACCCACAAGAGGGGCGTGGCTGGATCGGCTTCGAACTCCCGAACCGATCCGTTGACGTTGAGACGGGACTTCAAGTGTCACCTCCAGGGGTTGGCGTATGTCGTGAGGGCAGGGCTGATCCGATCCGGAATCAGCCGATCGCAGCTACCCATTGTCGCCGGTGCGTGGGAAATCCTGCAAGCCCCTGGGTTGATCCCGGTAGATCGACGATAATCAGGGGCGATGCGGGCGATCAGCCTGTCCGTGAGACCGCCTGCCGATCCGCTTGTACGTCGCCCCTGCCGACCCGCTTGTCCGCCGTCCCCGCCCACCCGCCTGTCCGCCGCCCCTGCCCACCCGATGCGCCGAATCACCCTTGCTGCCGTTGCCATCATCCTGCTGGGGGCCGCGGCCGCCTGGTTCTTGTTCGCCGACCCCGCATCCGACACGCCTCCGGAAAAATACCGGTTCGCAGTGGTCGATCGCGGCCGCATCCTTCAGAACGTCGCCACGACCGGAACGCTCAATCCGGTGGTGCTGGTCAATGTCGGCACGCAGATTTCGGGGCGAATCAGACGGGTGCTGGTCGATTTCAATCAGCCGGTGCGCGCGGGCGAACTGCTCGCCGAACTCGACTCCTCGCTGATCGAGGCCCAGATCGCACAGCTTGAGGCCAATTTTCAGGAGATGCGCACACAGTTGTCGGTCGCGCGTCGCAAGCTCGAACGTAGCGAAGGACTGGCCGCGCGCGGCTTCATCTCTGCCGCTCAGGTCGAGGATGAGCGCCAGGCGGTGGAGCTCGCGCAGGCTCGCGTGCGGGCCATCGAAGCCCAGGTGGCACGTGAGCGCACCAACCTCGCCTACACGGCCATCCGCTCGCCGATCGACGGCGTGGTGATCGCGCGCAGCGTTGACGTGGGACAGACGGTGGCGGCCAGTTTCCAGACACCGACCCTGTTTCTGATTGCCCGCGATCTGCGCGACATGCAGATCGATACCAATGTGGCCGAGGCGGATGTCGCGCAGCTTCGCCTGGGCATGCAGGCGCGATTCCGGGTGGACGCCCTCGGCGAGCGCAGCTTCGAGGCCACGGTGCGGCAGATCCGCCTCAATCCCAAGATCGAGCAGAACGTGGTGACCTACAACGTGGTGCTCGCCACCCGCAATGAAGACGGGCTGCTGCTGCCGGGCATGACCGCCACCGTGCAGGTGGAAATCGCGCGCCGCGATGCCGCCCTGCGGCTGCCCAATCTGGCGTTGCGCTTCCGACCGTCGGACGCCAATGATGTGGCGCCGCCGGGCGCGGCGATGCCGTCCTCGGGGGCGCCGGCCGGCGCGGCGGGCGCGGCGACGCCCGCCTCGGGAGCGCTGGCCGATCGCGCTGCCCAGCCGACACCGCAGGCGCGCACCCGGATCGCCGAGGTGCTTGTCGCCCATGACACCCCGGGCGGGCCGCCGCTTCGCAGGCAGCGCGTGACGCTCGGCATCAGCGACGGCACCTTCACCGAAGTGATTGCAGGCAGCGGCATCGCCGAAGGCGATCGCATCGCAATCGGTGAGTTCGTTCAGGCGTCCAACGCGTCCGCACGGGGCGGCCTGCGCTTCCGGCTGTTCTGATTTCGCCCCGGCGCCTCGGTCTTCATCATGTTTGCTGCCCTGCCCGCCGAAGCCTGGAGAGCCCTGGGCGCGCACCCGCTGCGGACCGTTCTCGCCATGCTCGGGATGATCGTGGGCGTCGCCTCGGTGGTGGTGATGCTGGCGGTCGCGCAAGGGTCGCAGGAGCGCGTGCGCCAGATGATGCGCACGCTCGGCTCGAACGTGCTGGTGGTCAACTCGGGCGCAAGCGTGGCGAGCGGCGTCCGGCAGGCCTCGGGGGCAACACCCACCCTCACCCTGGGCGACGTGGACGCGATCAGGGGGCTCGACTCGGTACGGGCCGTCTCGCCCACCACCTGGAACACGGCACAGATCGTGTTCGACAACCAGAACTGGCTGGGACCCGTGCAGGGCGCCTATCCCGACATCATCGAGGTTCGCGACTGGACCCTGGCTGCTGGCGGAATCTTCGACGAACACGATGTCCGCACAGCCGCCCGCAAGGCCGTCATGGGCGGCACGATCGCCGAGAAGCTGTTCGGTCACCGCAATCCGGTGGGCGAGACGATACGGATCCGCAATGTTCCCTTCTCTGTAGTGGGACTCCTCGCCCGCAAAGGCCAGACGCTGGACGGCTGGGATCTGGATGACATCATTTACGTGCCGCTCAGCACCGCCCGGCGCGATCTGTTCGGCAGCGCATTCCCCGACCGGGTCAACCGCATGATGGTGGAGGCCGTGTCGGCGCAGGCGCTGCCGCAGGCCGAGGCCGATATCCGGCTGCTGCTACGAACCCGTCACCGTATCGCCGAGGGTCTGGAAGACGACTTCGTGGTCCGACGGCAGGACGCGTTCTATGAAGCCGAGCAGAAAACCGCCGGCACCATGCGCACGCTGCTCGCCACCATTGCCTCGGTCAGTCTGCTGGTGGGCGGGATCGGCATCATGAACATCATGCTGGTCACGGTCACCGAGCGAACCCGCGAGATCGGCTTGCGGATGGCGGTGGGCGCGCGCCGGCGCGATATCGCGCTTCAGTTTCTCTACGAGTCGGTGGTGGTCTGCTTAGCGGGTGGTTTACTGGGTCTTGCCATCGGCGTTCTGGGGGCCTGGATCGCGGTGGAACATTTTGCGATGGCGGCCATCGTCACGGCACCGGCTGCGCTCGCAGCGTGCGGAGCAAGCGTCCTGGCGGGCCTCTGCTTCGGCATCTATCCGGCACTGCGCGCAGCGTCGCTGTCGCCCGCGCAGGCCCTGCGCGCGGAGTAGGCGGCGAGGCTAGAGAAAGCGGTCGAGCAGCCGACGGCTGTTGCGGTCGAGCGCCGCGGCATCGCGCACGAGGTAGTGGATGCCGTCACTGTCGGTGATGAGGAGCGCGCCGTTTCCGATCCGGCGAATGTCTTCTTCACCCTTCAGAACAAACCGCGCGGGTCCACGGTCGGTGTCCACCCGCCAGGTGCAGGGGGTGACAAATCCCGACACCTCCAGAAGTTGCCCGATCACCGGCATGAATTCGCGCTCATCGAGCGCCTCCTGCACCAGCGCCCGGACAACGGGCTCGAGCGCCGAGATCTGCTCGATCCAGAAGAGCTCGTGACCCTCGGCACTCATCAGGGACAGTCCGCGCTCGGGCGCCGAGATGGGAAAGGCGCGCACCGCCAGGACCGGCTCATGCACCACCCCTTCCGGCGTGGTGAGCCGCAATCGGCCCGCAGGGGTGCGCTCGAGCGTGGCGCCGGAGAGGAGCCGCGCGAGGGCGGGAGCAGGCGTCAGCGACATCGGTCAGACCTCAGCCGCCACCCGCACCGGATGCGTCGTCTCGGCGCGCCAGTCGGGCAGCGCGTCCTCCGTATCCACATTGCGGGCCTGAGCCTGATAGAGCCGGAAATAGGCGCCTTCACGCGCCATCAGTTCCTCGTGCCCCCCCACCTCGACCACCTGGCCGCGGTCGAGTACCACCAGCCGGTTGGCGCGCCGCAGCGTGCTCAACCGGTGCGCGATCGCGATGGTGGTTCGGCCCGCCACCAGATTGTCGAGCGCGCGCTGGATTTCCTTTTCGGTCTGCGTATCAACCGACGAGGTGGCCTCGTCGAGGATGAGGATGCGCGGGTCGATGAGAAGCGCTCGCGCGATCGAGATTCGCTGGCGCTCGCCCCCGGAAAGTGCCTGACCACGCTCCCCCACCAGCGAGTCGTAGCCGTGCGGCAGTCGAAGGATGAAATCATGGGCATGCGCGGCGCGCGCCGCGGCAATGATTTCCTCGCGCGTCGCCTCGGGCTTGCCGTAGGCGATGTTGTCGGCAATGGTCCCAAAAAACAGGAAGGGCTCCTGCAACACCAGACCGATGCTTCGCCGATAGTCAGCCACCGGGAGCGACCGCACATCCACGCCATCGACCAGCACCGCGCCCTCGGTCACATCGTAAAACCGGCAGATCAGGTTCACGAGCGTGCTTTTCCCCGAGCCACTGTGGCCGACCAGGCCAATCATCTCGCCCGGCTCAATGGTGAGCGAGATGCCGCGGGTGACGGAACGGCTGCCGTAGCGAAAGCCGACGTTGCGCAACTCGATCCGTCCGCTCACGTGGGTGAGCGCCACCGGCCGCGCAGCGTCGGGAACACTCGAGACATGGTCGAGGATGTCGAAGATCCGTTTGGCCCCGGCGGCCGCTTTCTGCATGAACGATATGAACCTGCTCATCGAGTCGAGTCGTGTGTAGACACGGCCGATGTAGGCGAGGAATGCCGTGAGCACGCCCACCGTGACCTGATCACGGGTCACCAGCCAGATTCCGAAGCCCCAGACGATCAGAAGTCCGATTTCGGTGAGCAGCGTGACGGTGGGCGAA
>CAMBZS010000068.1 GCA_945872335.1 Bordetella parapertussis | reverse complement strand
AGCGCCCACCACCACGACCAACGGTGCTGCGCCCGGTGCAGCCAGTAATCGACGAAATCGAACACCACCAGGTAAAGGAGGAAGCTCACCCACGCAGCGTCGGTGACGCCAGGCCACACCCCATCAAGCGACAGGCGAGAAATACCGGCGAATCGAAGTTGCGATTCAATCGCGTCGACCAGCGGGGTGAAGAGCGCAAACGCCACCAGCGGCAGTACGCCCAGCCTGCGAAGGAGCGAGTACACCACGTCCACCCGCCACTCGCCGCGGCCGGCTGCGGGCTCAGCGGGAGCCCAACGCTCGAGAAGCCCCAGCACCAGCGCCATTGCAGTCACTTCGATCACGCCGATCATCACCCACTCGAGCGCATCAAACGCCATTTCGCTCAGATGCATGAGCCCCATGGCAAACATGGCCGGCTGCACCAGCGTCTCGTGGATCCAGGTTTGGGCGACAACGAAAGCGTGAATCAGGGCGTCAATCATGAGGCGTCAACGGCTGTAATCGGGGTGATGGTCAAGCGTGGCAAAGCACAGGCCTTTTTTCCGCAGCCCGGCAATCAATGGGTCGAGCATAGGCGCAAACGGGTCCTTCCGCGACCAGATCCCCAGGTGAGCCATGAGAATGTCGCCGCTTCGAATGCGCGAGAGCGCCTGCGCGAGCAGTCTGTCGTTGGGAAATTTGTCGGAAGGCAGTTCATCGCCGAGGAAACCGGCATCGGCCCAGTGCACATGCCGGAACCCGCATCCGGCCGCCGCCTCCATGGCTACCGTTGGAGCCTTGCCGCCTGGGGCACGCCAGATCGGATCGAGCCCCTGCCCGGTCATTTCACGAAACCGCTGATCGACCCGACGCAATTCACGGCAAAGTTCGCCGGCATTCCACACCTGATCCTTTCCGGCGGCTTCGCCAAATTGCGGGCGGGCCATGAAGGCGCCGACAGGAACATGCCCGGCACGCCCTTCCCGCAGGTAGACATGGTCGAAGGTGTGACTGCCGAAGCGGTGGCCCTCAGCCGCACGCGCCCGCCAGTAGGGCGCCCAAGACAGATCGAGCGAATGGTCGCCATGGATGGTCTTTTCGCTCGCAAGAAAAAACGTGGCTCGAACCTGATGCCGCTTCAGGATGTCGGCAATGAGCGGCGCATCGCGCATGCTGCCGGTATCGAGCGTGAGATAGACCCAGCCTTTACAGGCATAGGTGGCCCCCGGGTCGGTTGCCCCCTGCGCAGCGTGTGCGCCATGCATGGCAACCAGCGCAGTCACTGCCGCCACAACGCGCGCGCCTGCAGTGCGAATCAAGCCAACAGCCTGCGCGAGGCGCATCAGATAAGCGGCGCGCGGTCCGCGAAAAAAATACCGTGGGGCGAGCGACCGACACCGATCGTGTGAAAGATCTTGCCGTCGGCCAGACTGACCAGCGAGACCTGCCGCGCAAATCGGTTGGTGATCCACATGGTTTTCTTGTCTGAGGTGATTTCCATGCAGTCGGGTCCGCCGGGCACCGCGAAGCTACTCACCACCTGGAAACTTCGCATGTCGATGCAGCTCACGGTATTGTCAACCCGGTTGGTGACAAACACATGACGCTGATCACCCAGTCCCCGAAGGTTGTGCGCGCCGCGGCCGGTGACGATGCGCTTCACCGATTTCTGGGCGCGCCAGTCGATGACATCGACGAAATTCTCGCCCATCACGCCAACCATCAGGTGGCGATCATCGGGGGTGATGAGAATGCCTGCGGGCTGTTTGCCCGTGCGAAGCTTCCAGATCGGCTCCATCTTCTGCAGGCTGATGGCAACGATCTCATTGCTGTCCTGCAGCGTGGCAAACACGGTGCTGCTGTCGGCAGAAAACCAGATGTGGCTGGGTGCCTTGGGAATCGACAGGCGTTTGGCGAGCTTCAGCTCGCCGCCCTCGTAGCGATAGAGGTCGACGCGATCGAGCCTGAGCGCTGCGGTGACAAACCAGCGGGTGTCGGGCGAAAACCCAAGCTGGTAGGGGTCATCGATGGAGGCAATCCGCCGCTGAACCTCTGCGGTGACGGGATCGAAGAACACCAGGTCGTCACTCATGGCGTTACCCACGATCAACGACTTGCCGTCTGGTGTGGGGTAGAGGTGATGGGGTTCCTTGCCCACGGTGATGCGCCGCGACTCGGTACGCGCGGCCTTGTCGATGAGCGACACCGACGCATCACGCGAGTTGAGCACATAGACCCAATCGCTTGCCCGCTGCGGCGTCGACGCAGGCGAGGTCAATGGGGACAAGACCGAGACAGCGGCGGATGCACCCACCGCGCTTTGCACGAAACGACGACGGACGAGGCTGCTGCAGGACGACATTGCTGCGATGACGATGGAGTGGCGATACCGGGATTGTGCCGCAAACCGCTACACTCGGCAGCGTCATGCTCGATGTTCTCAATGTCACCGCCCCGGTTTTCGCCCTGGTGTTGTGCGGCTACGTCGCTGCGGCACGGTCCATGCTGCCTGCCGGAGCGATCGACGGCATCAACGCATTCGTTTACTGGTTTGCGCTACCCGCCATGCTGTTCCGGGTGGCGGGCTTGCGCCCGATCGGCGACCTGTTCGAGCCCCGGCTCGCGGCCGGTATCGCGGTCGCCGGCCTGGTCTCTTTCGCGCTTGCCTACCGTCTCGCCCGCCGAAGTCGCTTTCTCGGGGGACGCACGGTATCCGAGGCGGCCTCGTTTGCGCTCGGCGCAGCCCACGGCAACGTCGGCTACCTGGGCATTGCGCTCCTCGGGCAACTGGGCGAGCACCTGCTACCCATTGTCACGGTCGCCATCATTACCGACAACATCGTCCTGATCGCCCTCACCATTGCCATCCTGGAGATGCAGCGCAACCAGCGGGGCGGCATGCTCGGGTCAATCGGCACTGCCTCACGAAGCGTCCTGGTCTCGCCGCTCCTCGGATCAATCCTGCTGGGACTTGCGTTCTCCGCGGCCGCGCTCAAGCTTCCCCAGTCGGTCGATACCTTCACCCGGATGCTGTCCGGAGCGGCCGGTCCGTGCGCACTGTTTGCGATCGGCGCGGCGCTTGGAAACAAGCCGCTCCGATTCAATCGCGAAATCGGGGTCCTGGTCGGGGTCAAACTGATCGTCACGCCGCTGGTGGCGGCGATCATGATGCTGGTGCTGCTGCCCCTCGAGCCCACGATTGCGGCGGCGGGGGTGGTGTGCGCCGCGCTGCCCGCAGCCAGCAACACCTTCATCATTGCCCAGCGCTACGGCCTGCCCACCGCGTCCGTGAGCGCAGCCATTCTGGGCGGAACCCTGTTTGCCGTGGTCACGGTCAGTTCCATCATCTGGGCAACGGGCCTTCGCTAGAGAACGCGAGACCGGTTCAGCCCGTACGCCGCAATGCGTTGTGCATACTCTGCTGCAGGAGCAGCGCCTCGAAGACGGGCGCGAGCACGGGCGATTGCCGCTCAAGAATGCGGCGCAGGCTGTCGGCCTCGATGTAAAGGCACACCACCTCGTTTTGCGCCACCGCGCTGGCCGACCGGATCCCCCCAGGGAGCAACGCCTGCTCGCCGAAAGACTCGCCTGCCGACACCGTAGCAAACACGGTGCTGGTCTTCGCATCGAGCATCTGCACCGTGCCCTTCTGAACCACATAGAGCTTGTCGGCCGGCTCCCCCGCGCTGAACAGCCGATCACCGGGCTGAAACTGGGCCAGTTCAAAGTCATTCATTCGAGCGACTCCGGTGCTTTGTCGAGACCAAGCGTGCGAACCACGGCGCTGCGCAGGATGCCGCGTAGCGCAAGCGGCATTCTGGGCACCAGACGATCGACCTGGGACAGGGGAATGAGCCGGGCCTCCACATCGGTCACGCACACCACCGTCATGCTGTAGGGGAGGTGCGCAAGCCCCTCGGCGAGTCCGATGATGCTGCCCGGACCGAGCCGGTAGATCTTTTCGCCTTCAACCCCCAGCAACCGGCCACGGACGATGAAATAGGCTGCGCTGACCTCGGCACCGCGCGTGGCAAGCGACTGCCTGGCGTTGAAATTGGCCGCACTCAGGTGTTGACAGCCCCAGAGCGTGAAGTAGAGCCGTTCATCGCTGGTGAGTTTTCCGGAGGCGTAGATCTGCAGGCTCGCCACCGAGTAGGGATCGCTCACGCCGAGCGAGGCCAGTTTTTCGATCGACACTTCGTACTGTGCCGACACGACTTTTTCGCTGCTCATCGAGAGAGGTCCGGTCAGGGCACGCGGGCCCGGGGCGGGCGCGCAGATTAGGGGTGAAGGGCCGCAGAGTGTAATGCGAACCCGACCTGTCGCGAAGCGGATGCTGTTAGGCGCCCTGCTCCCGAATGACGTCCCAGGCCTTCTGCAACCGCTTGACCGACACCGGCATCGGGGTGCGCAGGGTCTGCGCGAAGAGCGACACACGGAGCTCCTCAAGCATCCAGCGAAACTCCTCGAGGCGGGCGTCGACCGCGCCTTTTCGCTGCGAGAGCGTCCGGCGAAAACTGGTTGTAAGTGGCGAGATCTCGGCCATCAATTTTGCATCGCGAGCGGGGTCTTCACGAAGCTTGTCAAGGCGCATGGCCACGCCGCGCAAGTAACGCGGCAGATGGCGGAGCTGTTCCCAGGGGGTTTGCACGATGAAGCGCTTGGGCAACAGGCCTGCGAGTTGCGCCTGCACATCGTCTGCCGCAGCGGGCCAGGCGCGGGCCTGGGCGAGCTTTCGTGCGAGCGCGACATGCTCGGTCAGCACCTCGGATGTGACTCGGGCAAGCTCCTGGCCAATCAGCGTGAGGCGCGGCCGGGATGCCTCCAATCGGTCCCGAAAGGCCGCCTCGTCGCCAGGCAGGGGGTCAGCGAGACAGGCGCGTGCAATCAGCGCCGCCAACAAATCATTCTTCAGATCATCGGCGCTGCCGAAGCTTGCGAACTGCAGCGACATCTTTTGAAAGTCGGCGATGTTGCGCTCGAAAAATCGCAGCGGCTCGCGAAGCGCGATCCGGAAAAGCCGGATCAAACCGCGACGATGTTCGCGCGCCGCCTCATCAGCGTCATCAAAGACAGCCAGTTCGACGGAATCAGATCGGTCGATCAGGGCCGGATAACCGATCAGCGTTTGCCGCCGACCATCGATTCGTTGCTCGAGCTCCAGAATCTCCGGGAGCGCGCCGAAGCGCCAGTCCGTGTGGCGCTCGCCAGCAAGCGGCAGAGACGGCGCGGTGCGGTCACCCGCACTGGCACGCTCGCGCTCGGCCTCCCCCGACGGCGCCGTCACCTGGCCCGCGCCCCGCAGCCCCAAGGCCGACAGCGCCTGGCGAAACGCACCCTGCGCACGATCACCAAACTCGCTCTTCAGCTGCGCGAGACTCCGCCCCGCGCCCAGCCGTGCACCATGCGGATCGGTGACCACGAAGCGCATGAAAAGATGCGCAGGCACGCTTTCGATTCGGAAATCGGTGAGCTGCGCCCGCACGCTGAATGTCTCGGCCAGATCGGCGACGATCGCCTGCGCAAGCGGGGCCTCGCCCACCCGTTCGTCCCACCGCTTGATAAACGCCTCGGTGTAGTCTGGAATCGGCACCGCCACCCTGCGAATTTTGGGCGGCAGCGATTTCACCAGCGCCTGCACCTTGTCTCGCAGCATTCCCGCCACCAGCCATTCACAGCGCACCGGATCGACCTGATTAAGGAGCACCACCGGCACTCGCAAAGTGACGCCATCATCGTCAGCCCCCGGATCAAACCGGTAATCAAGTTCGAAGCTGGCGCCACGCATCGCCAGCTGGCGAGGGAAAGCATCGCTGGCAACACCGGTGTCCTCCCGGCGCATCAACTGTTCGCGAGACAGCATCAACGCTTTGGCTTCCTCCGCCGGCGCCCGGGCCAGCCACTGTTCGAGCCGCTGCAGCGAGGTGATGCGCTCGGGCAGCCTCGCGTCGTACCAGTCACGCAGAAACTGATCATCGACCAGCAGATCCGGGCGACGAATTTTCTGCTCGAGCTTTTCAATCTCCGCGATCAGTCGGCGGTTATGCACCAGGAAAGGCAGCCTGGCATCGACACCCTCACCCACCAACCCCTCTCGAATGAGGAGCTCACGCGCCAGCTTCGGATCGCGCGGAGCAAGGGGCACCCGACGCTGCGAATAAAGCACCAGCCCGTAGAGCATGCCGCGCTCGAGCTCGAACGCCTGCCCCGACTGCTTGGACCAGGCGGGATCGCTGTAGCTTCGCTGGATCAGATGGCCCGCTGCCTGTTCGATCCAAACCGGATCAATACGCGCCACGGTTCGAGCGTAGGTGCGGGCGGTATCCACGATCTCGGCTGCCATCAACCAGCGCGGCGCCTTCTTGACGACCGATGACGCGGGGTGAATCGAAAACCGCACCTGATGCGTGCCCGCATAGTGGGCTTCATCGGGTGGCCGCGTGCCAAGGTTACCGAGCAGCCCGGCAAGGAGCGCGCGATGCACTGCCTCGGGCAGTGCGGGCTCAGGATTCACCGTCCAGTTGTTCTCGCGCACCGCCTCCGTGAGCTGCGAGTGCACATCTGCCCACTCCCGCAGCCGGCGCACCGACAGAAACTCGCGCTCAAGCTTCTGGGCGAGCCTGCGATTCGACTCACGCTCGCGTTGCTCGTTGTGCCAGTAGTCCCAGACTTTCAGGAGCGACACAAAGTCCGAGTGCTCGTCGGCAAAGCGCCGATGCGACTGATCGGCAGCCTGCTGCGCCTCCATCGGCCGCTCCCGCGGATCCTGCACCGACAGCGCCGAGGCAATGACCAGCACCTCACGCAAACAGCGCCGCTCTGCCGCCTCGAGCAGCATACGTCCGATCCGCGGGTCAACCGGCAGCCGCGCAAGCCGCTGTCCTACGGGCGTGAGCGCATGGTGGTCGTCCACCGCGCCGAGCTCTGCAAGAAGCGCCAGACCGTCGGCAATCGCGCGACGCGGCGGCGGATCCAGAAACGGAAACGCTTCAATGTCTTCCAGACGAAGCGACTTCATGCGGAGAATCACTGCGGCGAGCGACGATCGCAGTACCTCCGGATCGGTAAAGCGCGGCCGCGCCAGAAAATCCGACTCGTCATACAGGCGGATGCAGACGCCGTCGGCCACCCGTCCGCAGCGCCCCGCGCGTTGATTGGCGGCCGCCTGCGAGATGGGTTCGATTTGCAACTGCTCAACCTTGCCGCGATAACGATAGCGCTTGACGCGCGCCACCCCGCTATCGATCACATAGCGGATGCCCGGGACGGTCAGCGAGGTTTCCGCCACGTTGGTGGCGAGCACGACGCGGCGGCCCGTGGAGCCTGAAAAAATGCGCTGCTGATCGGCCGCGGCAAGCCGCGAGTAGAGCGGGAGAATTTCCACCGTGCCGCGCGCCCAGGGGGAGTGGCTGCGTGAGGCCTGCTCACGGGCACACAGCCGCCGCAAATGATCGGCGACGTCGCGAATCTCGCGTTCACCGGGAAGAAACACCAGCGCATCGCCCGGCGCCTCGCGCCAGAGTGTTTCGATCGCCTCGTCGATCCGGGAGGGCAGATCGGTTTCATCATCGTCATCGCGATGCGCATCATCAAAGCCCTGATAGCGGATCTCGACCGGATAGAGCCGGCCCGACACCTCAATCACCGGCGCCGCCTTGCCGCCGATTGCGAAATGCGCTGCAAACCGCTGCGCATCAATCGTAGCTGAAGTAATCACCACACGCAGGTCGTGCCGACGGGGGCCCTCAAGCAAGCGCTTCAGATACCCCAGCAGGAAGTCGATGTTGAGGCTTCGCTCGTGGGCCTCGTCCACGATGATGGTGTCGTATTGACGAAGGCGGGGATCAGACTGGGTCTCTGCCAGCAGCACGCCATCGGTCATCAGCTTGAACGTTGCGCCAGGCGAGAATCGCTCGCCAAAGCGAATCTTGTAGCCCACATGCGTGCCGAGCGGCGAGCCCAGTTCCTCGGCAATTCTTGCCGCCACCGAGGTGGCAGCGATCCGGCGCGGCTGGGTATGGCCGATCAGCCCGGTCTGACCCCGCCCTGCAAGCGCGCAGATCTTGGGCAGCTGCGTGGTTTTGCCCGAGCCGGTTTCCCCGCAAACGATCACCACCGGCGATTCGCGGATGGCGCGGGCAATGACCTCTGCCTGCGCCGATACCGGCAGGGCCTCGGGAAACGTGAGCGCAGGCAGCGGTGTGCGCGCCGAGGCAGTGGATTTCATGCGGCGAAATTATAATTGTCCGGATGAATGCCCCTTCCCCCCTCCAAGCTGCGCAGGATCCCGCCCGTTTTGTGAGCTGGCTGCGCATGGTCGCGCCCTACATCCACGCCTTCCGCGGCCGCACGTTTGTCATTGGTGCACCGGGCGAACTCTTCGCTCAGGGTCGGCTGAATGCGTTCGCCCAGGATCTGGGTCTGCTCCACGCCATGGGCATGCGTATCGTGCTGGTGCACGGTTCGCGGCCGCAGGTAAACGAGCAGTTGCGCCTGCGGGGCGCTGAGAGCCGCTATGAAAACACCATGCGGGTCACCGATGCGGTGGCGCTCGAATGCGCCAAGGAGGCAGCGGGCGAACTCAGGCTGGACATCGAAGCCGCGTTTTCACAGGGGCTTCCCAACACGCCCATGGCGCATTCGGCCATTCGCATACTGTCGGGCAATCTGGTCACGGCGCGCCCGGTGGGCATTGTTGCAGGGGTCGATTTCCTGCAAACAGGCCTTGCCCGCAAGATTGACGTTGCCACCATCCGGTTGGCGCTAGACAGCGGCACCATCGTGCTGCTCTCGCCCCTGGGCTTTTCGCCCACCGGCGAGGCGTTCAACCTCAGCATGGAAGACGTGGCCGCCAGCACAGCCATTGCGCTGGATGCCGACAAACTGATCTTCTTGTCCGAGGCGGGGGCCATTGCCGATCCGCACGGAACCGTGCGCGGCGAAATCTCCGAAGCGCAGGCCCGGACGCTGCTCGAGGGCGGCCAGCTGCAGGTCGACAGCGCGTTCTATCTGAAGCACGCGCTTCGTGCCTGCGAGGGCGGCGTGGCGCGCGCCCACATCATTCCGTTCGATCCCGATGGCAGCGTGCTGCTCGAGCTCTTCAGCCACGACGGCGTGGGCACCATGCTGGTTGAGGAAACCCTTGAGGAGCTGCGCGAGGCCACCGCCGATGATGTGGGCGGGCTCCTCGCCCTCATTCGCCCGCTCGAGGAAGACGGCACCCTGGTCCGGCGTGACCGGGCCCTGATCGAGCGTGAAATTGGCAATTTCACCGTGATCGAGCACGACGGCGTGATTTTTGGCTGCGCAGCGCTCTACCCGTTTACTGAACATGCCATTGGCGAAATGGCCTGCCTTGCCGTATCGCCCGGGGCTCAGGG
This sequence comes from Bordetella parapertussis, assembly GCA_945872335.1. Classification (GTDB taxonomy): domain Bacteria; phylum Pseudomonadota; class Gammaproteobacteria; order Burkholderiales; family Burkholderiaceae_E; genus SYIM01. The sequence goes on along the minus strand of CAMBZS010000068.1, from coordinate 7,961 downwards.
TGTGGGCGATGGCGAACGAATTCTGAAGCATATCGAGCAGCGCGCCCGCGCCGCAGGGCTCAAGCGCCTGTTCGTGCTCACCACCCGCACCATGCACTGGTTCCTGAAGCGCGGCTTCGTCCAGTCAACGATCGAACAATTGCCCACCGAGCGTCAGCGCCTCTACAACTGGCAGCGTATGTCGCAGGTACTCATCAAGGACCTCTGATGGCCCTGCTGCGAACCTGTGCATCGCGCGGGGCAGTCGGATCCGAAAGCGGTATGCTCCGCACACACCACAAGGGGAGTTTTCAATGGCGCGCAGCATTTTTTGCGTGAAGCTTCAGCGCGAGGCAAGCGGCCTCGATTTCCCGCCCTATCCGGGCGAACTGGGCAAGCGGCTCTGGGAGAGTGTGAGCAAGGAAGCCTGGCAGGAATGGATCCGGCATCAGACCATGCTGGTCAACGAAAACCGGCTGAATCTGGCCGATGCACGGGCGCGAAAGTATCTCGCCACGCAAATGGAAAAATATTTCTTCGGCGACGGCGGCGACAAGCCCGCAGGCTACGTCCCGCCTAGCGAGTAGCGGGCGCGGCGCCCGCAGCGCGCCGCTCTTCCACTCCCTCGGGTGTGGCCACCAGCGCCACGCTCGCAGGTTGGCGGGCAAAAAGGCCCACGGTCACCACCCCAGCCCACTGATTGATTTCCGCTTCGAGCGAATCGGGGTGGGTGATGCTGAGCCCCGCCACGTCGAGAATGAGGTTGCCGTTATCGGTGACCTTGCCTTCGCGAACGGTAGGCACGCCGCCTATCAGCCGCAGGCGCACGCTCACCAGTTCAACCGCCATTGGAATGACTTCCACCGGGAGCGGAAACCGCCCCAGGCAATCAACCCATTTGCTTCGATCCACGATGCAGACAAAGCGCTCGCTTGCAGCCGCCACGATTTTCTCGCGCGTGAGCGCCCCACCTCCGCCCTTCACCATCTGCAGCGATGCGTTGATTTCATCGGCACCGTCAACATAGACGGGAATCCGTCGGCCCGAGGCAATCACCTCGTTGAGATCCAGCACGTTGATGCCCTGAGCGCGCAGGCGCTCGGTGGAGCCCGATGAACTGGACACGGCGGTTGGAAATTGATCGCGCCGCGCGCCCAGTTCCTCGATGAAGAAGTTGACGGTCGAGCCGCTGCCTACGCCCACGACCTCGCCGGGCTGCAGATGGTCGATAGCCGCGCGCGCAGCCGCCCGCTTGAGGCGATCCTGGGGGGTGTTTGGGGTGCTCATCCAGAGATTGTAATAGGCGGGCCGGCGCCGATAGAATCGGGCAGCCTTGAGGAGGAGACACACAATGACCCGCCCCGCCCGTTCCCGACGCAGCCTTCTGACCACAACAGCCGCCATGGCCCTTGGCCTCTCGGGCATTACCCTGGCGCCCCATGTGCTGGCCCAGCCCGCCTGGCCCGGAAAGCCGGTGCGCATCATGGTGGGCGCCTCGGCGGGTGGTGGCACGGATGTGATCGCCCGCATGCTCGCTGACCGGTTCGCCGACACCTGGAAGCAGAGCTTCGTGGTGGAAAACCGCCCGGGGGCCTCGAATACGATCGCGGCAGACCTCACCGCCAAAGCCGCGCCCGACGGTCACACCCTGCTGGTGGCGACCAACACCGGGCAGGCCATCGCGCCTCACATGCTGAAGCTCGCCTACGATCCGCTGAAGGACCTACAGCCGGTCGGCATGATCGTCGAAGTGCCCAACGTGGTGCTGGTGTCGGCCACGACACCCATCAAGACGGTGTCCGAGCTGATTGCCGATATGAAGGCCAAGCCGCAGGGGTACCGCTATGGATCGTCGGGTGTGGGGAGCACGCAGCACCTGGCCGGCGAGGCGTTCGATCTCGCCACCGGAGTGAAGTCGATTCACGTGCCCTACAAGGGCAGCAGCCAGGCGCATGTGGATGTCATCAGCGGGGCGGTGCAGCTGATGTTTGACACCACGTCGTCTTCCATGCCGCAGATTCGCGCGGGCAAGATGCGGCCGCTTGCCGTGATGTCGCCAAGGCGCTCGGCACAATTGCCGGATGTGCCAACGCTTGCCGAGGCGGGGGTTCCGAACCTGGAGATGTCCACGTGGTACGGGTTGTTTGTCACGGGTGGCACGCCCGCCCCGGTGGTGACCATGCTGCATAACGAACTCAGGCGTGTGCTGACGATCCCCGAGGTATCGCAGAAGCTCGCCGGGCTGGGCGGCGAGCAGCGCGACATGACAATTGAGGCCTTTGCAGGGTTCAACCGCGCCGAGTTCCAGCGGTTTGGCAAGCTGATTGCCGAGGCCAAGATTGGCGACGGCAAGTAAGCGGGCGAGTCCCCGCGTTTCGGCTATAATCGCGGGTTCGCGGGGCGTAGCTCAGCCTGGTAGAGTGCTTGCTTTGGGAGCAAGATGTCGGAGGTTCGAATCCTCTCGCCCCGACCATCCTTTCCCGATCAGCGCCAAGCCGTTTCATCTCGGCGGGGCCTTGCCCGGTGAGGACGTTGTCTCGCTGCACGACGGAAGTTTTTTTGCGGATTTGCTGCCCGTAGCTCAGTTGGATAGAGCATCAGCCTTCTAAGCTGAGGGTCACAGGTTCGATTCCTGTCGGGCAGGCCAGTTCCCGGTGGTGGCTGTAGCTCAGTGGTAGAGTCCCGGATTGTGATTCCGGTTGTCGTGGGTTCGAATCCCATCAGCCACCCCACTTCTCTTTGCGGTACGCATCCGCAACCCAAGCGCTGGTTCCACAGGTTCTCGATCACCCGGAAGGAACTCAGCCAGCGGCAGGGCTCCGATATCCATGCGGGTTACTTGGTTGCCAGCGCCACGCAGCAGGCGTCACATGAAGGCGAGCACGGCGTGACCGCCGCTTGAGCCAACGGCTGATAGCATCTGCAATGAAATCTTCCTTTTGCCCGATGCCGATCGCGGTCAACGTCCATCATTCACGCCCCGTAAGGTATGACTAGCGCCTCTCAAAAAACGCCCCTCGCTTTCTTTGCTTACAACCGTCCGGTTCATACGGCGCGAGCGCTTGATGCACTGGCAGCATGCCGGCGAAGAGACGAGTTCGAATTCTTTTTCTTCTCCGACGGCCCGAAAACTGCCGAGGCTGAAGCGGGCGTAAGCGAAGTACGTCGAGTGCTTGCCGAAAACGCAGGGCGTTTCTCGGCTCGGGTCATCGAGCGGCCTGTCAATCTGGGGCTGGCGAAATCCATCGTCGACGGGGTGGGCCAACTCTGCAGCAGTCACGGAAGGGTTGTCGTTTTAGAAGATGACCTGATGGTGTCGCCGGACTTCCTGCATTTCATGGCCTCTGCACTTGACCGTTATGCAGAGGTTCACGAAGTCATGCAAGTCGGCGCCTATACAATTGCACCGCCTTCCGATCGGGCAACCGATGCCTTTCTTCTGCCAGTGACCTCGACATGGGGGTGGGGAACATGGGACAGGGCATGGAGAAAGTTTTCGTGGACGCCTAAGGAATGGCCCGTCGCTCGCAGCGATCAGGCTTGGGTCTCACGGTTCGAAATAAACGGCGCGGGTAAATACATTGCCATGCTGGAAGATCGCTTAGCCGGCCGAAACGACTCGTGGGGTATCTTGTGGTGGTATGCCGTGTCGCAAAACAAAGGCGAAGTTGTATACCCCGTTCAGACGCTGGTATCAAATGAGGGATTTGATGGGTCCGGTGTCCACTGCGGAGCTGGAACTGCGCTTGGAAACACCAACATCAATTCAACCGCACAACAATTACCTGACGAAATTTTGTTCCCAGCCCAACTAACGCACCTGCCCCATGATTTGGAGCTTTTGGAAAAAGCGTTGAGGGATCAGACCGGACTCTCCGCGAAGGTAAACTCAAAAGCGATTTTCTGGTGGCAAAGGTTACGCGCGAGAATTCGGCATGCATTTGATTAAACACCTGGGCGCCCGCCTCACCAGCGCACTGCGGGCGGGGCGTTTTTCAAGTGCCGATCCAAACTGCCTGCTGGGACAAGGCGCAGCACTTGGCCCCGAAGCGATCATCGATAATTTACTCGGAAAGAAAGCCGCAATTTCGCTCGGCAACCATTCATTCTGTCGAGGAAGACTCCTTACCTACGGACACGGCGGCGAAATATCGGTCGGTGAGTGGTGCTATATCGGCGTCCGTACCGAAGTATGGTCAATGGCATCCATCACGATCGGCAATCGGGTCCTGATTTCACATGATGTCAACATTCACGACGGCACCGCGCACTCTGCTGACCCAACCGAACGGCACCAACACTTTCGCAGAATCATCGAGCAGGGGCATCCTGTACACTCCAATGACCTTCCCGGGGTGCACTCGTCTCCGGTCGTCATCGAAGACGATGTTTGGATCAGCTTTGGTGTCACCATTCTCCGCGGAGTTCGGATCGGCGCCGGCAGCATCATCGCAGCGCGCTCCATTGTCACTGAAGACGTACCACCCGGCGTCCTTTACCGAAACGCTGTCACGCCCATCATCCAGCCGCTGTAGGCAACATCGAGCCGACGCTGTTTGGCGTGTAAGCCCTGAAACCCAACAACAACATGAAATTTTCCCTTTCCTCTCTCGCACGCCTAATCGCCGAGCCGGTCATCCAGCAGGTCACTGGTGTAGCCGGGCGGCAATTCGCGTCGTCGTTGCGCCAGATTGAAAACTTGATGATCCTGCAGGGACGAACCCTCGCCCTGCAAAACGCCGACCGCGCACCACTGGACCACCTGCAGGACGCGGAGTTCAAGGTTTTTTCGCAGTACGGTGAAGACGGCATCCTGCAGCATTTGATCCGCGAGACCGGCATCGATCGTGGCGAACAAACGTTCGTCGAATTTGGCGTGCAGGACTATCTGGAATCTAATACCCGATTTCTTTTACAGGGCGACCATTGGCGCGGATTAATCATAGACGGTAGCCGAGAGTACATGGAGGGGGTACGTCGCAGTGACATTTACTGGCGAAACGACCTCACCGCTATCGCTGCGTGGATTGACCGTGACAACATCAACAGCCTGATCGGCGACAGCGGCTTTACCGGCAATATCGGAATTCTCAGCGTTGACATCGACGGTAACGATTACTGGATCTGGGAAAAGATTGATGTCGTGAATCCAGTGATCGTTGTGGCCGAGTGGAATAGCGTATTTGGTCCAAATCACGCCGTCTCCATTCCCTACGCACGCGAATTCGATCGTGCCACAGCACATTACTCGTGTCTTTATTGGGGCGCCTCAATGCGCGCTTTTGAAGATCTCGGCGCTAGAAAAGGCTACGCGCTGGTAGGTTCCAATCGGGTCGGTAATAATATTTTCTTCGTTCGGCGCGACCGTCTCGGCAGACTAAAGCCCCTAACAACCCGTGAAGCCTATGTCGAGTCACGGTTTCGCGATTCTCGCGACAGACAGGGCAACCTCAATTTCCTTGGCGGTACGCGTCGCTACGAAGAAATCAAGCATCTGCCGGTCGTTGATGTCAATTCAGGGCAAGTCACTACGCTCAATGATCTTGATGCCACCCAAGAACTCAAAGCGCAGACCTGATGAAGCAGACATTGTCGTGGGAGCAAGCAGTCGAGTGGCTACGAAGCGAGCCAGAAAAGCAGGATCTGGTCCGCGCCTGTTATTTTGACGACCCCCTCGCAGAAGCCGCCGAACGCTTCTGGAATAGCGTCGAATGGAAATCAATTGCCGCGCTCATGCCCCATGCTGGTGACGGACGCGCGCTTGACCTGGGCGCGGGCAGAGGAATCAGCAGCTACGCGCTTGCCAAGGAAGGATGGACAGTCACCGCCCTAGAGCCCGACCCCAGTGCCCTGATCGGCGCGGGCGCCATTCGGGCACTCGCCCTCGAAAGTCGCCTTTCTATTACGGTGGTGAGCGAATTTTCTGAAAAACTCCCCTTCCCCGACAACACTTTTGACCTGGTGAACTGCCGACAGGTTTTGCATCACGCGCGTGACCTCCCTCAAACCTGCCGGGAGATCTTTCGCGTCCTTAAACCTGGCGGCCGCATGATCGCCACGCGCGAGCACGTCATCAGCAAACACGAAGATCTCCAGGCTTTTCTCAATAGCCATCCGCTGCACCATCTCTATGGCGGAGAAAATGCATTTTTGCTGAGCGAGTACACCGGTGCCATCACCAATGCCGGGCTACGACTCGGAAAAGTATTTGCACCCTTTGATTCACCCATCAATTATTTCCCGATGACCGAAGCGCAATGGGTCAGAATTTGCAGCGCCCCCCTTTCAAAGCGACTCGGAAGTGGCTTCACAAACTGGGTTTTCAATCGCGAGCGCGGTCTGGGAAATGTTTTCGTGCCGCTGCTGGCAAAGGCTGTAAATTGGTACAACCAGTCGCCAGGGCGTCTTTATTCATTCGTTGCAGAAAAGCCCAGTCATGGCTGACAAAGCCAAGGAATTGATTCGCATTTACGAACCCGCGGGTGATGCGAAAGGTTTTTTCGGCTCTTTGAAAACCGCCTGGACCGAAATATTTTTTTCCCGGCATGTCATCTGGCATCTTTTCAAACGTGACTTCGTTGGGCAGTTTCGCCAAAAGCTTCTTGGTTATTTTTGGGTCGTCATCGCACCGTTACTTGCGATTTTCCCGTTCGTTTTTCTATACCGAACCGGCATCCTGAACCCCGGGGAAACCACCATGCCTTACCCGATCTATATCGTGATCGGCATGGGCATATGGGGGTTTCTGTCCAGTGTTTTTGTTGTGGTGAGTGGTGGCCTGCAGGGCAATCAGGACCTCATCATGAAGACCAACATTCCGAAGATCACCTTTGCGATCACTGGCATGGCCAACGTCTTCTACAGCATTCTGGTGCACTGGTTGGTGGTGTTGTTCTTTTCGCTTTTGCTTGGCATCAGCCCGTCGGTGTGGGCGCTCATCTATCCCATCGTCCTACTGCCGGTGGTTTTTATCGGACTCGGACTGGGCCTGATTTTTTCGGTGATCGGAACGGTGGCGCGTGACCTCACCGGCATTATGTCCACTTTTCTGAATCTGCTGATGTTTCTTTCGCCGGTGGTCTATAAGCCAGAATTCGGCGACGGTGTGCTTGCCACCATCGTCGCCTGGAACCCAATGACCTATCTTGTAGATGCGCCGCGAAGTCTGTTCGTGCTGGGCGAGTTTCCCGACCCGCAGGCCTTTGCAGTCGCAACCGTGTTTTCTTTGGTTGTACTCAGCCTCGGTTTGCATTCGTTCTACCTCATCAAGGATAAGGTCGCGGAGCGGCTATGACGGGAACAGACGCTGATTGGGCGATTCGCGTCGAAGGCGTGTCCAAAAAATTTGGTCTCACGCTGCGGCAATCCATGAAATACGGCTTGCGCGACATGAGCCAGCGGCTTCTCGGGCGAGCGAGCACAACCGGAGATCTGCGAGAGGGCGAATTCTGGGCGGTTAACGCCGTGAGCTTCGAGGTCAGGCGCGGCGAGGCGCTTGGCATTATGGGGGTCAACGGCTGCGGAAAGTCAACGCTGCTGCGTATCCTTAATGGGGTTTACGCCCCTGACCGGGGACGGGCGAGCCTTCGGGGCAGAGTGGGAGCCATGATCGCCGCCGGCGCGGGCTTTGCTCCCATGCTTTCTGGCCGTGAAAATGTATATGTGAACGGCACACTGCTGGGACTCAGCACCCACGAAATCGACGATTTGATGGATGAAATTGTCGCCTTCTCAGAGCTGGGTCAATTTATTGATCTGCCCGTCAAAAACTACTCAAGCGGCATGTATGTTCGGCTGGGATTTGCGATTGCCGCGCTCAGCCGTCCTGATGTGTTGCTTATGGATGAAGTCCTCGCGGTCGGCGACCTGAACTTTCAGAAAAAATGCTTTGACTACATTCTGAAACTCAAACGCGACGGCACAGCGATCATCCTGGTATCGCACTCACCCGGCGCAATTTGGTCGGTATGTGACCGGGGCGT